>JBGVGI010000090.1:0-135561 GCA_045121595.1 Oscillospiraceae bacterium | reverse complement strand
AAAGCTTAATGAGGCTGTCAGAAACTGCGGCGAGGGAATGTATTATTAGTGAAGTTTTCGCGTAGCGAAAATGATGTTGTCAGTTGTGACAATGATGTTTGCTTCGCAAATGATGTTTTGCCGAAGGCAAAATTATGGTGTTGCGCTTGGGCGAAACGGGAATGAAACGCGGAACGACACGCAGGTCGTTCCCTACGGTGTATATTTACATTTATAAGGAGATGTGGTAAAATGAAATTAATTGGTAGTAACGGCTACGACGTTGGTAGCCCAGAGTATTTCAGAAATATTAATCAGAGTAGTATTGTCGGGGATATAATGTGGGAGTTTTCAAACGGCTCCCACTGCGTTGACTACCGCGATGCTCTCGATAAACTCTGCAAAAGTGTTGTTGAAGTAATTCATGAAGTGCATTCGGATCTTAAACGATATGCAGAAGTTTTGTCCTTCTTCCCGAAAGAGGAGAGGGAAGAAACACTTAAGTTTCTTGAAAAGATTAACGAGGTTTTGAAATTCGGGTATTCAAATGCGAGTACTTTTGATGCCTGTAAGGCGTATCTTACGCTTTCTGCATACGATACTAAAAGAAAATCCTACGAGTCGATGAGTAGAGTTGAGGAAGCCGCCAAAAAGGTGGAAAACGGCTATAAAGTTTCATTTTCTACCGGTATGGAGTACATAAGAAAAGCACTTGATTATGGTATTAACTTTACAATTGGTGACGATGCTGAGAAGAAAGCTTTTTTTGACGACGTTTTAGACGGCAAGGACAAAGACTTTTTGCAGGACGTGTATAACTTTCTTAAGTTTAAAAAGGAAAAATCCTCATTGCAGGGGAAATGTTACAAAACCATTCTTTCAAGGGAATATATTGAAAAACTTTCCTGCGAGGCAATAAGCTCAAGGCTTTATGATAAGCTTAAAAACGAGAGAAGTTATTATGATGTGCTCAGGAAAGGATTTGAAGATATTAAAGAAAAAATAATTTCGGATATAAGTTATAAAGAAGGTAATATCCTAAAATACAATTATGATATATTGCTTTCAGTTGAAAAAGATTTTCAAAAGTTGGGTATAAACATTAATATTTCAGAACGTGTAAAATTTATTAGTTACTCAAATTCTAACGAACGAAATTATAATAAAATCAGGAGATTACAATGTCTTCTGAATGAAATGAAAATACCGGGGTATAGTGGCATATTGAACGAAGATGGCATCTGGGGAAAAGAAACAGAATGTGCATGGAATACCTTCTTACAGTGTTTTGATGATGGTATTGCGCCTTCTTTAATTCCGGTAAATATTAGCACTGAGGATATATCTTCTGGAGAAACATCAGAAGAAAATGGATTAGTTTTAAATGATATTGTCGGTAACATTAATACTGTTAATAAGGGTATACCTCACTCGCTTTTATATATTAATCCTCTTGAGAATAAATGGTATAATATTGAAATTGGCGATATTAAGGCGCAAAAGAATGGTGCTTTGCTTATTGGAGAAACAAGGAGTTTATACTTTGATCATCCACATGGTAAACATCAGTACTACCATTTCAATACCAAAGCTCCAATTAACGCTACCGAGCGACAGTCACAAATTCTAAAATCATTAGACCATACTAAGGTAAGCTTATCAACATATAATTTTTTCAAAAATTTTGATAATGTTGTAAAAAAAGTTAAGAAGGCAGGAAAGGTTTTTTTGGTAGCTGGTATTGTTGCAGATGCTTATGATTTAGGAGTAGCTGTAACTGAGGATTTAAGAGATGAAGATAAAAATTTAGGTGTTAAAACCATTCAAAAATCTGCTGAAATAACAGGCGGTTGGGCAGGTTCAGCACTTGGTGCCAAATTAGGTGCAATGGGTGGATCTGCTTTGGGAACAATGATAGCTCCTGGTATTGGAACTGCGGTTGGAGGTTTTGTCTTTGGACTCGTAGGTGGAGTAGCCGGTGCTGTTGGTGGAGAAGCCTTCTGTTCGTGGGTTATTGATATTACTATGTTAGAATAATTTTGTGAGGTGAAAAAATGCTTTATAACATTGATGATTTTATGGATTGTGAGGACTGTGATGCAAGTCTTTTAGTAGTGTATAACAGTTTTCACTTAAACGACAGACTCTCTGCAGATTCTGATATGGACAAGTTTGAGATTGCTTACTTCGATGCGGACTGTGAAGATGATTTTGAAGGTCTTATTCCCTTTGCAACCGACCTTTTTGAAGTGTTACTGGAAGGACATACTGTCTTTAATACTTTTGATGTTGGCGGACAGCCGAGAACACTGACCCAAAAGGAAGAAAAGCAAAAAAGGAAACTTTTACGCCAGATGCCGGACAGTTATACAGAAAATCTGTTAGGCGAGTATTATAAAGCATTTTTAAAAGTATATAATTTCCCTTGTGACAAGGTTTTTGTCGATAAACTCGATATTGCAAGTATTACAAAGGGCGCTGATATTAAGCTTATAAAAACTTATTTTTCCTTGCTTCATAATTTAGATCACGTATTTCCCGAGCTTTACGGGTACAAGGATTTCAATCTTTTGTTAGACTTTAAAAACAAAGAAGAAATGCTTAAATTCACGGATTCTGAAAAACCCGATATATTTATAAGCTTTGTAAACTGGCACACTGTTTTTCAGGTTAAGTTTAAAAAGGATAAATACAGTAAAAAAGAACTTTTGGAAAAGGTTTTGACTGTTTGCGACAAACACGGCAAAAAACTCGCCAAAGAAGATGATTTTCGGGTTGGGTGATTTTATGAAAAGAGGTTGTTTTTGGCTTTTGATTGGGATGGTGATTTTACTGCTTATTCCCGTTATGGTAAATTTTATCATCTCACCGAAAGAAGAAGAATATATACCGTACTGTCAGGAGATAAACGAGCTTATTAAGAACGAGGATTTTGAGTTTGCTGAAATTGGAGAAGTGATAACGCTTAAAGACGGTGAATTTGAGGTTGTGAAAGAAATTCCCTTTGACGGATATAAAAAGAGCTTACGTCTGACCGCTTACAGGGCTGATGAGGAAGCGAACTGTATTTGCTATGTTAGAAGAATCGCTGTCGATGATGATTTCGGATATGCGATTATTAATAACGAAGAAAAGAATGAAAATATCAGATTTCTGTGTGCAATTTCCCATCACGGGAAGAGCATTGACGCACATTATGAAATATCGGGTATATGGGAACTTACTCATATAAAGGATAATATTTACGAGTATAGCACGATGTATCCAAAATGGCTTGATTAAGGGCGGGGGGAACTGTAACAAAAACTGCCCGTCACTAAGTGGTCGTTTAATTTAATATCTAACCGTACCGCAGGGTGCGGTTTTTTTGTTGGGGTTTGCAATTTGGAAAATACGAGTTGTTGCCGAAAGGCGACGGAAAGGAGGAAAATATGGCGTATATTTTTTATCTTGACGGGATTGCCTTGCCCGTGACTCCGTCAAGGCTTAACATTGTTACTAAAAACAAAAACGGGGTATCAACCCTTTTAAACGGGGAGGAAATAAGCATTTTAAAATCCCCGGGGCTCAGGGAAATTTCATTCGAGGCACTTTTTCCGCAGAAGAAGTACCCGTTTGCGTATTACCCCGACGGCTTTTTACCCGCTAACTTCTATCTTGCGAAGTTTGAACTGTTAAAACGTGAGAAAAAGCCTTTTTATTTTCTTGCATCACGCACGAATGAAAAGGGAAGACCCTTATTTGACACCAATATTTTAGTGAGTCTTGAAGATATGGCGATAACGGAAAATGCCGAAAGCGGTACCGACTGTACTGTTTCCTTTAAGCTTAAAGAGTATAAAAGTGCGGTTTTAAAGGAATATTCTGTTGCAAGTAATGCGGCAAAGGTGGTTACAAGGGAAGTAAAAACCCCTGCAAAGAGTTACACGGTCAAAAAGGGCGACTGCCTTTACAACATCTGCAAAACCGAGCTTGGAAACGGCAACCTCTACAAGGAAATAGCAAAGCTTAACGGCATTAAAAACCCTAATCTTATTTATCCTGGGCAGGTGATTTACTTTGGCTGATTTAAAGCTTTCGATTGAACGAAAAGACAAAGGCTTTATTATAATGCCGAAAGAGAATTTAAAGTGGGAAACTACCCGAAAACTTACTCCCTCAAAGCTTACCTTTTCAGTACCCGATATCGGTTTTATACCCGAAACGGGGGATAAGGTGAGCTTTTTTGTTGGGGATGAGGGAGTGTTTAAGGGGATGGTTTCAAGCCTTACGAAAAACGGGGCTTCAAACGAATACACGGTAACGGCGTTTGACAGTTTAAAGTATCTCAAAAACAAGGATAACTTAGTTTACGAAAACAAAAAGGCGTCTGACGTGCTTAAGCTTATTGCGACACAGTTTAAGCTTGAAACGGGGGCGGTTGACGATACGAAATACGTTATTCCGTACCGCGTCGAGGACTCAAAAACCCTTTTTGACATCATTGAAACGGCACTCGATATCACCTATGAAAATACGGGTGAGGAGTTCGTTTTATACGATAATTTCGGTACTTTGTGCCTTGTAAAGGAAAATGCTTTACAGAAAAATCTGCTACTTGACGGTACGTGTTTTGAGAATTATAACTTAAACTGCAGTATTGATAACTCTTTTAACCGCATAAAGCTTATGCATGAGGACAGCAAAAAGGGGTTAAGACAGATAACTATCGCCGAGGACAAGTCGCTTCAGGAAAAATACGGCGTACTTCAGTATTTTTCCCACATAAACGGCGACGAAAACGGCTCTTTTATGGCAAAAAAGCTTTTAGAGGAGCTAAAAACTGAGAAGAAAACCCTCACTGTTACGGGGGTAAAGGGTGATATAAGAGTGAGGGCAGGGAGCAGTATTTACGTCGATATCCCCGAATACAAGGGGATTATGATGGTTTTAAAAGCTAATCACACCTTCTCGGAAAACGCCCATATTATGGATTTATCCTTAAAAGGAGGGGATTTTTCTGAATGATTTTTTGAACCTTTTGAAAAAAGTGAGTGCTGATATTTTTGAGGAGAAAAAGCCTGTAAACGCCCTGATGGGCGAGGTTATTCAGACTTCGCCACTTACAGTAAAAGTCGAGCAGAAGCTTATACTTACTGAAAGGATGCTCGTAGTTCCAAAAAGCCTTACCGACTTTGAAATCGGGGCAGAGTGCGGTGACGAGCATTTCACCTTAAAGCTTTATAACGCCCTTAAAACGGGGGATCGGGTGTTGCTTTTAAGAATGCAGGGCGGACAGAAATTTATCATCACGGACAGACTGGAGGAAAAATGATAAATAACGAAAAAACATACCTTTTGGATACCGAAAACCATAAAATCAGGGGGATGACAAGCGGTATTGACGCGGTGCGTCAGGCGGTTTACCTTATTTTAAACTGCGAAAGATACGTCTATCCCGTGTACAGCTGGAACTACGGCGCAGAGCTTTCGGAGCTTATCGGCAGGGAGGCTTCCTACCTCTGGCCCGAGCTTAAACGCCGTATCACCGAGGCTCTCACCTGTGATGACAGAATTATAGCGGTTGAGGATTTTGATTTTGAGGCAAAAAAGGATAACCTTACCGTTACTTTCACTGTTAAGACGGTTTTCGGCGATATCAGGGAGAAAAAGGAAGTGGAAATAAATGTATGAAGATATGACTTTTGAGAAAATTTTAGAAAGAATGATGCAAAAAATTCCCGACAACCTCGACAAACGTGAGGGGTCACTCATATACAACGCTCTCGCCCCTGCGGCGGTTGAAATGGCGCTTCTGTATATAGAAATGGAGGTCGTTTTAAACGAGGCTTTTGCCGATACCCAGAGCAGGGAGTACCTTGTAAGACGTGCCCTTGAAAGAGGAATTACGCCATTTGAGGCGACCTGTGCGGAGATTACTGCCGAGGTTTCGGGGGAAGTTCCCATCGGAAGCCGTTTTATGGCAGACGAAGAAAGCTTCACTGTTACAGAAAAGCTTTCGGAAAACACTTACAAGCTTGTTGCGGACAAGGCGGGAAGCGGTGCAAATGAGGCAAACTCAAACCTTCTGCCCGTTGAGTATATAAGCGGTCTTGAGGAGATTAAGGTTATTGAAATCACTACTCCCGGTGAGGACGAGGAGGACACCGAAAGCTTCAGAAAAAGGTATCTTGAAAGCCTTAAAAACGCCTCATTTGGCGGTAACGTGGCGGATTACACAGAACGTGTAAGCGGTATCGACGGGGTTTTCAAGGTTCTTGTAAATCCGCATCATTACGGGGAGGGGACTGTTCGCCTTGTGATTTCTTCAGCGGTGGGTGTGCCGTCTAAGGAGCTTATAAATAAGGTGCAAAACGAGGTTGACCCTATAAGCGGTGAGGGGCTTGGAATTGCTCCTATCGGGCATAAGGTTACAGTTGAGGGCGTTAAAGCAAAGCCCGTTGATATACTCCTTTCTCTTACCTACCAGAAGGATTACGATTTTTTAAAGGTGAAAGATAAGGTAAACGAGGTAATTGACGGGTATTTTAAGGAGCTTGCCGAAGCTTGGCCCGAGTCGGGTCCCGTGACTGTAAGGGTGACGGGGATTGAGAAAAGACTTCTTGACACCGAGGGGATTTTAGACGTTACCTTTACTTCGTTAAACGGCAACGAAACAAACCTTGAGCTTTCCGAAACGGAAATTCCTGTAAGGGGTGAAGTAAGTGAAAGACAGTGATATTTTAAGCTATCTTCCGCCCGTTCTTTCAAAAATTACTGAGTTTAAAGCGGTAGCAAAGGCAGAAAACGACGAGCTTTCTGAAATTTGGGGGAAAATTCATAAGATACTTGATAATCAGTTTATCGAAACTCTTGACGAAACGGGGATAAAACGCTTTGAAAAAATGCTCGGGATAGCGTCATACGGGGAACTGAACGACCGCCGTTTCAGGATAAAAACAACGCTCGGAAGCAGGACACCGTTCACTGTAAAGGCACTTGCTTTACAGCTTGATTTTATCTGTGGTGAGGGGAATTACGAGCTTTTGGTTGAGCCGTACAAGATTTTAGTTCATCTTACGGATACGGAAAACGCCACCGCAGTTAAAGAGCTTCTTTACTCGATGGCACCTGCCAATATGGTTATCGAAGTAAGCCGTCTTTACCGCAGATATAAAACTGTCGGTTGTTTTAAAAACTCGATGCTTACAAAATTTACCCACGGTTACATCAAAGAAGGAGGAATGAACTGATGGCGACCTATACAAAGAATTTCGGGCTTAAAAAACCCGATGAAAACGATTTTTACAATATTGAAGATTTTAATAAAAACGCCGATATCATCGACGAAAAGCTTGACTTTTTCAAGGCGGGGACTGAGGATTTAACGCCAGGTGAAACGCCTCTTGAAAACGGAAAGCTTTATTTTATTTACGAATAGAGGTGGGGTATGAAGAAGATTTACCTCGGTGTGAACGGGGTTGCGAGAAAGGTTAAAAAAGCCTACCTTGGTGTTGATAACTTAGCAAGAAAGGTGAAAAAAGCGTATCTCGGTGTAAATAACGTTGCCCGTCCCGTTATGGCGAGTGAAGTTGCTTATTTCGGCGAGGCGACGCCGTTAGGCTATGGCAGACCCGGTCATATGTCGGGCAGCACTTCGGATTACGCCTTGTTTGCGGGTGGTGCTTATGCTTTAAACGACTGTGAAACCTACGATAAATCACTCACCTATCTTTCGGTTACGGGACTTGACAACATAAAAATTTTCGGTGCATCTGTATCGATTGACAACTCGGTGATTTTTGCAGGTGGTTTTGATACAGGGCCTGGGAGTGGTTACTTAGACGTTGAAAAGTACGATAATTCCCTTACAAAGAGTAAATTGCCCGACCTCTCTGAGGAAAAAGGGTACGTTTCGGGACTTGACGTCGGAGAATTTGCCGTATTTGTTGGCGGTATCCATTATCAGTCGGGACATCTGGGCGTTAGGAATATCGATTATTACGATAAAAGCGGTACTCATTTTACAAGGCTTTTTGACGTAAACGCTTACATGTTAAGCTCTGCAAAGGCAGGGGAAACGGGACTTTTTTACGGATACAGTAACAGAGTCTACGCATTTGATACCTCACTCACGATGATTAGTTTTACCGATACGGACGTTACCACTTCAAAGCTTTTTTCGTCGGGAGCTTCGATTGATGACTACGCCGTTTTTGCGGGTGGTCAGACTAACTTAAACTTAAATACATCTCATGCAATTGACGTAACTAAGGTCTTTGATTCATCTCTTACGAAGGTGGCCCAGTTACAATTAAAAAATCCTTCGTCACAGTTAAGTGGTATAGCGGCGGGGGATTACTTAATCTTTGCGGGTGGTATGAATGATACTACCTTAAACGATATAAACTGTTTTGACACATCCTTTACCTTAAAGGATATTGGTAGCTTAAAATACAAAAGAAGGCTTTTAAAAGCGGCAACTGTCGGCAGTTACGCAATTTTTGCGGGTGGTTGCACCAGTGATTTTGATACCGCCGTAAACAATACGGAAGTTTTTATTTTTTAGGAGGAAAAAATTATGAAATATGCAATTTGGAACAAAAAAGACAATATTATTACACCCATTGGCGAGGTGCTTTCTGCTGAGCAGTGGATTTCCCGTTACCCCGTGGCAGGACTTGAAAGCATCACCGTTATATGCGGTGCAGGGGAAATCAACGGCTCATTTTTCGGTACTTTAGGTCAGATGGTAAAAATGGCAGAAGACCGTGGTTGTGACTTTACAGGCTGTGAAACCGACGAGGATAAGCTTAAGAGAATTGAAAGCTTTGAAGCTGAGCTTAACGCTTTATCACCTGAGCCTACTGCTGAGGAAAGAATTGCCGCGGCACTCGAATTTCAGGTAATGGCGTCAATGCCCGACGCAGAATAGGAGTGATATTATGAATTTTAATACAGTTAAGAAAAACTACGATAAAGGCCTCTGGACTTTAACTATGGTCAGAGTTGCCGTTAAAAAAGGTATTATCAACAAGACCGAGTTTAAAAAGATTACAGGTAAAAATTATTAATGAATCTGTGTTAGCAGGGAACTCTTAATGCCTCCTCCTGACGGGGGAGGTGGGTTTGCCTATGGCGAACTCGGAGGGAGCAAACGCGATATAAATTCCTGACGGAATTTTCGATATGTCACAAGTGACTCGATATGTGCTTCGCACTCGATATGTTGCCTGACGGCAACGAGACGGGCGAACACAGTTCGCCCCTACAATATTTACAAATTTATTAAAAGGTGGTATAATTATGGTACTGAAAGGAAGCAACGGCTACGACGTTGGTAGCCCTGAATATTTTAAGAATATTAATCAGAGTAGTATTGTCGGGGATATAATGTGGGAGTACTCAAACGGCTCTCACTGCGTTGACTACCGCGATGCTCTCGATAAACTCTGCAAAAGTGTTGTTGACGTGATTTACGAAGTACACGCAGATTTGAAAAGATATGCAGAGGTTTTGTCCTTCTTCCCGAAAGAGGAGAGGGAAGAAACACTTAAGTTTCTTGAAAAGATTAACGAGGTTTTGAAGTTCGGGTACTCAAATGCAAGTACCTTTGATGCCTGTAAGGCGTATCTTACTTTGTCTGCATACGATACTAAAAGAAAATCCTACGAGTCGATGAGTAGAGTTGAGGAATCCGCCAAAAAGGTGGAAAACGGAAATAAGGTTTCATTTTCTACCGGTATGGAGTACATAAGAAAAGCACTTGATTATGGTATTAACTTTACAATTGGTGACGATTCTGAGAAGAAAGCTTTTTTTGACGACGTTTTAGACGGCAAGGATAAAGACTTTTTGCAGGACGTGTATAACTTTCTTAAGTTTAAAAAGGAAAAATCCTCATTGCAGGGGAAATGCTTCAAGACTATTCTGTCCAAAGATTACATCGAAAAGCTCTCCTGTGAGGCAATAAGCTCAAGGCTTTATGACAAGCTTAAATACGAGAGAAGTTATTATGAGGTAATAAAGAGTGGGTTTGAAACAGTTGCGGAACATATCAAAAAGGATTTGCAATATTACACTGATCCTATTGATGAGGATTTTTTAGAAAAGTTCATCAATACAATGAGAGAGTTGAAAAAAATATCTGGAGTAGATATTGAATCAGCTTTAAGGGATCATCATATAGATCGTAAAGACAATGACGTTAAAGATCTTTATACTTTGGCAGATATCTTGAAATTATTGTCCGAAAATGGTGAAATATTTGAATTTAATGAATGGGATCATAAGGAATGGATACCATATCTTTTCAAAAGGTTATCAAAGCAAAATTGTGATATATCAGTTGATAAATCACAATATGTTGTTGGTATTTCAAATATCATAAAAAAAGCTTCTAAATTTTACGATATACCGGCAGTTATGATTGCAGGAGTTGCGTATAATGAGTTTGGTGGAGATCCTCTATTTGTCGACGATGTAAAATACAAATTTTTTAAAGTTTTATCTGATACTTTGAAGAAAAGATACATAACTACTGGTGACAGAAGATTCTTGATTGCAGGAGAAGATTTTAATAACATTGCAATAACTACTTCTTTTGGAAATATTAGTATGCAGATTCGTCGTGCTTCTGAAACTATGGGCTATGATGAAACTTTAACAAAATCCGAAGAAGAATTATTGATATCATTACTCAAAGATGAAAAGACGGCTATTTTTCTTGTTGCGGCACATCTTAAAGATTTAATGCAGATAGATTTTCCAAATATCAATTCGGATGATTTAACTATTGAAGAGATGAGTATTGTTGTTGGCAGGTATCAACAGGGGCCGGATGTTTCGAAAGAAAAAGCAAGGACTTCTGGCTATGCAAACGATTTTCTTTATCATTATGATAAATTACAGGAACTCTTAATGATGTAATCAAAGGTGGAATGAAAATGAAAGCGTTACTTAATGTGATACTCGTTGTCGAGAATTTGATATCGGCGTATATGATTATACCTTTTTCTCTGGAGTATCTGTTTAAATACGGACGATTTGAGTATTTGCGTAACAGTAATGCCTATTACAGTCACTATGACATTTTTTACCATATTGATAATACCAAACTGATATTTTTCCTGACGGTTATTTACTCTATAAGTTTTTTAGCAATGAACAAGGGGAATAAAATAGCTTCTACTTTCGGTTGGATTTCTTTGGTATTGCAGTCTGTTTTTTTCTTCGGAGTTATGCTATGGATTCCTGTTTAGGCGGTGTGTTATGAAAAAAGTACTTAATATTATCGATAAAGTTGTAAAAGTCATTCTCAACGTCTTTTTGGTATCTTATAAATTGCTTACAAGCTATGTATTTGGTCATTTGGTAGTGAGTTATCTGTTTAAAATAGGAGATTATGAATACCTCCGATATCCGGATGGTACATGGCAATATCCCGATGTATCTTACGTATCTATATGTCTGTTATTTTATTTGATTGAGCTCTTACTTTCTGTAAGTTTTCTGGCTCTTAATTTAAACAAAAAATGGGTTTGCATCTTATGGGGAGTGTTTCTTTTGATAGAAGGTATTATACTCTTTGCTTTTTTGTCAACTACTCCTGCACTATGAGAAAAACGATAGTGTCCCGATTATTGGTTTGAAAATGGTATTATGGCGGCTGTTATTTCAGCAGTAGAATTATTAGTATTGAGGGCGATTTTGTGAAAATTTTAGCAGTGCTTGTACTTGGAGTGATTTTACTTTTTAATCCATTTGCAGAAAGTGATAAAAATAATGATAACATCAGGGAGATAAGACAAAATAGATATCTTGAACACTATGAAGAATGTAAGACTGTAAACGCAGCCCTTAAAGATATGGATTTTGATGTAGCATGGTGCGAAAAGGATATATTTACTTTCAGGAATACCGATGAGACAGTTTACTCTCCCGTCAAAAAATTCCACAAAATTTGTGACACTATATATAAAGATAAATATGGCAATCTGTTTTTCAGGCTTGGTGGGTCTTTTGATGATGAATGGGGAATTGTTATTGTAAATAATACCGAAAAGATTAACTTCGACGGATATCCGACAAGTGTGAAGCTTTTGGATGATTGTTACTATTTTTCTTCATATAGCGATGACTGGTAGGGTGATTTTATGAAAAAGGTTTTGAAAGTGATATTAAATACCATTCTTATTCTGTTTAATACTTTTTTCTGTTTTCTTTTATGGTTTTTGTCGGTTAATTTCTTTTTAAGAAAACCTGACGAATTTACAACGATTTATTCATACATAATTCTTATGGTTCCACCAATTATTCTGTCAACTGTATATACACTTTTTAACAGGAAAAGCAGATACGGAATTTATTCGATAGTTTTCAATATAATTTGTTTTTTGATTTATGTATGGTGATGTTATGAAAAAAGTTTTGAAAACAGTAATATTTTTGCTTTTAGCAATATGGGTGATTTCCATTTTAAAATGCGAAGTACTGACTCTGCTCTACAAAAATAATTATAAAGAAATACCATATTTTGAAGATATCGACCGTATGAGAGTTTTAAATCGTACTTCTGATACAGCCCGGGTTTATTATATTGTGGAGGATAATGAACTTGGAATAGTGGTTAATTTTTCTAAAAATAACGGTAAATGGTTTTTTGATAACTATGATTGTGTTTGGTCAGAGCAGGGAAATGCGGATAGCTATATCTGGCCCTATGGCAGGTAGATAACTCAGGTCATGTACGTCACCAGATGGCGTTTGTGAGGTGAAAAAATGCTTTATAACATTGATGATTTTATGGATTGTGAGGACTGTGATGCAAGTCTTTTAGTAGTCCTTTCCGAAGGAGTAAAGTGTCCTCTTTTTTTAAAAAACTCTTTACAAATCAAAAAAAGTATGCTATACTTAAAACAAGAGTTCTAAACAACTATTTAAAGAAACGTTTCGGGAGGCATTTTTATGAAAGTAGCAATCATTGGTTCGAGAGACATCACACATTATGACCTTACCCCTCTTATCCCTGAGGGAACTACCGCTATCATATCGGGCGGTGCAAGGGGCGTTGACACACTTGCTGCGGCATATGCCAAACGCCACAAGCTTAAGCTTATTGAATTTAAGCCTGAGTACGATAAGTATCCGGGGAAAATCGCACCGCTTAAGCGTAATGATCAGATCGTTGCTGAATGCGATATGCTTATCGCTATCTGGGATGGTGAGTCGAGGGGAACCCGTTACACCATCAACAAAGCTAAGGAGATGGGCAAACCCGTTTATATCGAGTATTACACCAGAGCTGATAAGATTTTAAGCAAACTACCGTTTTAAAGAAAAAGCCGTGTCGGAAGACGCGGTTTTTTTATTGCAAATTTTAAGTGCGGAGGTTAAGATGGAAAAAATAACCAAGTCACAAAAGGCGGTTGCAAACGCCTTGCTTGAAGGTGACGTTGCGGTGAACGAGATGGCAAAAAGGGCAAACGTAAGTGTTACTACCGTTTACCGTTATTTAAAAGACGATAAGTTTAAGGAATACTTAAACGGACTTATAGAAGAAGAAATCAAACGCTCGGAGGCTTCAATCTGGCGTAAGCTTTTAAACATGTGCGAAAGCGGTGATTTACACGCTATTAAGCTTTACTTTGAGCTTTCGGGCAAAAACAAATCTGCAGAAAATAAGTCGGGTGTTAATATTATTGACGACGTGCCGTACCTTTGTGCGGATGATATAGAAAAGCTTTACGGAGAGCTTTGTGGTATTTAAGGAGAAAATATGGAATTTTTAGTGAATTATTGGCTTGAAGTACTGTTTTCGGGTGTTTTGACAGTATTCGGCTTAGGATATAAAAACATTATAAAACGTTTGAGGGAGCAAGAATCTATAAAGCTCGGTGTTCAGGCAATTCTGCGTGACAGAATTATCGACAGCTACAATCATTATATGGAAAAAGGGTACTATCCCATTTACGCTCAGGAGAACGTAAGACGTCTTTACGAGCAGTACCATAACTTAGGTGGCAACGGCACTGTCACTCATTTAGTAGAGGAGCTTGACACACTTCCGACGGGAAAGGAATAGATATGAAAGAACGACTTGAGAAACTTTTAACGATAAAAAGTCTTGTGACTTTGGCACTTACCACAATGTTCGGATATATGACTATAACAGGCAAGGTTACGGGAGAACAGTTTTTAGTGATTTTTACGACGGTAATCGCATTTTATTTCGGAACGCAGGTGAAAGAATGAAGAAAATTTTTAAAGGCGATTTCAAGGTGACGCAGGGGTACTCAGCTACCCACGGCGGTATTGATATCGTGGGGTTTGAGGATATTGAGGTTATTTCACCCGTTGACGGGGTGGTTAAGTCCTCGACGATTATCACCGACAAGGGTAATCTTACCTGGGAGTGGGGCAACTATATAAGAGTTGACGATGAAAAGGGCAACCGCTACTATTTTTGCCACCTTAAATCCCGTAGCGTTAAGGTCGGTGACAAAATAAAAACGGGTGACGTCTTGGGTGTTATGGGAAACACGGGTAAAAGCTTTGGCGCTCATTGTCATTTTGAAACGAGGACAAAAGGTAACTTTCGCACAAATCCCTGCGATTTTCTGGAACTGCCGAACGAGGAACGCACCTATCTTTTGAAAAATAACTGGATAAAGCTTAAAAGATGGCGGTATTTTGATGAAAACAGAAACCCCGTTACGGGTTTTAAAAAGATAAATAATAAGCTTTATTTCTTTGCAAAAGAGGATTTTGACGATATTAAAAAATACGAGCTTATAACTACTGATAAAGAAGGGGAGATTATATGAAAGGCTTAGGATTTATAAACAAAACTGAGGATAAACGTGACTATATATATTCGGTTTCGGGAAAAAGCTACCCCGAAAGCTTTGAGATAAGCTTAAAGGGGTTTAAGGTACACGACCAAGGTGCTTACCAGAACTGCGCCACTCACGCGCTTTCTGCACTTATCGAGATTGTGACGGGCAGTGATGCTATCTCTTACCCGTGGTACTACGGAAACCGCCGTTATACAGACCACAAGGGCGAAGGGACAGAAGCCAGGGGACTTTTGAAAGCAGCCCAGAAAGACGGTGGACTTTATTTTAGCCGTTACCCGTTTGAAGCGGAAGTGAGTGAGGTTATTGATACTTTTAATGAAAAATTTACAGAGTTTAAAAAGGAAGCAGAGAGAATAAAAATCGGCAACTACTATCAGTGCCTGACCATAGATGCCGTTAAAGATTCGCTTTTAAAGGGTATGCCTGTACTTGTGGGCACCCTTGTTTTTAAAAGCTTTTATGAAATTACAAAGGATAATATCATAATGCCCGAGCCACGTATTAAAAACGGCTCACTTGAGGAGA
Source organism: Oscillospiraceae bacterium (assembly GCA_045121595.1). GTDB lineage: Bacteria > Bacillota > Clostridia > Oscillospirales > Ruminococcaceae > Fumia. The sequence continues at coordinate 120,220 of JBGVGI010000090.1, read as the reverse complement.
TGGCTGGCGGACATATGATGCTCATTACGGGCTATGATAAAAGAGGTTTTAAAGTGCTTAATTCCTGGGGAGAAAGCTTTGGGGATGACGGCACTTTTATTATGCCTTACAGTATTGTTTCCTGGAGCGAAAAGAATAATTTTCCCATTCCTTTGTTTGAGGCGTGGGCAATTGACGAGGTGATTATTACGAAAAACGGTTGGTATAAGGAGAACGGCAAATGGCGTTACAGAGAAAACGGCGTTGATAAAAAAGGCTGGATAATGGATAAAAACAAATGGTACTATCTCGATACCTACGGCAATATGCTGACAGGCTGGTTTAAGCAGAATGACCGCTGGTATTACCTTTCGGAAAATGGTGACGCCGTAAAGGGATTTAAAAAAATAAACGGCAAAGATTATTACTTCGCCGAAGAATATTTCGAGGATATAAAGGAATGTCAGCTTGTTATGACAGACTCAAACGGCGCCATTAATTAATAAATAAAGGAGAATTATTATGAGACCAAGAGATAAAGATGATATGTTGCGTATGTTAAGGCACGATGATTGTATGTACGGATTTAAAAGTCTTTCTTCGAGTGATTTTGACAGTGTTGTAAAAATTTACCGTGACGCGGGATTTTTGCGTGGTGTAGAGCAAAGAGATGAAATTGAAAAAATCCTTCTTAACACCACGTACCGTGGCGATAAAAGAGATACTTACGGGAATGACCTGATTAAGGCAAGGGTTCTTGATTTGCCAAAGCTTTTGCAGGGCAAAACCGTTAAGGAAATAAAAGAGCTGATGGAAAGAAAATCCATCAGCAATTTCAAATTCAGTACAAGTTATTTCGGTACATATACAAAAGCAATAAAAGTGCTTCAGCAAGTGCTTAATATCAGCGTTACAGGGAAGTATACAGAAGATGTTGCAGTAAAAGTTTATGAGAAGATAAAACGTGACATTAAAAAGGGATGGGGGTATCTTGCTTCTGAAGACGATCCCAATAGAATCTTTAAATACGATTTTAAAGAGTATGTAGTATGTGTTGATAATTATATATGGAAACTTTGCGGACTTGAAGAAAAGTTTCTTGTTGACGATAATGCAACTATCTGGAACCACGAAGATGTGGACAAGATATGTAAGGAATTAATGGGTGTTAATACTGATGTAACTACGATATTATCAAGACCAAAAGAAGGATTTACAGGGTTGTTTGGTAAAATGCCTGATTTAACTGAAACAAGTGCTGTTCATCGTTTAAAGGAAATACATGACCAGTCTTTTGCGTTTCGTGCTGCTGATAATTCGGGTAAGAGTGAGGTTACAGGTTGTATCGAAAAAATAGAAAGAGCTGCGGAGAGAAAGGCGAGAGAGTTGCTGGATGAAGTATTGGAAGAAAGAAGATGGTTTTATAAATACAAGGAAAAGAGTATATTGGAAGAATATAAGAGCAACAGCAGAATAATGAGCGGACGTATTTCGACACAAATAAGTAATCATAGGGCAACGGAGGCATTGCTGATAGCGTTTGAAATAGGTTTGACTTTGTATGCGACTGGTACTATAAACCCACAAAATCTACAATTGCTCCAAATAGGTGGCGTTGTAGCGATGCCTGCATATTTGGAAATAGCCGAAATAGGGCTAAAAGTACTGATTGATGATCAACCGGGATTTGCGGATGTTTATAATGCTTTTAAAAAAGACCCTGATATGCAGGAGTTTGCAGAGTATCTTTGGAAGGAGAACTTTGTAGAAAACAGTCATTGGAAGTATGTGATTGATGATACGTTATTAAATTTCAGGAGTAAATTTATTGAAAAAGTTGACAATTTGATACAAGATACAATTTATGCACGATTCCCTTATAACGACAGTATGTGGGAAACAAATTATTACAACTATTTAATAAGTAAATATCTGAAAACGGTAAAATTAATGAACGAACAATATGATGATATAATGAAAATCAGACCTTAAATTTTTCGTATTCTGTTTTAGGGTAAAAGAAATTTAAGTGAAAGGATATCCTTAAAGGCTCTGTAAAAATATCAACAAGCGGTCCGATTATATAAAGCCATTGATAAATGCGATACTGGTATATTATCGGCACTGTGGCTATAATGATAATCATTACAATAAGATAAGGAATGAAGAATATCAATTCGACTGCAAAGAAGGTAAAAATGCGTTTTGACTTTTGCGTTTCGAGTACGTTGAATGATTTTTTTATAGCTTCAAAAAAGGGAACGTTCTGGGTAACCATCGTGACTTTTATCATATCCTTGAAAAACACTGAGAAAACTGCCGCTATGCCGATTGCGAGTTGCAAAGAAATGCTGTAACAACTCCATTTTGCAAAGACAAGCAGGGAATAAAAGACGAATATTATTGCTTTGAAAATAACAAAATCTTTAACTAAGGGTTTTATTCTAATGGGTTTTTCCTTGAAAAACAGAAGGTATAATGGGAGTGTTACAAACGCTTCCATAGCAAAAAGTTCAGCAAAATAAAAAAGCGGTACTATTACGATATCGAAAAAATCGGGGTTTTCATATATCTCCGAAAATAAAAGAAACTCTATATATCTTGTGTTCATAACTTCGGAAAAGAACATAAGCGGATAAAGCGCAATTCTTATGAGAAGCGAGTATAATGCGATGGATTTAAGACGTTCCTTGCAGTCTTTAAGCGATAGCTTTACGTATTCAGATATAGTCATACCTTACCACCTCAAATAATTTGATAATTAGAATATACCATATTTAAATCACAATTTCAACATAGACCTCCGTCGTTTAAAAGGCGGAGGTGTCGTTTTTTGTCGAAAGTGTACAAAATTTTCGAAGTTTGTTTTATATTTTCAAAAAACCTTGACAAAAGCACAAAAATATGTTACGATAGTGGGGCGATATTGTATATTGAGGATGAATGCAGTGAAAGAAGCAACTTTAAAAACTCTTGACGATTTAAGTCTTGTAAGGCTTTCTTCCGAAAACCGCGACGCTGTGGCACTGCTTATTTCACGTTACATTCCTCTTATAAACAAACTCGCGTTTCAGTTTGTAAACGTTCTTGATTTTGACGATCTCGTGCAGGAAGGCTCTTTGGGGCTTCTGGATGCGATTTCGCACTTTGACCCTGAAAAAGACGTTAAGTTTTCCTCTTATGCTAACGTTTGCATAAGAAACAAAATGCTCAAAGCAGTAGAAAAAGCTACCTCTTTAAAAGCGGGGCAGGGGGTTAAAAACATTCCTCTTGACCTTTTGAAGGATGAAAGTACATCTCTTACTCCCGAGAGCATTCTTATCGGAAAAGAAAACCTTTTTTCAGTGCTTAACGACGTTAAAACTGCACTTTCTCCGATGGAGAGGGAAGTTTTGTTTCTGCACCTTAGCGGGATGGACTACGCATCAATTGCAAAACAGCTTGGCGTTAAGGAAAAGTCTGTTGACAACGCCTTGCAGAGAGTCCGTAAAAAACTCAGAACGTTAAACTAAATATGCCTTTTGTAGCTTAATTTGCAGAGCGTGTAATTTACAAGATGACGGTGCGAGTCCGTCCGGGGGCACAAAATAACCTAAGCGAGGTAAAAAAAATGTACGAAGACAAAACCCTAACATGCAAAGAGTGTGGCAACGAGTTCGTATTCACAGCTGGTGAACAGGAATTCTACGCTGAAAGAGGTTTCGAAAACGAACCCCAGAGATGTAAAGCTTGCCGTGACGCTCGCAAAAACCAGAACAGAGCTCAGAGAGAAATGTTCACAGCTACATGTGCTTCCTGCGGTGCTGAAGCAAAAGTTCCTTTCCAGCCCCGTGAAGATCGCCCTGTATACTGCAGCGATTGCTTTGCAAAAATGAAAGAAGCTGAATAATCTTCTTATAGAAGGCAAGGGTAACTCCTTGCTTTCTTTTTTTAATTTTTTATGAAAATTGTGGTAATTTCTTAAAATCTGTGTTACAATGGTAATATCTTTAAAAAAGGAGATAAAAAAATGGAGCTTAACCGCAAAAATATAAGAAAAATCCTTCTTATAATTCTCTTTACCGTTGTCTGTTTTTTAAGCTTACAGAATATCGGTTTGCTTTTTGATTATCTTAAAATGTTTTTCTCGCTTATCTCACCGATTCTCGTGGGATTTTGCATTGCTTTTATCTTAAATCTTCCGATGAAGGGAATAGAGCGTCTTTTGTTTAAAACGGGCGGAAAGCACGATAAACTGGTAAGAAAGATAAAACGCCCCGTAAGTATTCTGCTTACTTTTATCTTTGTGGCAGTGCTTATTATGTTCGTAACACTTATCGTGGTGCCTGAACTCGGCTCTACCTTTGAGATACTTAAACTAAATTTCCCCGGTTACGTCGATAAGGTGAACGTTTTTATTGCTTCCCTTGTTGAGAAATTCCCTGAGCTTCAGGACAGAATTTCAATCGTTTCGGTTGACTGGGAAAAGGTTCTCGACACTGTATTCAGCTTTTTACAAAAAGGTGCGGGTAACGTGCTTAACTCTACAGTTTCCGCCGCTACAAGCGTTATCAACGGACTTGTAAACTTTTTCCTCGGCATTTTCTTTGCTATCTACTTCCTTTCGCAGAAAGAAAAGCTTATCTCTCAGGGCAAACGTTTTATCAGAGCATTTATGCCTGATAAAAAAGGTAATGACGACGTGGTTATCCCTTCCGAAAAACGTGTTGAAAAGCTTATGAGAGTCCTTTCACTCACAAATAAAACCTTCTCTAACTTTATCGCAGGACAGTGCACAGAGGCGGCTATTTTAGGTCTTATGTTCTTTGTGGTACTGAGCATATTCGGATACAAATACGCCCTTATGATAAGCGTTCTTACCATCGTATGCGCACTTATTCCTATCTTCGGTGCGTGGGTTTCAACGGGCTTTGCCGTTATTTTAACTATGATGGCTCAGGGCTTTATGCCTGCATTATGGCTTTTGGTTATAGCTATTATTTTGCAGCAGATTGAAGGAAACCTTATCTATCCGCATGTTGTTGGTAACTCTGTAGGTTTGCCGTCCATCTGGGTACTTGCCGCCGTTACACTCGGCGCAGGTACTATCGGTGTACTCGGTATCCTAATCTACATTCCCGTATTTTCCGTAATCTACACACTCATCAGGGATGAGGTTAATCATAAACTTAAAAGGTGATATTATGAAAAGACAGGATTATTTAAGCTGGGACGAATATTTTATGGGGATTGCGATGCTCTCCGCAGAGAGAAGTAAAGACCCCTCAACTCAGGTGGGAGCTTGTATCGCAAACTCCGACCATAAAATTCTTTCGATGGGATACAACGGAATGCCCGTCGGTTGTGACGACGAGAATATGCCGTGGGAAAGGGCAGGGGAAGAGCTTGAAACCAAGTACCCCTACGTCTGCCACGCAGAGCTTAACGCTATCTTAAATAACGACGGAGGCTCACTTAAAGGCACTTCTATCTACGTTACCTTGTTCCCGTGTAACGAGTGTGCCAAGGCTATCATTCAGTCAGGGATTAAAGAAGTAGTTTATATGCATGATAAATATGCCGACACAAACGGCGTCATCGCCTCCAAGCGAATGTTTGATATGGCAGGTGTCAAGTACCGCCAGTATCTACCTACAGGCAAACTTTTAACTTTAAAATTCTAAAACAAAAAAGGAATTGGGGATTAACCAATTCCTTTTATTATTTCTCTTGTTTTCTTAACGTCAGTTTCTATTTGTTTTTTAAGTTCATCAATGGAATTAAATTTCTTTTCCTCGCGTATAAACTCTAAAAATTCAAGGTTAATCTTCTCGCCGTACAAATCCCCCTCAAAGTCGAGTAAGGTGGTTTCCGCCGAGGGGAGAGGGGTATCGGTAACTGTGGGCTTAATACCGACGTTTGTAACGCCGTAGTAGTTTTTGCCGTTAATATAAGCCTTTGTGAGGTAGACACCGAACCGTGGCAGAGTGCATCCGTGTGGATAGACCTGATTAATAGTCGGGAAACCTAAGGTTCTTCCTAACTTTTTGCCGTCTGTAACGGGGAAATCTATCCCGTAATTACGTCCGAGCAGACGATTGGCAAGAGGAATTTCACCGTCTTTAAGCGCTTTTCTTATCGCAGTGGAGCTTATTTTAACTCCGCTTTCGGAAATATCAGGAAGAACGCAAAGCTTTATATCATTTTCATCGCAAAAGCTTTTAAGGAGTGTAATATCACCCTTTGCCTCTTTTCCGAAGCGGTAATCCTCACCGCAAAAGAGCGCCTTTGCCTTGAAATCATCCTTTAAAATCTTTAAAAACTCCGCAGGACTTAAATTTTTGATATCCGAAAATTTAGGGCAGATGCAGATATCAACTCCCATTTCTTCAAGATACTTAAATTTAAGTGAAGTCGGAAAAATGTAGGAAAATTGGGGCTTTGTAGCTTCTTTATCAAATTCAAAAGAGAAAACGACAGACTGTAAAGATTTTTCCTTTACAGTATTTTTTATAACTTCTTGATGTCCTTTATGCAGTCCGTCAAAGAGACCTAAGGCAACCGAAGTGTTTTCATTTAAACTTTGAATTTCTTTGAAAATACGCAAAGCCGTTACTTCCTTTCTATAAAGAATTTTAAGAGTTTCAGTTCGTTGGTTTCAAAATTTAAGGTAGCAAGTCCTAAAAACGACCCGTCAAAGGAGTAAACTCTGGCGGTTTCTTGCTTTTGGTGCCTTATTCTTCTTAAATCAAGGGTTACACCGTTTGAAAACATTCTCGTCTGTATTTCGCTCAAGCGAATTTCGGGGTAGGGGGAGAACGCTTTCTCAACGGGTAGCGGGGTCAGAGTATTATCGGCAACCGCTTTTTCCACTTCTTCAAAGGTCATACAGTCGGAAAGAGTAAATCCTGAAGCCTCGGTGCGGTTTAAAGCGGTCATAATGCCACCGCAACAAAGCTTTTTACCGATATCACTGATAATAGTGCGGATGTAGGTACCTTTAGAGCAGGAGATATCAAAGACACCTTCCTGACTACTTTCGTCAAAGCTTAAAAGGGAAATCTCATAAACTGTGATTTTACGCGCTTCTCTTTCAACTTCAATACCCTGACGGGCTAAGTCATAAAGGCGTTTGCCGTTAATCTGAATTGCCGAATACATCGGCGGAATCTGTGAAATTTCACCCGTAAAAGAGGGGAGAATATCAAGAATATCCTTTTTTGTAACCTTTTTATCATACTCTTTTGTAACGTTGCCCCATACATCCTCGGTATCGGTTTCAAGACCAAATTTAAAGGATGCTGTATAACGTTTATCGTTGTTTGGTAAGATGTCACAAGCCTTGGTGGCAACACCTAAAAAAATCGGCAAAACACCCGTAGCCATCGGGTCTAAAGTACCTGCGTGACCGATTTTTTTAACCCTTGTGATACCTCTTAACTTCTTGACAACGTCAAAGGAAGTGAAATCCTCAGGTTTGTTTATACAGATAATTCCGTTTAACATAAAAATTCCTCAACTGCTTTTATAAGCTTTTCCTGAACCTCAGTGAGTGTACCGTTTATGGTACAACCTGATGCTCTTGCGTGACCGCCACCGCCGAATTTTTGGCAGAACTGACTTGCATCAAGGGTTTCGGACGTTCTTGCAGATACCTTAAACTCGTTTTCGTTACGTTGTTTAATGGTAATTCCCATCTCAACACCCTCAATCTGTCGGGGGATACCCGTTATGGCATCAAGCTCTGTTTCGGGAACACCGTATTTTTTTAACATTTCGGTTGTAACGTAAATCATCGCAACACGGTTTTGTGAATGGAAAGAAAGGGTGTTTAAAACCTCTCTTTCAAGGGAGATAAGCGAAAGAGTTTTGGTTTCAAAGATTTCCTTGTTGACCTTTTTAAACAAGGCGCCGCACTCGATAAGCTCACCTGCAATATAATGGGTTTTGGGAGTTACGTTTGAAAATTTAAAGCAACCCGTGTCAGTCGCAACGCCCGTATAAAGGCAGGTTGCGATTTTTTCATCTATTTTTACACCCATTTCTTTAATTATCGCATAGATAATCTCACAGGTTGCGGCATCGTCGGGGCAAAGGCAGACTTTCTCTGCAAAAAGCGAGTTAGTGGGGTGGTGGTCGATAGCTAAATTCACCTTGTAGTCAAGACTTCCGAAAAGCTCGGTGGTAGCAACGTCGACAGACACTATATTTTCTGCCTCAAACTCCGTAAAAGTATCGTACATATAGGAAAATTTCTCGGGGAATTCATCAGAACAAAGAACTTTTGAACGTTTGCCAAGGCTTTTTAATGCATAATGAAGCCCGAAACCGCTTCCTAAGGTATCTCCGTCGGGGTTGCGGTGGCAAAGGATATAGATATTATCCATATTTAAAAGCTCTTTTGCCGTAGCTTTAACATCAATTCTCATTACAAATTCTCCAGAATATCGTTGATTTTGGCACTGTAAGCGATAGAGGAGTCGGCAATAAAGTGAAGCTCGGGGCATTTTCTCAAATGCAGACGGTTAGAAAGCTCACGTTTTATAAAACCGCTTGCGGATTTAAGACCCGCTACCGATTCAACTGTTTTTTCTTCGCCCTCAATAGCGCTTACATACACCTTGCAGTGGGACAAGTCCCCCGAAACCTCGCATCTTACGACACTCAGCATTGTGGAAACACGGGGGTCTTTAATCTCACGGAAAAGTGCGCTCATCTCACGTTTTATATCTTCGGACAGACGTCCGACTTTAAAACTTGCCATATTATTCTCTGTATTCTTCGATAATAAATGACTCGAAGATGTCTCCTTCTTTGATATCGTTGAACTTTTCAAGACCGATACCGCATTCGTAACCCTGGGCTACTTCTTTAGCATCGTTTTTGAAACGTTTAAGAGAGTCAATCTTGTCTTCAACAAGTACAACACCGTCACGTACAACACGGATAAGTGCATCTCTTGCTACCTTACCTTCGAGAACGTAAGAACCTGCAATAGCACCAACGCCAGAGATTTTGTAAACCTGACGAACTTCGGCACGTCCAAGCTCAACTTCGCGTGTTTTGGGAGCAAGCATACCCTTCATAGCGTCTTTTACGTCGTCGATAGCATCGTAGATGATGCGGTACATACGCATTTCAACGTTTTCGTTTTCAGCGTCAAGCTTAGCAACGGGGTCAGGACGAACGTTAAAGCCGATTATGATAGCGTTAGAAGCGTTAGCGAGCATAACGTCGGAACGGTTGATAGCACCGACACCTGTGTGGATAACACGAACTCTTACTTCTTCGTTCGTGAGTTTTTCAAGGGACTGTTTTACAGCCTCAGCACTACCCTGAACGTCAGCTTTTACAACGATGGGGAGCTCTTTTACTTCGCCATCGGCAATCTGACTAAACAAGTTATCAAGAGTAACCTTCTGGAAGGATTTAAACTGTTCTTCTTTCTGGGTGTAAAGACGCTGTTCAACGAGTTCACGGGCCAGACGTTCGTTTTCAACTGCGTTGAAGGTATCACCTGCAGAGGGAACTTCGGACATACCTGTAATTTCAACGGGAACTGCGGGACCTGCTTCAAATACTTCCTTACCATGGTCGTTAATCATCTTACGCACACGGCCGACTGTAGCACCTGCGATGATGATATCGCCCGTTTTAAGAGTACCATTCTGTACGAGGAGTGTAGCAACGGGTCCGCGACCTTTGTCAAGACGTGCTTCAACAACCGTACCTTTTGCAAGGCGGTTGGGATTTGCTTTGAGTTCCAAAACGTCGGCAACAACAGTAATCATTTCAAGCAAGGTGTCAATTCCTTCACCTGTAAGAGCAGAAACGGGAACACAGATAACGTCGCCGCCCCATTCTTCGGGAACGAGTTCGTATTCAGTAAGCTCCTGTTTAACTTTTTCGGGGTTAGCAGTGGGTTTATCCATCTTGTTGATTGCAACGATGATGGAAACGCCTGCAGCTTTTGCGTGGTTGATAGCTTCAACTGTCTGGGGCATAATACCGTCGTCAGCGGCAACAACGAGCACTGCGATATCAGTAACGGCAGCACCACGGGCACGCATTGAAGTAAACGCCTCATGGCCTGGGGTATCAAGGAAAGTGATGTATCTGTCGTTAACTTTAGCCTGATAAGCACCGATATGCTGAGTGATACCACCTGCTTCGGTGGAAGTAACGTTTGCGTTACGGATTCTGTCAAGGATAGAGGTTTTACCATGGTCAACGTGACCCATAACAACTACAACGGGGCTTCTTTCTTCGAGAGCGTCTGCGTTATCTTCTTCGTCTTTAATAAGCTGTTCTTCGATAGTAACGATAACTTCTTTTTCGATTTTAGCATCGTATTCCATAGCAACGAGCGATGCAGTATCAAAGTCGATAACTTCGTGCTGAGCCGCCATAACGCCTAACATCATAAGCTTTTTGATGACGTCTGTAACGGTTACTTTAAGACGTGTAGCAAGTTCAGAAACTGTGATTTCATCGGGGATAAGAACCTTTAACTGCTGCTTTCTTGCACGTTCAAGAGCAAGACGCTGGAGCTTTTCTGCTTCAGTTTCTTTCTTGGTGGAGAACTTATCCTTTTTCTTCATCTGGGATTTCTGTTTTAACTTCTGCTTACTCTGGTGGTTGTCGCGCATTCTGTCCTGAGGAGCAATATGCTCGTAATGTTCGTTGTATTTATCAAGGTTGATTTCAACGGCACGGGTGTTGACTTTACGCTCGGTGCGTTCTTTCTCAACGGGTGCGTTGCTTGTAACTCCTGACTCTTTCTGCGCGTTTTTGCCAACGAAATTATTCTGTTTTTCGAATTTTTCACGTTTGGGCTCTTCTTTTTTCTTCTGGGGAGCATTGAAGTTCGGTTTTTCGAATTTGTCTTTTTTAGGAGCTTCAACTTTTTTGGGAGCTTCTTTTTTAGGCTCTGCCTTCTTGGGAGCTTCAACTTTTTTAGGCTCTTCCTTTTTAGGTTCAGCCTTTTTAGGAGCTTCCTTTTTAGGCTCAGGCTTTTTAGGCTCTGCCTTTTTGGGAGCTTCCTTCTTAGGCTCAGGCTTTTTAACCTCAGCAGATTTGGAATTAAAATAAGCGTTAAAGTCCTTAACGGTGTTTTTCTGTGTATAGTAATCCAAAATTATGTTTGCTTCTTCGTCAGTCAAAGCAGAAGAAGTCTTTTTAGGCTCACCGCCAAAGTATTCGGAAATAAGTTCGATGATAGCTTTACCCGAAACGTTTAAATCCTTGGCGATTTCGCTGACTTTATACTTAAGTGTCATATAGTTTCCTCCTTGTAAAGTGAAATAAGCTTGGTGGCAAACCCGTTATCTGCAATACCTAAAATGCCTGTTTTCTTACCGATAAGGTTTCCGATTTCCTCCATCGTATTATTCAAAGCAAGACAGGGAACAGAGTGCTTATTTGCCAGGAAAATTACTTCCTTAGTAGTTTTTTGGGATAAATCCGAAGCTGTAAGCAACAGATGAATCTCACCGATGTTTTCTTTTACGGTGTCAAACCCGTAGATAAGTTTTCGTGCACGCATTGTAAGGGAAAGGGTAGAGTAAAATCTATCCATTGTTCATTTCCTCCTCAAGTGCGTCGTAAACTTCATCGGGGATTTTAGTTGCAAAGCTTTTTTCGATGCGACGGGATTTTCTTGCTTTTTTAAGGCATTCAGCTGAGGGGCAGATGTAAGCTCCGCGTCCTGCTTTTTTGCCCGTAGGGTCTAAAGAAATCTCGCCCTCTTTTGATTTTACGATACGTGTTAAGTCGCGTTTATCTTTCATTTCACCGCAACCGACACACATACGAAGCGGTACTTTTTTCATAATTATTCCTCGGATTCTGCTTCGCTTTCGGCACGGATATCGATTTTGTATCCTGTAAGCTTAGCTGCGAGTTTTGCGTTCTGACCTCTGTTACCGATAGCAAGTGAAAGCTGAGTATCGGGAACTATAACACGGCAGATTTTTTCAGTGGGATTTGTGATTGTAACCGACTGAACTTCTGCAGGGGAGAGAGCTTCCTTGATGAAGATTGCGGGGTCTTCGTTCCATTTAACGATGTCGATTTTCTCACCTTTTAATTCGTCAACAATACTGGAAATACGGCTACCCTTAGGACCGATACAAGCACCAATCGGGTCAACGTCGGGGTTTTTGCTGTAAACTGCAATCTTTGTTCTGGAACCTGCCTCACGGGAAACGGATTTAAGCTCAACCGTACCGTCAAAAATTTCGGGAACTTCAAGCTCGAAAAGACGTTTTACCAAATCTTTATGAGTTCTGGAAATCTTAAGAGAACAACGTTTTTCCAAATTAACAACGTCAACAACGTATACTTTGATTCTGTCACCTTCTCTGAAATCGTCGTTGGGAAGCTGTTCGTTTTTGAAGAAAAGTACTTCACTCTTGTCGATTTCAACGGTAGCGTTACCCGTAGCGGGTTCGATTTTATTAACGGTTGCAGTAACAACCTCATAAACCTTGTTCTGGAACTGTTCAAGCATCTGGGAACGTTCTGCTTCTCTGATACCCTGACGGATAACGTGTTTAGCAGTCTGTGCAGCAATACGTCCGAACTGTTTTGTGTCAAGCTTGATTTCAACGGGGATACCAACTTTAGCACGTTTACTGTATTTGAGTGCTTCGTCGAGTGTGATTTCTGTTTCGGGAGTTTCAACTTCCTCTACAACGTTTTTAACGATGGAAACTGTGAATTTGCGTTTTTCGGGGTCGATTTTAACGTTAACGTTTTCTGTAACCTGATAGTCACGTTTTACAGCGATTACGATAGCGTTTGTGATTTTCTCGATAAGGTAGTCAGCTTTGATACCTTTTTCCTTTTCCAAAAGTATGAGTGCGTCAAAAAATTCGTTATTCATTTTCTATTTTCCTCCAAAATCAATTTCAATATACTGTCTTACAAATCTGAGTTTTGATATCTCAAATTCTTTTTGTTCCCCGTCGGGGAGGGTTACTGTGATGGTTTTGCCTTTATATTCATTTAACGTGCATATCGGTTCTTTTTCGCCGTTAATAGCTTCAAATAAACCGATTACCACGGGATTTCCAATGTTCATTTCAAAATGAAAATCGCGTACTAAATCTCGTTCAAGACCTGCCGACCAAACTTCCAGGCAATAGCTTTGCTCGATAGGGTCAACCTCGTCGAGTAGCGGGTCAATAGCCCTTGACACCTTTTCACAGGCGTCGATGTCGGCACCACCTTCTTTATCAATTACGATGCGAAGAAAGTAGTTTGCACCTTCTTTTTCAAAGCGGACGTCCCATAAGGTAAGCCCGAAGTCATCGGTGATAGGCTTTGCCATATCCCAGACAACTTTGATGATTTCGTTTTTGTTCAAAACTCCACAACCTTTCCAAGCAATACAAAAGACCGGGAAGTTTTTTCCCAGCCTTTCGTTTAACTTATTCTACTGTAATTAGTATACCACATTAATTTAAAAAATGCAAGTGTTTTTTTAATTAATTTACAACAAGTTTTGCAAGTCTGAGTAAATCAACGCGGTTTAAGGTGCCGTCGGCGTTTATATCGGCGATTTCAGGGTCAATTGCTTCGACTTTTCCTGCAAAGTAGTCACTCATAATCTCAAAATCCGAAAGGTTTACAACCATATCGTTATTTAAGTCACCCGTGATGGTGGGGAGGGTGAGTGCCCCGTTTGCAAGAAGGTTTGTGTTATGGTCAAACGCCATAATCTCCTGAATGAAGGTGTACTGACCACAATTTGTATACTCTACCTTAAGCCCGTAAATCGTCACGTTTTCAGGGAACCTGAATACAGATGACGCAGAGGGTAAAGCACCTGCATAAACGTTAAGCCAGCCTGAAGATGGAGTAGATTTTATATAGATATTAACGTTGCTTGGGGGATAAATGCCCGAACTCGGGAGATGCATCAGTCGGCTATGGATTTCTCTTACGCTCAAAGGCTCGTCTGAAAAATTAAACTCAATGGTAACCGACTTTTCATTTTTAGCTCCGAGAAAACCTTCGTAGTAGTAGCTTGTGGGCAGAATGCCATCGGTTAGATATTTGTACTTTGAGTCAGTAGAAATGGCACTGTACCAGCTTGTTACGTCGTGATAGTAACGTTTACCCTTTAAGAGATTTCCCTGATAGGAATAATCGCTTATATATTCGCGTGGGGTATAGGTACCCTTTATCACCTGATAGATGTTATCGTAAAGCTTTCTGATTTCGGGATGAGGGTTTTGTGCAAGCATCCAGATAGCGCCGCCTGCCTCGTACCAGTTTCTCAAATAGCCATCACCCTGAAATCCCATCTTAGCTGCAGAATTCATATAGTCAAGGAAAAGATTATACTTTTCAACACTTGCTGACGTGTTATAGTCAAGCTCAAACTCAACGCCGAAATCGGCATAAGCACCAAGACGTGCAACGGTGTCAATGATGGTTGTACCGCCACCGCCGAGGGAGTCGTCGGTATTTGTGCCGAAGTAATGGCTGGGCTGAACCGTGATGGCGTCAAAGCCTAAATCCTCGTTCCAGAAGTATCCTTCCGAGCTTATAAAGGGAATCCAGTAGGATTTATAACCCATTTCACGCACTTTATCGGTAAAATATCGTATTTTGTAGGAGTGTGACGGGTCTTCACGCACCCAGTAAAAGCCTTTCAGGTCAAGATACTCGTAGTTTCCGTCTTCAAAACGGGATTCAACTTCGCCTAAATACCAGTCGATAAGATATTTCCAGTCCTCTTCAACCGACAAATTAAGGCTTTTGCCGTTTATCGTACCGAAAGTTTCAAGTTCACTGTACGGGAAAGGAATCATAACGACAACGTTTGCCTTGTAATCGGGGTCGTTTAAATCAATGGAAGCCTGTCTTGCCGTTTCGTTTAAGATATACGCATCGGCAAGTTCGCCACTGAAAGTATCGTCAAGATAAGAAGTCCAGTCTTCAAGAGAGATATCCGCATCAGTGCGGTCAAAACTGTTACCAAACTTTGAAGAAAGCTGTAAAAAACAGAAGGTATCGTAAAGAGTATCAACCGATTTACCCTCGGAGTCAACGTAGGTGAGGTAGTATCTGAGCTTTGAAGTGTCCCAGGTAGGTGACTGATAAATAAGCACCATATCCTGAACGTTGCCTGTTTTTTCGTCTGCAAGTTTAATCTCGTTATCGAGGTCTTCGGTGTTACAGGGGTCAATTGCATCTGAAACGACACCTTCATAGCCGTTTACAGCAATTTCGTCAATGAAAATGTGCCCCATATGGGTTTCAAAAGCAAAACGAACGTATCTTGCCTTGATGGGGGAAACGCCGTCAGTAAGGTCGGTAGTTTTGCCACTCGCGTTATCGGGAATACGCCATCCGTAGGAGTAAATTCCAAGAGGCTGATCCCAGACGGGTGCATTTAAATAAGAAAGCTTCTGCCAGTTTTCACCGTCAACCGACGCCCATACCTTGAAGCTTCGGGGAAGGTAAACTGCAGTAGAAGGGTCTCTTAAAAAGTTAGCTTTAACGCTTGTGATACTGTTAACACTTTCAAGGTCAATAGTAACGTCGTAAAGCGGATTTCTGTCGTAAACCTTGCCTGACTGCTGAGCGCGGTGGAAGGTACTACTCCAGGCAGGGGCATAAATACTAGTCCAACCCAAAATACCGTCGGTAAGCTCTTTGTTATCGGTATCGGGGTAGGTTGGGTTTATGTAAGCAGCAGTCCTTGTGTACGGCTTACCCAAAGATAAATTGACTTCTTCAAGTGCCGATGCACTCAAAGGTATAAGCAGTAATGCTAAGATTGAGATTAAAAGTAAAATAAGTTTTTTCATAGAATAAATCCTTTATTTTTTATCGAACACAGAGCCAAGATTTGCAACTTTTCTGTTAATTTGCATAGCGTCAATATTGTTTATAACGCCGTCTTTATTGACGTCTGATGCCTTAAAACGTTTTTCTTTATATTCTTCGATATCAAAAACCGAAGAAAAGTTTGCAACTTTTCGGTTTATCTGCATAACGTCTGCGTTGTTTATTATACCGTCGTTTGTAACGTCACCCAAAATCCAGTTGGTAGTGGGTGTTTCTACGATGAAATCGGGTGTAATTCCCGTGTCCTCAGAGAAAGCCATAACTTCTTTTATAAAGAGGAAGGTTTGTGTTCTTGTAAACTCAAACTGAAGTCCCTCTGCGTAATAAGTTTCATCAAGACTTATAACCGTATGCTCACTTGGTACTTCACCCGAGTATAAAAGTACAAGCTCACCGTCGTTTTTGGCATAAATTTTCAGATTTTCGGGGAGGAAAAGTGCGGCACTTTTATCTTCAAAAGTATAGGTATGAAGCTCTTTGATAGCCTTTTTACCGTCAAAATCAAAGTCTATCGTAACGTCTTTGTTCTTGACGCCCAAGTACCTGTCTCCGTAGAAGTTACCACCTGCAAGACCGTCTGTAAGGAAGGTGCAGTCAGCGTCAATCGTCTTATCCTTGTACCAGTGTGCTGAATCGGTAACGTTGTGGGTGTAGGGAAGACCTCTTAAAAGGTTATCGTTCATCTCGGTAAGATAAGGTTTTATCTCATAACTGCCGTTCATAAGCTCGTAGATATACTCATAGAACCTTCTCGAATCGGGAAGACGAGAATAAGCAATCATATTTATAAAATCGCCGCCAAGGTACCAGTTTCTGAAATACTGAGGCCCTGAAAAGCCGTATTCAACGGCACCGTTTAAGTAATCAAGACCCTTGTTATAGTCCTCAAGGCTTGACATAAGTCCTTCGTCAAACTCCATCTCAACGCCGAAATTACCGAGAGCACCAAGCTTTGCAACGGTACCGATGATTTTCGTACCACCTGCACCGAGGGTATTTTCGGCAGAAGATGAGAAGAAATGGTTTGGCTGTAAAGTAAGCGCATCAAAACCTAAATCCTCACGCCATAAATATCCTACCGAGTTAAAATAGGGAATCCAGTAGGATTTGTATCCCGTTTCTTTAACAACAGAGTTTGCATAAGCTATCATATTAGCTCTTGAGGGATATTCGTTCATCCAGTAAAATCCTTTGAATTCAAGATAAGGATAATCGGAGTTTTGAACGTATTCACAAACTGAATCAATATACCAGTCCAAGAGATATTTTGTATCCGCAGAAGTGGATAAGTCGAGGTTTTTGCCGTTTAACTCACCGAACTCGGTAACGGCATTGGCAGGATAGGGAATCATAACGACGTATTTTGTCTTGTAATCGGGGTCGTTTAAATCAAGAGAAGCTTGTTTTGCCGCTTCGTTTAAGTTATAAACAGATCCGTTTTCACCGAAAGTAAGGTTTAAATAATCGTGCCAGTCGGAAATTCTAACGTCTTCGTTGTTTGTATCGTAAACTCTTACGCCATCGGCGTTACGCTGAGCCAAGAACAAAACTGTGTCAAAAAGGGTATCAACGGATTTTCCGTCACGGTCAACGTAGGTAATAATGGACTTAAAGCGTTTCTTTGTCCAGGCACCCGCGTGCTGATAGCAAAGCGCCATATCCCTTATAAAGCCTGTTTCTTCAGAAACCTTCATAACTTCGCCGTTTTCAAGCTTTGAAAGGTTTGTAAGGGGAGAAGCAGTGGATAAATCATCTTTACCGAATACCATTATTTCGTCAATAAGGTTATGGTTACCGTTAGGCTCAAAGTCAACTCTTACAAATCTCGCTTTTACGTCGGTATCTATAAGAGAGTTCATATTTTCAAGGGAGTAGGTGTGCACCCCGTTAAGAGCGGTACTGTTTATAACGTTGCTAAGATAAGCAATTTTAGACCAGTTTTCACCGTCTTCGGAGGCGTAAATTCTTATAGCCAACGGCAGTGAATAACCTTTTGTGCCGTTACGCAAAAAGTTAATTTTTACGTCTGACACGGCATAATTTTTTTCAAGGTCGATAACGGTAGTGTATAAAGGCCATACGTCGCAAACCCTACCGCTATCCGCTTTGCCTTTTACAGTACCCGTCCAGGCTAAAGCTTCATCGTAAAGCCCCAAAACGCCGTCTGTAAGCTCTTTGTTATTACTGTCGGGAAAGTTTGGGTCAACGTAGCGGGTATTGGTATAACTTTTGCCGATGGAGATTACGTTTTCTAAATTGTAGCGGGAAAGTAAAGCATCGGGAGTATCGGGAGTATCGTAGTTATACGCCATAATTTCCTTGATAAAAACGAATGTCCCCGTTGACAAAAACTCAAATCTTAAATGAGATGCAGTGATTTTTTTATCAGTTCTTAATACAAAGTCATCGTCTGTAACAGCACCCGAATAAATCTGCACCCACTGAGAATTTGCATCCTCTTTACAGAAAACACGAAGCCTTGGTAAAGTGATACCCGCTTCACCGCTTTTTACAAAGTTAATATGAATTTCCTCAAAGGTAAAGTCAGTATCCGTTAAATCAAATTCAATAACGGGGGATTCCTGACCATTTACACCGTAAAAGTCAGGATTAAAATATCTTCCACCCAATATTCCGTCTGTAAGAAACTTAGAGTTTGTATCGGTAGAGTAGTCGCGATACCAGTTACTGCCGTTGTGGGTGTAGGTTCTTCCTAAAAGGAGATTATCATTATGCAAATCGGCATTTACGTTAAAAGTAAGAAGGGAAAAAGCTATAATCAAAAGCAATCCTAAAACCAGTTTTTTCATTATTTTACCTCAAGTTTTTTTGCGAGTAAAAGTAAGTCGATTCGTGTGATTGTACCGGTACCATTTACGTCTGCACCAACGGGGTCAACTTCGTTATCGTAACCTGCAAAGTAACGTTTTAAAAGCTGAAGGTCTATATCATTAATCACGTTATCGTGGTTTACGTCACCGGGCATTGTGGGGAGGGTAACGTTTACATCAGCCTTGGTGGAAGTATCCTCATCAAATGCCATAAGCTCTTTTAAGAAAAGGAAGTTACCCTGAATTGTAAAGTCGTATTTTAGTCCTTCTGCATCTATAAGTCTGTCAAACTTGATAGCAAAGTGCTTTTCGGTAACGGGACCTGAGAAAATTTCTCTCCATTCGCCGTTTTGTTTAACGGAGATTTTAACGTTTCTCGGATATCTTACCGCAGCATAATAATCGTAGAAAGAGTTGATATGAAGCTCTTTGAAGGATTTAACTTTATCAAAATCAAAGGTAATGGTAGCGTCGGATTTCTTGATACCAAAGAATGCATTACCCGCGTATCCGCCACCTGCAAGACCGTCTGTAAGATAGGTACAGTCTGTATCGTTTGCGCGGTCTGCATACCATACACTGTCATCTGTGATGTTATGAGTGTATTTTTCACCCGAGAGGAGGTTATGGTTCATCTCGGTAAGATAGGGTTTAACTTCATAAGTACCCATCATAACCTGATAGATGTAGTCGTAGAAGTTTCTTGCGTCGGGAAGCTCGGATGCTAAAATATCTGCAATAAGGTTACCGCCAAGGTACCAGTTTCTGTACTGCTGAGGACCAGAGAAACCGTATTCAACAGAGGCGTTAAGATAGTCAAGACCCTTGTTATAGGAGTCAACGTTTGAGATAAGGGCAGAATCCATTTCCATTTCAACACCGAAGTTGCCAAGACCACCGAGTTTTGCAACGGAACCGATAATGGTTGTACCGCCACCACCGAAGGAATCGTCGGAAATTTCACCGAAGAAATGGTTGGGCTGCAAGGTTACAGCGTCAAATCTTAAAGTTTCGTTCCAGAAGTATCCGTAGGAGTTAAAGTAGGGAATCCAGTAGGATTTATAACCTCTTTCCTTGATATAATCGTTGCAGAATCCGATTAAATCGGCACGGCCAGGACCTTCTGCCATCCAGTAAAGACCCTTGAAGTCGATATAATCATATCCGCCCGTAGTCATCTTTTCGATAACGGTATCCATATACCATTTGAGAGCATACTGTGCATCCTCTGTAACCGAAAGGTCAAGGCTTCTGCCGTTAATCTCACCGAAAGTTGTTGCCTTTTCGGCGGGGTACGGAATCATAATAACAAGCTTTGTTTTAAAATCAGGTTTATTTAAATCAAGTGACGCCTGTTTTGCCGCTTCGTTAAGCTCGGGAACGTCACCGCCCTCACCGAAAATTCTGTCGATATAGTCAATCCAGTCAGACACCTTAAGTTCTTCGGTATTAGCATCGTATACACGTCTGCCGTTGTTGTTCTGTGAAAGGAAAAGCATCGCGTCAAACATCGTGTCAACAGAGTTTCCGTTATTGTCAACGTAGGTAACAAGGGGTTTGAAGCGTTCTCTTGTCCAAGCACCCGTATGCTGATAGCAAAGCGCCATATCTCTTATAAAGCCTGTATCCTCGGAAACCTTTTTAGGACCTTCTTTTTCAAGCTTTGAAGTGTTTGTGAGGGTCATAGTATCAGAGGAGATAACTTTACTTCCGATAACGGTAATTTCGTCCATAAGGAAGGGGCCGTTGTTGGGGTCGGCATCAAGACGGATATATCTTGCTTTGATTTTTGCAGCGTCGGTAAGAGGAGTCATGACGCCGTGCAAGTCTTCAGTATGCCATCCGTAAACGTAAGAGTTAGTTCTTACGGGTGCGTTACCGATACGGTCAATATATGCGATTTTCTGCCAGTTTTCGCCGTCCTCGGAAGCATAAAGTCTTATACCTAAGGGGAGGGAAATCTGGAATTCAGTTCTTGAATCGTAAAGGAATCTTCCGTAAATCTGTGATACCGAGTAAACGCTCTGAAGGTCGATTTCAACGGAATAAATAGGCCATGCATCGTAGGCTTTACCTGTGTTTGTGTATTTTTTTCTGCCACCTGTCCATGCATCGTCAACGGGAGTAAGCTCACCGTAAACGCCGTCTGTAAGCTCTTTATTATTTGTATCGGGGTAGTTTGGCATATAGTAACCCTTTTGTGTGTAGGGTTTGCCGACGGAAACTACGGCATCCATAGCGGGTGTACCCTCAACGTCGGGAGTAACGCCCGTTATATAGTCAAACGCCATAATTTCCTTGATGAACACAAAGGAGCTTCTTGAGGGGAATTCAAATTTTAATCCGTAAGCAGAAATAGTGTCGGTAATTCTTAAAACGAAGTCCTGTTTGGTAACGTTTTCTGCACAGAGCTGTTTCCATTCGGAGTATTCGGTAGGTTTGTACCAGATACGGATAGCGGGGTAGGCGATACCCGCAACACCTGCCTGAATAAAGTTTACGTGAATTTCTTCAAGACGGATAGGATTATCTTTTAAGTCAAATTCAATAACGGGGCTTTCGTGAGCCTGAACGCCATAGTAGTTGGAAGTGCCGTAAGTACCACCGATTTCGCCGTCTGTAAGGAAGGTGGAGTTTGTATCGGTAGTACGCTCTGCATACCAGTTTACGCCGTTATGAGTATACGTTTTACCTGAAAGTAAGCTGTTTTGAACGTAGTCACTGAAGGAAGTTATGTATTTTCTTTCTTTATAAGTGCCTTTTATAACTTCATAAACGTTATCGTAGAAGTTTCTCACCTGAGGAACACCCGAGTAAGCAAAGCCTTTGAGTGCTCCGCCACCTTCATACCAGTTTCTGAAGTATCCTTCACCCTGATAACCCATCTTTACAGCTGCATTCAAATAGTCAAGACCTCTGTTATAGGCGTCAACAGTCTTATAAAGGTTATGGTCAAATTCAATTTCAACGCCGAAGTTACCACGTGCGGCAAGACGTGCAGTGCTTTCGATTATCTTTGTACCGCCACCGCCGAAGGTGTCGTCGGAGGTTTCAGAGAAGAAGTGGTTAGGCTGAAGGGCAAAAGCATCAAACCCGAGTTCTTCAGGCCAGAGATAACCCGTAGCGTTATAGAAGGGAATCCAGTAGGATTTGTAGCCTGTTTTGTCAACGGCTTCGTTAAAATACTGAATAAGAGGAATTCTTGATGCCGATTCGTGTACCCAGTAAAATCCCTTGAAGTTAAGGTGTGAGTAACCTTCCTCAACGTAGTTAAGTACCTCGTTTATATACCAGTCAATAAGATATTTTGCGTCGTCATCGTTTGACAAATCGAGGTTTCTGCCGTTGAGTTCGCCGAAATTCACAGCTTTTGCTGCAGGGTAGGGAATCATTACGACGTAGTTTGCCTCAACTTTGTATCCCAGATCTTCGGAAGCTTTAATAAGTGCTTTGTTTAAGTTGTTTACGTCGGAATTTTCACCTTTGAAGGTGCGGTTTAAGTACCAGTTCCAGTCGTCAATCGTAACGACGGAGTTATCGTTGTCCATAATTCTTCCGTTGAGGCTTGAAAGTGCAAGGAAGAGGAAGGAATCAAAAAGTGTATCGACAGACTCACCATTTCTGTCAACATAAGTAACGTAGGGCTTGAAGTCTTCAGCGGACCATTCAACGGTGGACTGATTATAGATAAGCATCATATCCTGAATGCCACCCGTTGTTTCTTCGGAAACAGCAAGGATGTCACCGTTTTCAAGCTTTGATGTGTCTGTGGGCTCAGTTGCGCCGTCAACTTCACCTTCGTAACCCATAACGGTAATCTCGTCAATAAAGTTATGAGGGCCGTATTTTTCAAAATCGTAACGAATGTAACGTGCCTTTACGGGAGCGTTTTTGTTGTCAACAGTATCAATAACCACAGGATAACTGCCATCGTTTTCATAACGCCAACCGAAAGTATAGATACCCGTTGCGGTTGCATCAGGAAGGTTATTTAAATATCCGAGTTGCATCCAGTTGATGTTATCAACAGAAGCGTAAATTCTGATACCTCTGGGGAGTACGACACCGCTTCCGAGATGTTTTAAAAAGTTTGCAGAAACTTCTGTTACACTGCACACTTTCTGCAGGTCAATTACAGTTGTATAAAGCGGCCACTTGTCGTAAGCTTTTCCTGACTCAATACCTGACTGTGTTGTACCCGTCCAGGCTTTATCACCAAAACTTGCAATTGACGCTGTAACACCATCAGTAAGCTCAACGCCGTCAGTATCGGGATAGCTCGGGTTTTCATACCTTTCGCAGGTGTATGGCTTACCTACTGAAAGGTTTACGATTTCCTCAGCCATAACGGGGGAGGGAAATGCCAGAACAAGCCCGATTACCATCGAGAAAGTTGTCAACAATGATACGATTTTTTTCATACTTTTCTACCTCATTCCTTCAATTTAAAAAGCACATAGCTATACAGATTAAATTATATCAAAAAACTAATTTAAAATCAAGTAAAATATTTGCTTTTTTTACATTTTATGCTATAATATTTTTTGACAGGGGGTAATATTATGAAACCATTTTTGAGATATATTTTTCTGACCTTAGTTTTAACTTTGATTTTTCTTGTTAATGCTTCTGTTTTTAGTGCAGAGGAAATTGTAAATCTATCAGTCGGTAAGCCTTATACCACAGTTGGCGTTGTGAATAAATCGTTTCCCGATACAAATAAAAAAGAGCTTACAGACGGCATTTTCGGTACAAAAAGCTATCTTGCAGACTCTGCCTGGGTAGGTGTTTCACACCGCGAAACCGAAAGCGGTATGGTCTACGATGAATGGCCACTCTATACAACTGTTATTGACTTACAGAAAGAATGCGCCGTTACGGAAGTTTCTGCAAACTTCGTTCGTAACTATGATTTAAGAGTCGGTTTTCCGACTTCAGTAAAGGTCTACGCCTCACTTGACAATATTTACTGGGAGAAACTCTGCAGTACCGATTTGATTTTCGATCATATCCCCGACGGAGTTTATAAGTTCGGTTGGAACGTTCCCGACGTTGAAAGCAATACCACCGAAAGCTACAAAAATAAACCTGTAAAGGCACGTTACATCCGTTACGATTTCGTAACCCGTTCCGATATGCATCTTTTTGACGAGATAACAGTTATGGGCTACGAAGATCCCGAGTACGGGTATGACCCATGGAATTTAAGAAAGCTTGAAAACGGCACTATAAAGGGTGGCGGAGGAGAGCCTACGGGTTGGGTTACCGATATGGTGCTTATAAACTTTAACCCCAAAAAGCACTGGATAAAAGAGGATTTAAAACCATACCTTGCATACGTTGATAAGGACGGAAATATAAAGGATACTCTGTTTGATACAGTCTGCTTTGTTGCAAACTCAGGGCCTAACGGCAGAGTTTACGACGTCGAGAACTCTTTAGTTACCGCAGACGACTGGAAATGGTATCTTGATTATATGTTTGAGGGCGAAAACTCATATCTTAATATCTTAAACGAGTTGGCAAGTGAGATTTCTCTTGAGCTTGATAAACAAAGTTACAGAGCAAAGGTTGTTCTTATGATGCCGTTCCCGCCAAAATCCGCAGTGAATTTCGGTGAACTTAACGGAAGAAATCTCGATTTATCCAAAGAAGATGACTGGAAATTTGCCGTTGACTGGTATGTTGATGAAGTTTTTAACCGCATCGTCGGTGGCAGAGAAGAAGGGCTTTATAACTATCTTGATTTTCCCGGACTTTACTGGATTAACGAGTATCCAAACGAAGCAGAAAGAATCATTTATGCAAACGAGTATATAAATAACAAAGGTATGAAATCATACTGGATTCCGTATTTTCATTCTGCAGGCTACCTTTCTAATGAAAGACTTGATTTTTCTGCAATAGCCTTGCAGCCTAACCACTTTTTTAGTGACTCTTACGGAAATACCTTAGGTGCAGGTGGCACTAAAATAATCGAAACTGTCGCTAAACTCGGCGCCTATGCCAATATGGGCGTTGAGATGGAATTTGACTTGCGTCTTGATACCGACAAAGACGCTTATAACAGATTTTTAGACTATCTTAACACCGCCGCAAATATGGGTTATCAGGGCCCTGGGTATTACAGAAACTGGTACGAAGGAGGTGGCGGAATTTACGGTGTAGCTTACAGTAAAGCCCCCGAAATCCGTATGCTTTACGATAATATTTACGAAGTTATAAAAGGAAATTACACTCCGCGCGAATATATCACGGGGTTAAACGAAAATCTCCTTTACGGCAGAACTTATACCCATAATGGCACAAAATGGTACACAAGTCGTTCAGATGACACAAATTGTGTTTATCTCACCGACGGACTCGTCGAAGGCAACTTCTACGGCAACGAATTCTTCGGACTCGAAGGACAGGACGCCACAATCGAGTTTGATTTGTCGGATTCTCCCGTATCGTTGAGAGAAATCCATATCGTAGCCTTCAAAGACGCTAACGCAGGGGTTAATTTACCCAAAAAAGTAAAAATTTCAGCCTTGTCGAATGGTGAATGGAAAACCATCTACGACGGTGCTTATCCCGATGCTTTAAGGTCTGTTTTCAGATTTGATACCGATATAAAAGCCTCCGCTTTGAAGTTTGAGTTTGAAAGAAAAGGCGGCTTCTTATTCCTTAAAGAGATTATGGCTTACAGCGAACAAAACGCAGTAAAATCCGATGTTAATATTGTCTCATCCTGGCTTTTGGGTGACGTTACAAACGATGGTACTGTAAACAATGCTGACGTTTTGCAGATAAACCGCAAAACCGCTAATCTTTCTTCTGTCTTTGACCTCGCAGAGGGCAGGGAAGAGCGCCTCAAAGCAGCCGACGTAACAAAAGACGGTAGTATCAACAATATGGACGTTTTGCAGATAAACCGCAAAACCGCAAACCTAGCATCCGTCTTCGACAGAGTATAATAAAAAAGGCTTCCAATCGGGAGCCTTTTATTTGGTTAAAAAATAAAAATATATCTATTCGTTTGACTTTTTTGCTTTTAAGTAGTAAAATTTTATATGTAATCAAAATTTTATAACTGGAGGAAAAGTATGAAAAAATTTTTAGCATTACTATTGGCACTTACAACCGCTGTTTCTATGTTTGCTGGTTCTGTGTCCGCAATCAACTTTGATGACGAAGTAGCATTTACAGGTAAGTACACACCCGCTGAAGTTGAATTTAGCGATGGTAAAATCACTGTAACACAGGATTATTTCACAGGCGATATCGCTGCTCCCTATGTTAACACAAACGTAGTTGAAATCACTGGTGGTGTAGACTTCTATGCATTCGTAGAACACATCGTAATCGGTGAACCCGATGGCGCTCCCTACGATTACAACGCATATGTTGCAATGAACCCCGGCTTAATGACAGACAAATATGGTTACATCTATATGTACGACTATCTCAAAGATAGTTCTGCAATAGGCGAAAGTGCTTTACAGTCAAGAATGAATATATTTGCTGATCTTGTTTCCAAAATCCTGAGCACACCTAGAAAAGACATAGGTTCTTTCGACGGTGACGATATCGACGAATTTGCTAAAGCTTGGTCTGATGCTTATACAACAAGTTACAGCACACAGGATACTGCAGTTCGTTATGATGCTATGACACAAGCCCGAGCTAACATGAGAGCTATCCAGGATAAAGTAGACGCTAGCGGTAGCCTCAAATCCGGTATCTACGATACAGAAGATGTTTACGATTACAACGCTGATGCTTTGTTCAATCACGTATACAACTACGACAAAGCTACATTCACAACTTCTGAACTTGTGTACCTGAACTCTGAATATGAAAGAGTTACATCTTCTATTTCTTACGCTGACCAGACTTACATCATGGGCACTTACTACGACAAACTTGACAAAGTTACAAGCTACGTAGAAGAAAACTTCACAGCTGCTGGCTGGAGAGAAGTTCAGGAATACTTGGAAGAAGCAGAAGAAATCGCTGCTGAAGCTAACTCCGTATATGATTGGCAGAATGCTATCGATGCTCTCGACAGAGCTATCGCTGTAAGAGGTAAAGCAGTAGACTACACAGACTTGCAGGACGCTTTGGCTTCTTTGTTCGTTGGCGAAGGTAAAGCTTCCGACATCAGATCTGATGTTTATTTAGGTGACAACGACAGCGTATACGTTTACCTTGCGAAAGACTTTATGGAACGATACACTGCTTCCCAGGAATGGAAAAACTTTGCTGGTAACGCTTCTGGTTTGGTAGATGGTCGTTATGCTGCATATACCGTAGCATATAGGCTCTGGAAATCCGCAAGATCTAATGCCACATCCGTTAAACAGTCAGAACTTGATAACGCATTACAAAATCTTAACATTACTCTAGAAGCTTTGTTGGCAACCTATGATAAAGAGATTCCTAAATGGCTTATTGTAAAGCTTGAAGAAGCTGTTAAACTCTGTGATGATCTGGTTGAATCCGACTTCAACACAACAACACGTAAATGGGAAAAATTCCAGGACGATATCGCTAAAGCTGAAGAAGTATTAGCTAAATCCAACCCCTATGAAGCAGAAGTTATAAGAGTAACAAACAAATTGGCTGCAAGCGAAGGTAACGGTTCTTATTACGACATTAGAGCAACTGCCAAAGCAGTTCCTGCAAATATGAAAGAGGAACTTCGCGAACTTATTATAACCGGTGACAGCCTTTATGCCAACATCACAACTCAAGCAGGAGAAGTTGCAGCAGCTTTGAGAGAAGCTACAGCTGATGCTGACGAAGTATATGCATTGGTTGACAGAACAGACTATAAGAGAGCTACAATCTCTGAAGTTGATGAAGTTATCCGCAACCTGAAAATCGCTATAAAAAACTTTAATTTAATCGTTCCTTCCGAAACTGAAAATACTGCTTTAACCTTTAATAGAAAATATGCCTTAAAGAGTAAGCTTCTTAAAATGACATTTACTCAGCCTGAAACAGTTGTGGCTTCGAGCCTTGGTTTTAAAATCGAATTTGATAACAAAACTTTTGAAATTGTTGAAATAGCTGAAGCACCTTATTCAAGCTTGCAACCAAGCCTTGAAGGCAGTAACAATAAAGGAAATATCGGTATCACATGGACAGACCCGACGTATGATGCAAATACAGAAATTCCCGCAGGAACAGTACTGCTCGAAGTAACATTCAAAGTGCGTGATACCGCTACTTTAGGTACTAAATCCTTCAGAGTTTTAGACTATAACGTAACAGGAAAGTTTGACGATGAAACCTATGCACCTGAAGATATTACCCCAGATACTGGAAGTCTTATCAAGACAATTGAACTTATGGATAAACCTGATTTTACATTGTCAGGAACAGTCAGAAGTTTTGGAAACAGTACAGATGATATAACTATTGAACTTATTGATTCGGATGAGGTTATCGCAACTAAAATTCTTACCGATGGTAATAACACATTCACTTTTGAAGACGTCACGGAAGATGTTTATAAAGTGAGAGCTTTCAAATCAAAACATTGTGCGCGTGTATATGATGTTGCAGTAGATGATGATATTACAAAAGACCTTGAAATCTGGCTTTATGGTGATGTTAACGGTGATGGTACAGTAAACAACATTGACGTTTTGCAGATGACACGTTATATAGTTAATTTAAGCTCAGTGTTTGATTCACCGGTGAATACTGATTACAGAATCGATCTTGCAAACATAACAGGAATTACAGCAGGGGATACCGTTCTCAACAATATGGACGTTTTACAGATTGAAAGGCATATTGTAAACTTAACTTCTATTCTTGATACTATCGCATAACCAAAAGGCACCCTCGGGTGCCTTTTTTATGTTTTCAGAATAAAAACTCCCTTTCGAACAAAATAGAACAAATTTTTAAAATAGGGGAGTTTCAAAAAATAAAAAAGTGGGCGAGGAGCGGATTTCGGATAAGCTTTTTATTTCCTTCAAAACGATGAAAGCTTCATCTTAAAAATTCTGTGTGTCTGTAAACGGGCGTTGATTTTTAATCTTTTTAAAATTTCGTAAATGACCATCTATATATTTAAAAAATTTTGCGTGTCTCAGTTCAGGACTTTAAAAAGCCGTCTTTTTAAAATTTTTAAAACGAGTAAATTGTACAATTTAAAAATTCTGTGTGTCTGTATTCGGGAGGTCATCTTTTAAAAATTTTCAAAACGTATAAGAGTACCAATGAAAAATTTTAAAAGGCTCAAAACCGGAGGTCAGATTTTTAAAAAGTTTAAAATGATGTAAGATACCATTAAAAAAAACTGTGAGGCTCAGAACAGGAGCTTAAAAACGCCAAAAACTTGTTTTAAGAAATTTTCAGAAAACTATTGCATTTTCAATATATATATGTTATATTATAACTATCCCCTCCACTTCGCAAAATATCCATTTTGCGAAGTAGGAAAGTAAAACCGAAAAATATCACTTCCCCCGAAGGATTTTATGGAGGTTATAATATGTCATATACTTCATGCGATTATTCTGAAACTCCAAAACTTCTGCGCGACTTTCTCTTTTATATGCAGACCATCAAAGGCCGTTCTGCTTTGACTGTTGATAATTATTTTTTGGATTTGCGAACTTTTATAAAGTTTATAAAGCTTCATAAAAAATTAGTCCCAAAAGATACCCCTTTTGATGAGATTGATATTTCTGACCTTTCCGCTTCCCTCCTTGAAGAAATCACCCTTTCCGACGTTTACGAGTTTTTTAACTACATCGACAAGGAACGCAAAAACGGTGCTAAGGCTCGTGCCAGAAAGGCATGTTCAATACGTATGTTCTATAAATACCTTACTCATACTATGAATATAATCGAAAATAACCCCGTTGAGTATTTAGAACTCCCCTCTTTGCCTAAAACCTTGCCAAAACATATGTCTTTGGAGCAAAGTATCGACCTTTTATCCGCTTTTGACGATAAAAATCCCTTTTATTACAGAGATTTTTGCATTGTAACGTTGTTTTTAAACTGTGGAATGCGTCTTTCCGAGCTTACGGGTCTTAATTTAAACAGTGTAAACGCAAATACTTTACAGGTAGTCGGCAAAGGTAATAAAGAGCGTATGCTATACCTCAATAATGCCTGTATCAAGGCACTTGACGACCATTTAAGAGAACGTTCAAAGATGCGGAATATCGTAGACCGCGAGGCACTTTTCTTAAACCACCACGGCAAACGTTTAGGTCAACGTGGAATTCAGCTTATGGTCTCTGCCCTTTTAGAAAAAGCAGGGCTCGGTGATTTAGGACTTTCTACTCATAAGCTTCGTCATACCGCCGCAACGCTTATGTATCAGTACGGTGAAGTCGATATAAGAATTCTGCAGGAAATTTTAGGGCATTCAAATCTTAATACCACACAGATTTACACCCACGTTGCAAGTAAACAGCGTGAATCCGCAATAGAAAGCAATCCGTTGTCGAAATTTAAAAAATAGTGTTGCAGTTTTTTAGAATTTATGTTACAATAAAAACAATATGAACTAAAGGAGATACGCTATGAACCGCATTAAAATCACCGGTGACAGTACTATTGACTTATCAAAAGAATTAATTGAAAAGTATGATATAACAATTCAGCCTCTTTACGTAAATTTAGGCGAAGATTCCTATAAAGACGGAGTTACTATCATCCCTGATGATATCTACGCTTACGTTGATAAAACGGGCACTCTTCCCAAGTCTGCAGCACCTTCTGTTGGTGACTATATGGACTTTTTTGAAGAAAATAAAGGTGATGCTGACGCTCTTATTCACTTCAGTATCGGTTCTTTCCTTTCTTCCTCTCACAACAATGCAAAACTTGCTGCAAGTGATATGGAAAACGTTTACGTTATTGATACTGAAAACCTTTCCACAGGCTCTGCACTCCTCGTTTTAGAGGCTTGTGAGATGGCACAAAGCGGTATGGAAGCTGAAAAAATCGTTGAAGAAATCAAAGCTTTGGTACCTAAAGTAGATGCAAGTTTTATCGTAAATCAGCTTGATTACCTTGCTAAAGGTGGCAGATGCTCAGGTCTTGTGGCACTCGGTGCAAACGTTTTGAAATTAAGACCTACCCTTATCGTTAAGGACGGCAAAATCGAAGTCGGCAAAAAGTACCGTGGTCCTTATGATACTTGTGTTAAACAGTACGTTGAAGACAGACTTTCCGATATTGATTCTGTAAGAAAACATCGCATTTTCGTGACAAATACTGCTTGTGATGATTCAACAGTTGATACCGCATGGAAAACTGTTGAAAACGCCGCAGAGTTTGAAGAAATTCTTCACACTGTTGCAGGTTCAACCATCACCACACATTGCGGCCCCAAAACTTTAGGCGTACTCTTCATAAGAAAATAACAAAAAAGGAAGTGGGAACACTTCCTTTTTTATTTGAGAATATCCCTTAAATGCTTTGTGTTTTCGGATAAATCCCCGTTTTTGGAGAAGATACTCGAAGTTCCTGCAACAAAGATATTCGCCCCTGCTTCATTCATTAAAACTGCGTTTTCAAAGCTTACGTTTCCGTCAACCTCTATCTCGATATGACTGTAACCCTCTTTATCCAAGTATTCACGGAGCTTTTTAATCTTCTTGAGGGTCGATTTTACAAGTTTCTGACCTGCAAAACCGGGGTTTACTGTCATAACTAAAACCGCATCAATATCATCAAGTACGCTGTCAAGCGCTGAAAGAGGTGTTGCAGGGTTGATGGCAACCATAGCCTTACCACCCTTTTCCCTTATCATATTAAGCGCTTTGTTCAGATGTCTTGTGGACTCGTAATGAACGCTTACATAGTCCCCTTCCCCGAATTCAAACCAGTTGATTTTGTTTTCAGGGTCTTCTATCATAAGGTGGATGTCAAGCGGAATATTGGTACATTTTTTAATAGCCTTCACAAAATCAGTACCGAGCGTGTAGTTTGATACAAATTTGCCGTCCATAATGTCGATGTGGATAAGGTCAATGTTATTTTCTTCAAAATCCCTGATAGTTTTTTCAAGTGCGAAAAAGTCAACACACATAATTGACGGTGAAATCTTTTTGTCCATCTTACGCTTCCTCCTCGTTCATATTAAGGATAACCTTGTTGTAAAACTCTGATTTATTTTTCATCATTTCAAAGGCTTTGTTGCATTCCGATAACGGATATTTGTGGGTAATAAGTGGCTTTACGTCAAGCTTTCCCGATGCCATAGCCTTTAAGCTCTCCTCCCAGTCGTTATAAGCTTTGCCAAACGAGGAGTTCCAGGTACCCGAAATCTTAAGCTCTTTTCGTAGAATATGCCAGTAGGTGTCCTGACTCATGGTGATTTCCCCGTACGGGTTACCCATAAACACCACTCTGCCGTGGGATTTAACGGCCTCAAGGCATTTTTTAACCCCGTCGCTGTGTCCTGTACCTTCTAAAGCACAATCAACGGTAATACCGTCTTTGTATTCAAAAAATCCCATTTTCTTTGCAAATTCAATCTTTCTTTCGTCGATGTCGATATAGTAAATTTCTGTTGCACCAAACATCTTTGCCCATTGCCCTGCAACAAGTCCGATAGGGCCGGCACCTGAAATAAACACCTTGTCACCCTTTTTGATATCAAGCTTTAACGTTGCGTGTCTTGCCACCGATACGGGTTCACACATAGCACCCTCGTCGTAGCTTAAACCATCGGGCATCGGGATGATGTTCCATCTTTTAACGGAGATGTATTCGGTCATACCACCGTCTCTTCTTGAACCGTAGTAATCATAATTACTGCAGGTAGCGTAGCTTTCTTCCTTACAGCTTTCACACTCAAAACAAGGAAGTAACGGGAAGATAACCACTTTTTTACCATCAAGCTTACCTTCAGGGTCGGAAACCACCTTTCCTGAGAACTCGTGACCGATTATTGTCGGGAAATGGTATGTACCTTTGCTGTAAACACGGGAAAGGTCACTTCCGCAGATGCCACAGCTTTTGACTGCAACGATAACTTCGTCTTCTTTGAAGTCATCAAATTTTGTAAATTCATATCTTAAATCATTTACTGCATGTAAGTTTGCAGATTTCACAACATTTTTCATAGTAAGCCTCTTTACATCTTAGGAATTTTATGCTACTATGATAATACAAACGAAAGCAAATGACAATAAATGGCGTGTATTATGACAAAAAATCACCTTTTACACTCTCAAATGAGCTAAAACGAAAATAAACGAAAGGCGGCATATTATGTTTAATATTGAACGTC
Source organism: Oscillospiraceae bacterium (assembly GCA_045121595.1). GTDB lineage: Bacteria > Bacillota > Clostridia > Oscillospirales > Ruminococcaceae > Fumia. The sequence goes on along the minus strand of JBGVGI010000090.1, from coordinate 87,307 downwards.
AGGAAGAAATACTCAAAATTTTAGAGCAGAATAAAAGCATCAGCGTAAACAAACTCTCGCAGCTTCTTTACGTAAGCCCCCCTACCATACGTCGTGATTTAACCGAACTTGAAACTCAGGGCAAGGTTCACAGAACTCACGGTGGCGTTGTTTTAAGGCAAACCGCCGAAAGTGAAATTCCTTTGATGCTCCGCGAGTACCAGAATAATAAATCCAAGGAAATTATCGCGAAAAAAGCTTCAGAATACATAAAAGACGGTGACGTTATCTTCCTTGATGCATCCTCAACCGTTGCCCATTTAATCCCCCACCTTAAACGGTTCAATGATGTTATTGTTATTACAAACAGCCCGAAAACCTCTATGAAACTCGGTGAATCGGGCATCAAAAACTATTGCACAGGCGGACTTTTACTTGCTCATTCGATAGCTTATGTTGGCAACGAAACTGAAAACTTTATCGCAAACATCAATGCTGATATCTTCTTTTTCTCAAGCCGTGGTTATATGGAAGACGGATATATTACCGACTCTTCAATAGAGGAATCCTCCGTAAAAAAAGCAATGATTAAAAACTCCGACAGATCATACTACCTCTGCGACAGCAGTAAAAAGAACAAACGATACGTTTATAACATCTGCAATACAAAGGATATAACAGAAATTATAATGGAATAAAAATTAAAAGGATGTGCAAATTTCTGCACATCCTTTTTTAGTGATATACCTATTTAAGCTTCGGGATTGTTTTTTCTGTATTCAAGATAGCTTTCCAATATTAAGGTAGCGGCAACTGCGTCGACTACCTCTTTTCTTTTTTTGCCGAAAGTCTGATTATCTGAGAGAATCTGATGCGCCGAAACAGTGGTTGAACGCTCGTCCCAGAGCATTACGGGAACGTCAACGAGTGCTTTAAGCTTCTCGGCAAAGAGTTCGCATTTTTCGGCTCTCTCCCCTCTTGTTCCGTTCATATTAAGAGGATGTCCGACAATTACCTTTTTAACGTCGTACTCGGTAACGGCAACTGCCACCTTTTTAATCGTACTTTCAAAATTATAATCGTGAATAACTCCAATCGGAGACGCTAAAAACTCAGTGCGGTCGCATACTGCAAGACCTGTTCTTGCATCACCGAAGTCAACTGCCATTATCTTCATTACCACGCCTCCACTGTCTTTGTAAGCTCGGCAACGGATTTAATTCCCTTATCATCAAGCCATTTGTTCATACCTTCTGCGATTTTCACGGGAGCGTAAGGGTCACCGAAGATTGCGGCACCAACCTGAATAGCGGAAGCACCTGCCATCATCATCTCGATTCCCATTTCGGGTGTTGCAATACCGCCCATACCGACTACGGGAATGTTAACAGCATTGGCAACCTGCCACACCATTCTTACTGCAATCGGAAAAACTGCAGGGCCTGACATACCGCCAACGTTGTTTTTAAGTATTGGTCTGCGGTTATTTATATCAATTCTCATACCGAGCAAAGTATTGATAAGGCTCACTGCATCTGCACCTTCTGCTTCAACTGCTTTTGCGATATCGGTGATACTTGTAACGTTAGGGCTTAATTTTACCATCAAAGGCTTTGTGGTGTTTTTTCTTACGGCTCTTGTAACCTCGGAAGCCGCAGTAACGCTTGTACCGAAAGCCGCCCCACCCTGTTTTACGTTGGGACAGGAGATGTTAAGCTCAATCATATCAACCTTTGTGCCTTCAAGCTTCTTTGCAATTTCAATACAGTCTTCAACAGTGCTTCCTGCAACGTTTGCGATGATTACTGTATCCTTTGTAGCAAGGGTATCAAGGTCATTTTTGATAAAAGCGTCGATACCGGGGTTTTCAAGACCAACGGAGTTAAGCATACCCATCGGAGTTTCTGCAATTCTGGGTGCAGGATTACCTGCTTTTGGGTGTAAAGTCATTCCCTTTACAGATATACCGCCAAGGCTTGAAAGTGGGAAAAACTCCTCATATTCCTTACCAAAGCCAAAGCATCCGGAAGCCATAATAACGGGGTTTTTAAACTCTACCCCTGCAACTTTTACTTTCATATCTGCCATTAGAAAATCACCTCTTTACTGTCAAATACGGGTCCGTTTTTACAAACGTGAGCATGTGATGAAGTACCGTCGTGTGATTTTGTCTTACAAGCACAACCAAGACAAGCCCCTACCCCACAAGCCATTCTTTCTTCTAAAGAAACTTCACAAGGAATATCGTTTTCGTTTGCCATAGTAGCAACCGCTTTAAGCATAACGTTAGGACCACAGGAATAAATCATATCGGGTTTTTCATCGATAAGAGTTTTTAAAACGTCGGTAACAAAGCCTTTTTCACCCATACTTCCATCGTTTGTGCAGATGATAACCTTAGCACCCGTCTTTTCAAAATCTTCCTTTAAGATGACCTGTTCTTTACTTCTGAAGCCTAAGATAACTGTTGCGTTTTCTTTAAAATCTTCTGCTAACGGAAGCATAGGAGGTGTACCGATACCGCCACCGATAAGGATAACCTTTTTCTGGTCGGATACTGTAAATCCGTGACCGAGAGGTCCCATAACGTCTATCATATCGCCTTCTTTGATATTAGCAATAGCCTTTGTGCCGTCACCCTTTATTTCAAAGATAATGCGGATAGTATCTTCAGTAATTCCGCCGAGTGAAATAGGACGTCTTAAGAAAAAGCCGTCAGCTTTAACCTGTACAAACTGTCCTTCTTTTGCTTTTTTTGCAATATCGGGAGCCTTTATAACAAAATCGTAGGTTGTTTCGTTAAGCTTTTTTACAGAAACAACGGGGTAAATCCCTTGCGTGTACTTCATATTTATTCTCCTTTATATATTTTTTACGATTGCAACTATTCTTTTTGCCGCTTCAAGAAGTGACTTTTTATATGCGTATTCATTCGTACTGTGGATGTGATATCCTTCTGCACCGATTGAATCGACACACGGAATGCCGTAATCAGTAAAATCGGCGGCATCCGAACCGCCCGTGCGTTTTGATGGCTTCAAAACGGGTAATCCACATTTTTCAAATGCCTTATTTATTTTTTCTGCAAGTGCAATGTTTCTGTCACAAAGCTCCATAGGAAGGCGTTTATCAGCCATTTGAGCGGTAGTTTTGCAACCCTTTATATAAACTGTATCGGCAATTTCCTGCATACGTTTTTTGATATATTCGTCTTGTTCGTTTGTCGCAAAGCGGATATTTACCTTAAAAACGCAGGTGTCGGAAACTGTATTTACGGTACTTCCCCCACCGATGATGTTGGTAGAACAGGTTATCCCGTCGGCATCCTTGATTTTTTCTATCTCAATAATCTTATGTGCGGCTTCAAGGATAGCGTTAGCACCTTCTGTAGCGCATTTTGAAGAATGAGCAGCTACACCCTCAACAGTAAAGGTAACAGTTCTTATTCCCTTGCGCTGAATACAGATTTCACCTTTCGTATGCCCTTCTAAATTCAAAAGGCATTCTGCATCCTTTGCTTTTTCACAGATGTATTTTACCGTAGCTTTTTTGCTCGGAGCACTTCCAAGCTCCTCGTCACTTTGTAATAAAAGCATTATGGGTCTGTCTTTATAGCCTTCGTTTTTCAAGGCTTCCATAGCCATAAACCCTGCTACAACTCCACCTTTGCAGTCGCAGACACCGGGCCCGTAAATCTTTTCTTCATCAAACCTGACAGGACCAAATGACCCGAGCGGAAAAACCGTATCAATATGCCCCGAAAGTGCTATGGGTTTTGCATTTGCGTCGGGGTTTAAAGTGATAACGACAACGTCTCCCGAAACCTCCTGACAGAAGCGTTCAACCTTGAAATCGAGAGCTTTTGCCATCTTTACAAAGTAGTCCCCTACTCTGTCCACACCTTCTTTATAATTTGTGGGGCTCTCAATGTTACAGACGTCTTCCCAGACTTTTAAGTATTTTTCATAAAGCTTTTCCATAATCACACTCCGTCAGCAGAAGGTTTTGTTGCCTTTAAAAGATGTTCGTTATAGCTTACAAGCTTTAAAGAGAATTTACCGTCTTCATATTCTGCAACGGTTACAGAAGCGTTTTCAGGCCACGGCTCGGCTTGTACGGGCACTCCCTTAACCTTTGCAATAAAGGTTCTTATCGCGGTGGCGTGGGAAGCAATAGCAATGGTTTTCCCGTCGTTTTCTTTTATAACTTTCATAACTGCATCGTAAAAACGTTTCTGAAGCTCAGGGATAAGCTCACCGCCAAAGCGTTTAAAATCGATATTATCAATATCGTTTCTCCAGATAATTATATCTTCCGGATATTCTTCTTCAAATTCCTTAAAGTATTTGCCTTCGATTTCCCCAACGAAAAGCTCACGGAAAGCCTTATCGGTTTCAATCTGAAGATTTGTAATATTTGCAAGTTCCTTTGCAGTATTATAAGCTCTCTTAAGGTCACTTGAATATATTTTATCGACCTTGTAGTTTTCAGAAACATACTTTGCAGTGTCCTTAGCCTGAGCAATACCGCTTTCGTGTAAATCATAATCAGAATGCCCTGCAAAGATTCTCTGAAAATTAGCTAAACTATGCCCGTGTCTTATAAGAATAACTCTCGTCATTTATTTTCCCATTCCTCTTGCAGTAATCATAAGGCGGTCAACAACCTTGCCGTTATCAACGAGATAAATTCTGTCGTGTAAGTTTATTGTAGAACAACAATGCCCGGGAACGAGCAAAACCTTATCCCCGATTTCAAGCGGTTTTTCAAGGTTATGAAGCTGAAAATGTTCTTCACTTGCAACGATTTCTTCTGCTTTGTTGTAAAGAATTTCGGGCATACCCTGGTCAACACCACAGGTTTTTACCCCTGCGTCAACAACGGTAAGTCCGTCACGTTTGCTGACAACTGAAGAAAGTACAAAAAGCGAGTTTTTAAAAGGCAGATTCAAATCTTTATATGTAGCATCCATAAAGAGGTAACTACCTGCCTGAAGCTCGTTGTAGGGGCTTCCCTTCGCCTTAATCTGGCAAGTACCCGTACTTCCACCGGAAACGATATTAACGTTAATTCCGTTTTCTTTAAGGTAAGCTACAAGACCTCTTATTCTTGCAAAATTGGTTTCAGTGAGCGCTTTTCTTTCCTCGATATCAACCATATGGGAGATGTGTCCTGCATACGCCTGAATGCCGTCAAACTTAAGGTTTGAGTGTGACTTGATTTCACGTGCCAAGGTAAGAACGTCGTCCCAATCGGTAACACCGCAACGCTGCATACCGATTTCATACTCAACAAGACAGTAAAGAGTGCTATTTGCATTTTCACACGCTTTTGCTAAGTCTTTAACGTTTTTGATATCGTCAACACATACTGTAAGATGACAAGCTTTGGCAAGATGTGCCACTGTGTTGATTTTCTTTAAATCGGTAATCTGGTTTGCGATAAGGATATCTTCAATACCTGCATCGGCAAGGTCCAAAGCTTCGCTTACCTTTGCACAAGTCATACCTTTTGCGCCGTTGTTAATCTGCATACGTGCAATCTGCGCCGTTTTATGGGATTTGTAATGGGGGCGGAGTTTAAGGTCACTTCCCTTTAAAATCTCGTCCATAGCGTCGCGGTTTGCGTTAAAAATATTAACGTCAACGACGAGTGCAGGGGTTTCAATGTCTTTTAAATACATTTCTCTTTCCTCTTTTCTTTAAAGTTTTTAATTGTTCCGATAATCGAAGAAACAAGTACAGTTACTTCGTATATAATTCCACCGCCCGACAAAACAATTATATTGTAAATAAGGCAAAGCGGAGATTTTATAAACATAAAGTATCTTGTCTTTTGTGTGTCAGTTAAAGCAAGACTTAAGACGTTCACGCAAAGTCCCACCATAATAAACACCGTATACCAGTTTTCCCAGGTAATAATACTGCTTATTATCATAACTAAAACAAAGATAGCGGGTAAAATAAAGCCTTTCTTTTCACGTTTATCCCTGAAGTAGAATGCCACCGACTGAATAGTAGCGATTAAATTTAAGATAACCGCAGTCATTCCCGCACCGATGAAAAAGTAATGAGCTACAAAGAAAATACCTATTACAATCTGCCATAAAATAAGCTTTGCGGGTGTTTTCATCTGGTAGGAAAAAAATCCTCCGATTACAGCACCAATTCCTAAAATCTGTCCGATAACGTATGTAATATTATCCATTCTTTTCTCCCTTAATGTCGTATCTGTAAATTGCCAAAACTACCGAAATAATCATAAGCGCGTTACCGAGTGCCGAGCCGTACGCCTGACACGAAATATTATAAGTCATCCAGAAAGGCGCAGAAGCAAGTGATAAAAGTCTTATCTTGCTTTCTTTTGTTATCCAGAGTGCGGTAGTTTCCAGAAGCAGACCGCAGATAGCGAAAATACTGAAAAGATTTTTATAGGTAAGAAGCCCTACCCCCGTTAAAATAAATGCAAAAAGTATCGGCAAAGCTCTCCCCATACGGCTTAAAAACGGCTTATCCTTGTGCTTTGCAACAAAGGTTGACACAGTACCCGAAATATCAAGCACTGCACCTTCCAAAGCTCCCAAGAGGATATACTGTAAAACGTATAAAAGCCTTGAGATAATATTTACAAGTATTATCGTGTTTCTCTTTTTAAACTGAAAACATAAAAGAAACAGTATTACCGCTAAAATGCCTACAATCTGTGCTAAAATCATCATTTTATAAGTTCCTTTTTGAATTCCCCGTTATGAAGTGTATAGATATGCTCAAAACCTATACCGATAAGCATCTTCTTTGCTTCTTCAAAGCCAAAGCAGAGAGTTTCCTTCTGATGAGAATCGGCACTGAGTATAACCTTGCCGCCCTCTTTTTTGATGATATGTAAAAGTCTTTCGTGAGGATACGGAGACGTTCTTAAGTTTCTTGAAATAGCACCGGTGTTGACTTCAAAAATAACGTCTGCCTTTAAAGCTTCCTTTACGTAGAAATCCGCAAGAGATAAGTATTCTTCGTTGTTAAGAAATCTCTGTACGTCGATTTCGTCAAACTTCGTTATAAGGTCAAAATGTCCGATAATATCAGGCTTTCTCTTTAAAATATAATCGCAAAAAGCGGTGTAGTACTGATTTGTAAGCTTTTTAATATCGTAATTAAAAGCGTCTAAGCATTTTTTAAAATAATCATAGCTTGAGTCAACGGGATGATACTCCCCGTCAATGCAAAAATAATGCGAAGACCCGATAATATAATCAAATTCACCTCTGTTAAGAGGGTTAAACGCATCCTCCTCAACACCGAGATAAATTTCGATTTCGCCTTTATATTTTTCTTTTAAGGCGTTAATTTCTTTCCTGTAGCCTTCGGTATCCTTCATACAGTACCTTAAATCAAAAGGAGTGTACCCGTGTCCCGAAAAACCGATAGAATCAAATCCTTGTTCAATTGCCGATAAAACAACCTCTTCGGGGGTGTTTTTACCGTCACAGAAAGTTGAATGAGTGTGTAAATTACAAAGCATAAAATCACCTACAATAAAACTATAAAAATTAAATACATCAAAGGAATTGTGATAATTGATAAAGTATGGGAAATCATCGTCATCGAAGCCCCCGTTTTCGTGTCACCGCCGTATGCTGCGGGGAAAACTATAGTGTTAAGTCCTAACGGCGTTGCAGTAGCAATAAGAATAAGCGTCATAATCTCCTTGCTTGTACCGATAAGCATTAAAATAAACATAATCACCGAAGGCATTAAAATCATTCTCAAAAAGGTTACCGCATAAACTTTTTTGTTAGTGAGAAGCTTTTTAAACTCAAATCCACCGATTATAAAACCTGCAAGTAGCATTGCAACGGGTCCCTGACAGTTCCCTGCACTTTCAAGTGCCGAAACGATAAAAGACGGGATAAATTTACCGAGTCCCAGAAGTCCTGCCGCTATACCGATTACCATAGCGATTATCGGAGGCTGTAACAAACCTTTTTTGAGGTTTTTAACAAGCCCATCGTTTTTATCTTTGGGAACGAGCAGATAAAGTCCGTAGCTTTTGCAGAAAATATCGTAAACGAACAGTAAAAGCGAATACTTGTAAAGCATATCGTTACCCCATACCCCAAGGATAATGAAATTGCCCATATATCCTGAGTTTGTAAAGGTAATGGCGTATTTATAAATGCTTCTTAAATAGAGTTTTTCGGATGATTCATTTGCCTTTCTTACAAAAAGAGCCGACAACGGGTATGCCACGATTATAGTAATAAAAGTAATCACGGCACCATACAAAATAAGGCTTGAATTAGCTGTAAAGGTTTTTACATTACACCTTGTTATCATATTGAAAAGTATAAGTGCGGGTACGAATACAAAGGTTTCAAGCTTTGCCATAATGGTTCCCGACTCTTCTGAAATAACAAGTTTTTTCCTTAAGATAAAGCCTGTTGCCATTAAAGTAAACATCAAGAGCATTTGTGACACTGTAAGACTGAAAATTTCCATAAAACATCTCTTTTTCCACAAATTTTTACATCATTTTATTATACCATATCTTTTCGGTAAAAACAATAGAAAAAGGACAGATTTCTCTGCCCTTTTCAAGATTATTTTAAGGAGAAGGCGAATTTGATTTCCTTTTCGCAAAGCTGATATTTTGAAAGAAGCTTAGGACCGCATGAGCCTGAGCCGATACCCGACACCTTGTAGTCAATTCTTACAGTGATATTTTCGTCTTTTGTAAGCTCATCCTGATGCATAGCTTTCATGAGAGTATGAGCAGAATAATTAGAAACGTTGATATCCATCTCGGTTTCGGCTTCAAAGCAAAGAGAATTCTTTATATCCAAAAGCTTTGTTTTAGTGTGGTTGCCGTGTTCTTGAGGTACGATATAGTTTACGTATTCGTAATCTGCATCGGAGGTATAGAAATCCACCATACTGCCGTTATGCATATCGCAGTAGCTTTCAAAAGGACCCATACCGAAGTAGGTAAATTCACTCTTATTATTGGGAATCTTAAACTCAAAACCGAGTCTTGGCAAGAAAATACAACGTTCTTTGACTTTGCCCGAAAGCTCTGCTTTTAAAGTGCCGTCGGCAAGTACCTTGTAGTTTATAGTGTATCTGAAATAAGGAGCTCTTGAAACACCTGCAAGGCTACCTGAAACCTTTAAAACACCGTCACAAAGTGTAACGTCATAAACTTTTTCAAACTGTCGGTCTAAGTTTTCAGCGCCATGTGAACGCTGCCAGTAAAGCTGAGGCTTTAAATACCTCTCGTTATCGGTGGGAGCACGCATTGCAGTAATCTTAACGGGTGCGCAGATAGTTTCTTCCCCGTTTTTAACAAGACTTACAAAAGTACCCAAATCCTTTGAGAATGTGTACTTAAAGTTATCACCACTGAAAATAATTAAATGGTCATCTTCTTTTACGTCGGCAAGTTTGTCGCAAACTGCCTTTTTAACGATTTTAGCGGGGATTTCAAGTTGTTTTTGTGCTACGCAGAATCCGTTTTTATCGTAAAGATAACAGTTAACGTATGCACCAAGCTCACATTCTGTAGGTACTGCAATAGTTATTTTGGTAGTCTTTTTAGGCTCAACGTCAAGTGTGAGGGTAGCTTCCTCCACTACCTTTCCGTCAAGCTTTACTTCGTATACAAAATCGTATTCGTTAAGGTTTGTAAAGTCAAAGCGGTTTAAAACCTCGATTTCGCAGTCGTCTAAGGTAACGTCCATATTCTGGTAAGCGTATCTTACTTCGAGTGAACCTGATTTAAGACTTCTGTCGTGGAACACCATACCATCTGCACAGAAGTTTAAGTCGTGGGTTAATTCACCTTCAAAGTCACCGCCGTATTTTGGAACTCCGTCAACCAAAACCGTATGGTCAGTCCATTCCCAGATACAACCGCCGATAAGCTTTTTGTGTTTGTAAATCAAATCCCAGTAATCAACAACGTCACCGGGGCCGTTACCCATAGCGTGGGAGTATTCGCACATAAAGTAAGGCATCTTAAACTCAGGGTCAAGTGCTTTTTTCTCGATAGAATCGATATCTTCATACATTCTTGAGAACATATCAACTCGTTCAAGAAGATAAGACATATCCTTGTTATATTTCTGCATTTCAGTTAAATCAATGGCTCTTGATACGTCCTCACAGTGAATAAGACGTCTGTTGTCAACTTCTCTTATAAACTCAATCATAGCAAGGTGGTTATCGCCGTGGCCACTCTCGTTACCCGTTGACCAGGAGAAGATGGAGGTATGGTTTTTATCGCGGTGATACGCTCTTACCATTCTCTCAACAAAGGAGTCTTTCCATTCGGGAATTTCGCAAATCCACTCATCAGGCTTCTGGACAAAGTCAAATCCGTCATCGTTTGGATACATAATTCTTGCAGCGTTTCCGTGAGTTTCAAGGTCAGTTTCGAGCATCACGTAAAATCCCATCTCGTCGCAGAGATTTAAAAACTCAGGATGAGGCGGATAATGAGAAGTTCTAATCGTGTTGATATTAAGCTCTTTCATTAAAGTTAAATCTCGTTTAATATCATCAATTGTCATACACCATCCGTTTTCAGGGTGGGTATCGTGATGGTTGACACCTTTAAGCTTAACTTCCGTGCCGTTTACTAAAAATTCGTAATCTTTACCGATAGAATAGGTTACAAAACCTACCTTCTGGGAGATTTTTTCGCCCTTGCTTTCAAAAATAAGCTCGTACAGATAAGGCTTTTCGGCATTCCACAAAACGGGATTTTCAACAGTGAAAGTAGCTTCCTCTTTTGCATTAACCTTTGAAATCAACTTCTTGTCTGCGTCGAAAAGGGATACTTCCCCTTCCCCGTCAAACTTAACATTGATATTGTTTTTATCAGTTTTAATATCAATATCAACGATATGACCAAAGGGACGCTTTAAGAGATAAACGTCTCTGAAAATACCGTTGAATCTGAAAGCATCCTGGTCCTCAAGATAACTTCCCGAACACCATTTCAAAACCTTTGCAGTAACAGTGTTTACACCTTTTTTTACAAACTCTGTGATATCAAATTCTGCTTGCAAACGTGAAGACTGTGAATAACCAACGTATTCATCGTTGATAAAAAGTGTAACTGAGCTTGAAACACCTTCAAATACTATATAAGTTTTCTCATCGGTGTAGTCGATAACAAACTCTTTTCTGTATACACCGAGAGGGTTTTTGCTCGGTACAAAAGGAGGGTCAAAAGGAAAAGGATACGCCACATTTGTGTAGTTCGGGTTTTCATATCCTTTTAACTGCCAACAGGACGGCACGTCAATTTTATCCCATGCTTTTTCTACTGTATCTTCTTCGTAATCTGCCTCAAAATACTTAAAATCCCATACCCCGTTAAGTAAAGTTTTACTGTTTTCGGGGATGTAATAAGCTCTTTGAGGTAAACGGTTTTCAGAAATTTTTGTTAAATCTTCGTATCGGCGCATAATTATTCTCCTCTATTTTTAAGATAATTCCTTAAAACTTCTATTCCGTATCTTGCTGTTTCGATTTCGATTCCTTTGCCGAAACACGCAAGATTAAGCTCTAAATTGTAAACTCCGTCGTATCCGATTTCATCGAGTGCATCAAAGACGTCGTCCCAGTCAATAGTACCGGTAAACGGGATTCTGTGCTGGTCTGTAAGGGTATCGTTGTCGTGCAGATGCAAAACCTTAATAGACTTCCCTATTTTCCTTATTGCATCGGCAGGAGTCGGATTGTTGTTAAACCGCATCGCTTTGTTTGAGTGCCCCGTGTCCATACATACAACTAAGTAATCCTTGAAATCATCGTAGCTTGTGATTTTATTGTATGCTTTTATAAACTCCTTAGTATTACCAAAAAAGTCGCAGCACCCTAAATTTGGCGCATCTCCGAAGGTTTCGGTAGCAATTTTAATGCCAAATTTTTTTGCAAATGTCAAAGCTACTTTAAAAAACTCAAAGTTTAAATTATGCATAAACTCAGGGTCTGTATCAGGTGTAAAAAAGATGGTAGTAACCCCGTGCATAACGCAGACGGGAGCACCTAAAGCCTTTGTCGCAAGACAGTCACGATAAGCGTTTTTAACTACGTTTTCATCGTGTTTTGCATCATTTATAAAGCTTGTAACTCTGCCGTGAGTCTGTGAAATCTCAATACCAAGTGCCAAAGCCTTGTTTTTGAGAGAAGTAAAATATTCGGTTATCTCGTCGTCGGATTTACTGTAAACCGAGTCAGGATTATCACAATCAAACTGTATGCCGCTTAAGTCAAAATCAACGGCATCTGCCCCGATTTCTTTTGCAATTTCTATTGCTCTTTCATCACCGTAAAGGCTTTGTAAAGCACCGATGGAAATACCGATTTTCATATTTATTTCTCCAAATCTTCAAGATAATAAGCCTGGGAATTTGCTCTGTAACCTTCCTTGTCCACAACGTCAATTCTGAAGTAGACGTCGGTGTCACGGATTTCAAATTCAGCGTGGTTCGTGTCAAAAGCGGATGCTGCACGTCTGCCAAATGTCGAATAGCAAATCTGTCTTGCGTCGGTACAGTCAACGATTACTTTGTTGTCCTTAACGGAAATCTTGTGGATTAAAGGTTTCTGCGAAGCATAGAAATCTCCATTCAAAAGTGCATCAATAATGCCTTTATAGGAAAACTCCTTGATATCCGCCATAACGAAAGCGCCGAACGAGTCAGGCTTATCGTTGTGGTTATCGTCCCCGCAGGAGATAAACACTCTCTTGCCGTCACGCAGTAAATCCTCGGCGACACATATGTTGTACTCATAAATTCCGCTTATGATACAAGCGTTGTTGTAAATCTCAACACCCCATAAACCTTCGTAGCCACTGTAATCGGAGTAGTTTTCAAGCGACCATCTTGAATGGTTGTAACAGGCAAAAAAGCCCCTTTCACTTCCCTCTTTTATCAGAGCACTTATAGCTTCATGCGAGTAAACACGCGGAGTGTCCTCAGATTTATTTAACTTTCTGCCTTTTGAATACTTGTCAAAAAGAGGCTCGTACCAGAATGAATAATCGTTACTTTGCTCTTTTGCATAAAAGTTTATATGGCAGACTTTCATATCAACGTTTTTAAGTGTGGAAAGCTCCCTGAACTCCTTGATCTGATACTCACCGCTTGTGATAGTGATAAACTCTTCATCGTCAAGGAAGGAGTTATTGTTGATATGATCGTGGTCTGTTATAGCTAGAAAACTGTATCCGTTTTCTTTATACATTTTCTTTAATTCTTCGGGTGTAAGCTTACCGTCCGAGAGGTTACTGTGGCAATGCATATTGCCTTTATAAAACTTGTGATTTCCAAGCAAAATCTTATCCATTTTTATCCCCTCCGTATTACCGATAATTATACTCTAAAAATAAAAATAAAGCAATCCTTTTTTCAAAGATTGCTTTACTTTTTTCGTTTTACCATTCGCAAGTGATCAGATGATCATCAGTGAGCGTCAGTTTAACACCAAAAGGCTCACACATTTCTTTAAAATATTCATAGATTTCAGGGTTATAGCTACGTCTTGGCAAACCGATATCCGACTTGCTTCCCGTCATATCCATTTCAATCGGCATAAAGGTAAGACTCTTAAGCTTTGTACCTTCGGTTTCCCAGAAAGGAATTACAGAACGAAACATCCTCTTGTCGGTCATAAGACCAACAGTAAAGTCCTTAGAACGCTTTTTAAGAAGCTCGTGAACAGTAGACTGAGAAGTAAGCCCGTGCTTCATAAAGAAATCCTCGGGCGCAAATTCGATATCGTAAAGCTGTAAAATAAAGTCACCGAGTGAATAGAAAATCGGTGAATCCTTATACACTTCCATAGGTCTTAAAAGATGCGGTCCGTGACCAATTATAGCATTAGCACCCATATCTATACAATGATGCGCAAAATCAATAAGGAAGTCGGAAGGAGTTTCCTTTTTATCTCCTTCAAGCTGATGGGAATGAACAGAAATCATAATATAATCTGCCTGAAGCTTTGCTTCATAAATTGCCCTGTCAACACGTGCTATATCTGCCTTGTTAATCTCTCTTACAAATTTTGGTTTATCACTTAATTTGAATTTTAAATCACCAAATTCGCACTCATTTTCATTAAGTTCGGGATGATATCCTTCTTTTCTTGTGATTTCCTTGGCGGCATTGATGTTTGTTATTCTTGCAAGCGCCTTGATGTACTCAAAATCTTCTTTTGGAAGTTCTACGTAACTTTCAACGCGGAGTCCATTTATACCGGGACGCCCCTTTACACGTGCAGTCTGTTCCCCTGCTATCAGTGAAGCGTTGAAATAAGAGGTATTTACCGCTATCAAAGCTACCCTTCCGTTTTTGGTTTCAAGGTATTTTGGTGCAGATGCTTCTGCAAGATTTCTTCCCGCACCACTGTGCACAAGTCCACTGCTATTCAGTGCGTTAAGTGTGCATTCAAAACCATCGTAAAAGAAATCGAGTGCGTGGTTGTTGTTAAAGGTTGTCATATTGAATGAGAATTTTTTAAGGTCGTCTAAAACTTCAGGATTTGTCCTTAAATACGTACCACCCGAAAACTGAGAAGCAGAGGCTTCCCCTTCGTGATTAAGGGTCGTTTCAAGGTTAAAAAACCTTGCGTCACCTTCCATTATAAAGGGTCTAAGCTCATTATAGCCTTCAAAATCGTCGTATATTCTTTTCTGGATTATAGCATCTCCCGCTGCCGTGAATTTCATATTAACGCCTCCCCGAGTTTGATAGCAAGTTTTAAACCTTTGAGTATCGATTTTTTATCAACCCATTCTTCTCTTGTATGCATTCCGAAACCTTCACAGGTTCCGATGCAGATAGACGGAATTCCAAGCGAAAGCGGAATATTGCAGTCGGTTGAAGACTTCATAAACCTTGCCTTTTCCCCCGAAACTTCTTCGATAATAGGTTGTACGACTTTAATTAAAGGCTCAATTTTACTGTATTCAGTATTACTACAGGGTCTGTCCCCTACCTTTGTCACCTTGACCTTAACTTTTTCAGTTGAAGCGTTTTCAAAGATAGCTTTAAACTTTTCTTCCATAATTTTAAGGCATTCTAAATCGTCGGAACGGTATTCACAAAGCATTTTAGCATTCTGCGCTATGGTGTTTACCGAAGTACCGCCAGAAATCTCCCCGACGTTATAAGTAGTTTTTGTGTTTTCTTTTTTTGGTACTTCAATCTGATAGATTTTATTTATAATCTCCGAAAGCCTTGCTATTGCATTTTCGTTACCGAATTTGCCGTAGGAATGCCCACCTTCGGTTAAAACCTCAACTTCGTATCGGTGAGAGCCTACACAACTTGCAGTAAGCCTTGCAAGTGTCGACTCAAAGGCAACAAAGCTTTTTATTCTTCCCTTATAATCCTTAACAATCTGCCTTGTACCTTTTAAGTTGCCAAGCCCTTCTTCACAGGAGTCACAGACAAATAAAATCCCCTTTTCAGGAACGATATTGTTTTCAATAAAATACTTCGCCATAAACAATAAAACAACTACGTTTGCAGTATCATCGGATGCCCCCGGACAATATACTTTTTCCCCGTCATCAGAGTACGGCATAGAAGTCATATCAGGAAAAACAGTATCGGTATGCGCCGCATAAACTGTAATTTCGCTACTGTTTTCGCAGTTTAACGGGAAAACAACGTTTAAAGCATCGTCGATATATACTCCTTTTGCACCGCATTTTTCAAGGAAATTCTTACAGTATTCCGCCCTTTTTTCCTCGTGGTGTGAGGGCGCAGGAATAAGGCAAAGTTCCTTTAAAACCTTATAAATTTCATTTTCATTTTTTTTAATAAAATTATTCATAATTATATCACCTGATATAATTATATAACAACTCTTGACAACTGTAAACAATTGTGTAAATTAGTCTTGCGATAACTTAAAAGTTATGGTAAAATTATGTGGAGGTGATTAAAATGGAACTCTTACAGTTAAGATATTTTTATGAAAGTGCCGAAAACGAAAGCTTTGCAAAAACGGCTTTAAAATACTCTGTACCTCCTACTTCGGTGTCTGCTTCGGTTAAAAGGCTCGAAAAAGAACTCGGTTGCACCCTGTTTAACAGAACACATAACAAAATCATTTTAAACGACAACGGTAAAAAGCTTAAAGATACGCTTCATAACGTTTTTAAGGAGCTTAACGAAGGAATTGAAAACATCATTTCCCCCGACACCGATACACGTGAAATACGCATCCTCGTTCGTGCTATGCGTAATAATATAACCGACCATATCATTGAATACAAGCTCAAAAACCCTCATATTTCCTTTAAAACTGTTTTTGATTTTGACGATAAAGATTATGAAAATTACGATATAATTATCGACGAGGAGTCGGACTTGTATAAAGACTTTGAAAAAGTTCCTCTGTACACCACAAATATAAGGCTTCGCGCTTCTTACAAAAATCCTCTGTGCGGTAAAAAACTTACTTTAAAGCAACTTGAAAATGAATCTTTTATTTCTGTCAGTGAAAACAACAGTCTGCATAAGCTCTTTATAAACGCCTGTAAAAAGGCGGGATTTACCCCTAACGTCATTATGTACAGTAACGATATATCCTGTAACCGCAAATACGTTGAAGCAAACGTCGGTATAGGTCTTGCCCGTGAATATAAAGGATACGTTGCTACAGAATCCACAAGACTATTAGACGTAACAGATTTCAATGAAAAACAGACTATCTGCAGTTACTACCGCAAAGAGTCTGTTTATGGAAATATCGAACGTTTTCTTAATTTCTTAAAAAACAAAAGCCATCCGTGAGGATGGCTTTTAATCTTAGTTAAATGCTTCGGACAAAGCGTTGAGTGCTTTTACGCCGTCTTCTTTTTCGATAAGAACGGAGATTTTGATTTCAGAAGTGGAAATCATCTGGATGTTGATGTCTGCTTCAAAGAGCGCTTCAAACATCTTAGCTGCAACACCTGCATTTGTCTGCATACCTGCACCAACGATAGAAACTTTTGTTACGTTATCGTCGATTTCAATGCTCTTAGCACCGAGAGTATTGAGATTATCGTTAAGAATTTCAACAGCAGCATGTCTTGCATCTGTGGGAATTGTGAAGCTGATGTCCTTTGTGCCGTCACGGCCGATGGACTGAAGGATAATATCAACGTTTATTTTCTTTGTAGCGAGTAAAGAGAAAAGTCTGAAAGCAACACCGGGTTTATCGGGGATACCAACAACCGCAACTCTTACTACGTCATCGTCTTTTGCAACACCTTTAATCAACATTTTTTCCATTTTAGTCACCTCTTTAACCTTAGTACCGGGAACACGTTCCAGGCTTGAGCAAACTTCTAAGTTTACGTTATATTTTTTAGCCATTTCAACCGAACGGTTGTGAAGCACCTGCGCACCGCAGGAAGCAAGTTCGAGCATTTCGTCAAATGAAATCTCATCAAGTTTCTGAGCACTCTTTACAATACGGGGGTCTGCAGTATAAACGCCGTCAACGTCGGTGTAAATCTGGCACAAATCCGCGTGTAAAGCAGCAGCAATAGCAACGGCACTTGTATCACTTCCGCCACGGCCGAGGGTAGTTATGTCATCGTATTTGTTAATACCCTGGAAACCTGTAACGATGATGATACGGTGCTTGTCAAGTTCTTTTTCAATTCTTTCAGTTTCGAGCTTTTTGATACGTGCTTTGGAGTAGTTGGAGTCTGTTACAAATCCTGCCTGATGTCCGTTTAAGGAGATAACAGGAAATCCCATGCTCTCAATTGCCATAGCAAGTAAAGAAGCGGAAATCTGTTCACCTGTTGAAAGAAGCATATCCATCTCACGCTTTGAAGCGTTAGGATTGATTTCCTGAGCTTTTTCAATCAGGTCGTCAGTTGTGTCACCCTGAGCAGAAACAACGGCGATTACGTTATTACCTGCCTTGTAGGTTTCGGTGATGATGTTTGCTACGTTAAAGATTCTTTCTTTATCTTTTACGGAGGTTCCACCGAACTTCTGGACTATAAGTTTCATATAGTAACCATCCTTTCAAAAAATTACCAAAAATTAATAATTAAGCATTCTGATTCTCTGCAAAAGCTTAGCATCAGAAAGTGTTTTAAGCTTACTTGTAAGCTCGTTTTCATTCATTTCACTTGTCATAAATGCAACCTCATTTTTGGGAGCATTTTCGCGTGTGAGATATAAAGGACTGTCAAATACCTTGTCAATAGCCTGTTTATCGGCATTTTCAAGGCGAATATAGTATGTAAAGGGAATTTCTTTACAGTCAACAACATTGTTTTCTTCTGTGTCTTTCCAAGCCAAAGTATCGTCTGTTGTGTTACGTTTTGCCGCGTCAATGATATCGGCAACAACCGCACTTGCGGTAGGAAGCTTTCCTGCACCTCTGCCGTAGAATACTACGTCACCTACAGAGTCACCTCTTACTAAAACGCCGTTGAAAACGTCATCAATGGTTGAAAGCTGACTTCCCTTTTTGATGAGTGCGGGGAAAACGGAAACTTCAAGTCCGTTTTCGCTTTTCTTGGTTCTTCCGATAAGCTTGATAACCGAGTTGATATTTTCTGCATACTCAACGTCTTCGAGAGTAAGAGCAGTAATTCCTTCGGTGTAAACGTTCTGGGGATATACGTGTTCGCCGAAAGCGAGTGCCGCTAAGATACAGATTTTTCTGCAAGCATCGTGTCCGTCAACGTCGGCGGAAGGATTACGCTCTGCATAACCTAAATCCTGAGCAATTTTTAAAGCTGTATCAAAATCCATACCCTCGTGAATCATTTTAGTGAGGATAAAGTTTGTAGTACCGTTTAAGATACCTGCAACTTCTGTGATGTTGTTTGCAAGTAAACAGTGATGCATAGGTCTTATAACGGGAATACCACCGCCTACACTTGCTTCAAAGAAGAAGTTAACGTTATTTTCCTTAGCAATCTGTAAAAGCTCTGCACCTTTTGCTGCAACAAGCTCTTTGTTTGAAGTTACAACGCTTTTCTTAGCTTTCAAAAGTGATTTTACAAAATCAAAAGCAGGAGAAATACCACCCATAACTTCAGCAACAACTGAAATTTCATCATCGTTTAAAATATCGTTAAAATCTTTTGTAAATCTGTCTTTGTAGTCAACGTCGAAATCTCTTAAATCAAGAATTCTCTTAACAAAGAACTCCTCATTCCCTCTTACGGGATTGTTGTTGAGGATTTCAACAACACCGCTACCTACAACGCCGTGTCCCATAACTGCGACTTTTATCATATTATGCACATTCCTTTCAAGTTGCTATATCTTTTTAACCGAAACGACGCCGTAAAGCCTTGAAAGGCTTTTAACGATATCTTCGGGGTCAAGCTCGTCCCTGTTAATCCTGATGCCTATCGTGATGATTGCAACGGCATCTACGGGGATGTTCTGATTTACCGTAAGGATATTTACGCCGAGCTCATATAAAAGCTTCAAAACCTTTGAAAGAACACCGGGTTCATCGGTGAGCTTTAAGTAAAGAGTACTTATAAGTCCTGAGTTTTTCTCGTCAAAAACGTCAACCTTGTCCTTGTACTTATAAAAAGCACTTCGGGAGATACCCACCATTCTGCAGGCATCGGAGGAGTTTTTTGCGGTATTCTTGGAAAGCAGTTGCTTTGCTTCGATTACCTTTAAAAAAACGTCAGGAAGAACATCGGACGCAATAATTAGTCTTTTGTTTTCCATAAGGCTCAGCCTTTCTTAAAAATTTTGATTAAAAAGCCCCGCCTTAATCTTCACAGGCGGGGGCAAATTCCGTCTATAAAATACAGTTGTAAATCGGTTAAGTACAACTATACCATTTTTTTAAAGATAATACAATTTGAAAAATCGGGTATTTTTACTGTTTTTTGGTTATTTTACTTATTTTTTTGAATATATATCCCGTTTTTGATAAATTTCTTTAAATATTAAAGTGTTGTAGTTTGTATCACCTATTTTTGTATACTTTTTTACGATTTTTTGGTAATTTTTCAAAATAGTTATTCTTTTCGCTTACAATTATTTTGTAAAGACACAGTAAACTTATTGAATTTGGTATCGCCATAACAAGATTTAAGAGGTCGGAAAAGTTGAAAACAAAGTCAATTTTTGCCACTGCACCGACTATAATCATAACTACGAATGAAAGTCTGTAAAGGGTAATCCACTTTCTGTTTTCGGTTAAGAATTCTATTGCCCTTTCGCCGTAATACCCCCACCCTACTATTCCTGCAGTTGCAAAGAAAAAGGTCGATATTGCTAAAAATATAACGGCGTGGTTGCCAAGACTTAAAGAAAACGCTTCCGTTACCGACGTTTTTTGTGTAGTTAATAGCACCAAAGCCGTTACGGTACACATTAAAACAGTGTCGAGAAAAACTTCAATTATCCCCCAGAAACCTTGCCTTACGGCGTTATCGGTATCTGCACTTCCGTGTGCTATGGGAGACGACCCCATACCTGCCTCGTTTGAAAACACTCCTCTTGATATCCCGAAACGTATTGCATCTTTGGTTAAAAAACCTAAAATTCCCCCCGATACGGAACTGTAAGAGAAAGCATCTTTAATTATTAACATAAACGCTGACGGTAAAGCACCGATATTCATAATTATCGCAATAAACGCCCCTATTATATAGGTAGCACCCATTATCGGGATAAGGGTTTCAGTAAACTTCCCTATTCTTTTCATACCACCTATGGTGATAAGTCCAACAATAAACGCAACGATTAAACCTGACGCAAGTCGGTTTGTGCCGAAAGCTTCGTAAAAGGTGGTTGAAACGGCGTTTGCCTGAGTGAGATTACCCACCCCAAACGATGCCATAACGCAAAACAAAGAGAAAATGGTAGCGAGTAAAGGAGAATTCATTCCGTTTTTTATGTAATACATCGGTCCGCCGACGATTTCCCCTTTTTTGTTTTTGGTACGGAAATGAACTGCAAGTACGATTTCCGAAAACTTCGTTGCCATACTTAAAAATGATGATACCCACATCCAGAATATCGCACCTGCACCACCGCTTGTAATAGCCGTAGCAACGCCTATAATATTACCGGTACCCAACGTCCCTGCAAGTGCCGTAGAAGCCGCCTGAAAGGGCGTCAGGCCTTTATTATCCCCCTTTTTTATTTTAAATACTTCTTTAAACGCCTTAAAAAAGTATTTAAACTGAAAAAAACGAAGCTTGATACTTAAAAAGCACCCAACGCCTAAGATGATAATAATATAAGCTATGGTGAAAATATAAGACATAAAAAAGCCCTCCAAAAGTTATCTTTTAACTTCCTTTGGGCTTTGACTTTAAGTATTATGGTCAGATACGTGGAACTTTTTCAAGTTTCCGATTTTCTGACGTCTTTCCTCTAATATTTCAATTACGTTTTCAAGCGGCAGATTTTGTTCTGCCATCATAACGAGCATATGGTAAAGAAGGTCGCAGATTTCGTTTGCAAGTTCCTCGTTATCATTGTTCTTTGCGGCAATTACCATTTCGGTACATTCCTCACCGCATTTTTTAAGAATTTTATTGATACCTTTACTGAAAAGGTAGCAGGTGTAAGAACCTTCTTCAAAATTTTCCTTACGGCTTTTTACAACTTCATATAAGCCTTTTAAAGTCTCTGTCATTTGTTAGTCCTCCCTTTTATAAATCTCGTTAAAGAAACAGCTGTAGTTACCCGTATGACAGGCAACTCCCGTCTGGTTAACTGTAACAAGCAAAGTATCGTTATCACAGTCCCCTTTGATATTTACAACTTTCTGCAGATGTCCGCTTGTAGCACCTTTATTCCATAGCTCGTTTCTCGAACGGCTATAAAACCAGGTGTACCCCGTTTCAAGGGTTTTCTGTAAGCTTTCGCGGTTCATATAAGCAAGCATTAAAACTTCCTTGTTCTTTTCTTCAACTACAATCGCAGGGATAAGCTCCCCTTTTTTAAAGAATATATCCAAATCCATACTATTACCTCAAAACGCTTTATATTACTGTCTTACGGGGATATTTTTTTCCCTGAGATGTTCTTTTACTTCGCCTACCGTTAATTCTCTGTAATGGAAAAGTGAAGCCGCAAGTGCCGCATCGGAGTCGGTCTGTTCAAAAAGCTCGGAGAAATGTTCAAGGCATCCGCAACCGCCTGAAGCGATAACGGGAACGTTTACAACCTTGCATACGGCATTTAACATATCATGGTCAAAACCTTGTTTTGTGCCGTCGGCATCCATAGAAGTAAGGAGTATCTCCCCTGCCCCAAGTTCACAGGCTTTCTTTGCCCATTCAATTACGTCAACACCGGTATCAATTCTTCCACCTGCGATAAAGACGTGGTAACTTCCGTCATCCATCTTTTTGCCGTCAATTGCAACAACTACGCACTGACTTCCGAATTTGTCGGCAGCTTCCTTGATAAGCATAGGATTTTTGATAGCGGCAGAGTTTACACTTACTTTATCAGCACCTGCTCTTAAAAGAGTAGAAAAATCGTCAATGGTGGAAATACCTCCACCGACAGTCAATGGAACAAATACCTCTTTCGCAGTGTCTCTTACGATATCTACAATGGTTTTTCTTGCTTCATAGGTTGCCGTGATATCAAGAAAAACTATCTCGTCTGCCCCTTGTTCGTTGTACATCTTTGCACATTCTACGGGGTCTCCTACGTCTTTGATACCAACAAAGTTAATTCCTTTTACAACCTTGCCGTCTTTTACGTCAAGACAAGGGATAATTCTTTTATTTAACATTTTGCCACCTCTAACGCTTCTTTAAGGTTAAGGGTACCCTCGTAAAGACTCTTACCGCAGATAGCGCCGTAAACTGAAATCTTTTTGAGATTATGAATATCATTGATATCCTTGATACCGCCACTTGCAATGATGTTTGAAGAAGTAGCTTCATTAATCATTTTAAGCTGTTCTAAATTTGGCCCTTCAAGAGTACCGTCTTTTGCAATATCGGTAAAAATAATATTCTTAACACCGATATCCGACATCTCTTTTGCAAGTGAAATGTAGTGGACTTCGGAAGAATCAAGCCATCCTTCAACAGAAACCATTCCGTTTTTAGCATCAATTCCAACGACGATTTTTTCACCGTATTCTTTTACGGCATTCTTTACAAGCTCAGGGTTTTTAACTGCAACAGAGCCTAAAATAACTCTGTAAATTCCGTTTTTGAGATAGTATTCGACAGTATCAAGTGTTCTGATACCGCCGCCTACTTCCACCTTAAGAGAAGTTTTCTTAGCAATTTCCGTAAAGATTTCTGCATTTTTGGGAGTAGCATCCTTAGCGCCGTCAAGATCAACCATATGAAGGTAAGAAGCACCGTCACTCTCAAAATTCAAAGCCGCTTCAAGCGGATTTTCAGCTACCTTGTGAACGGTAGCAAAATCGCCTTTATAAAGGCGTACGCAGTTGCCGTCTTTAATGTCAATAGCAGGTAAAATAATCATATTAGTCCCTCGTAAGTTTATAGAAATTCTTTAATATCTGAAGTCCCGTTTCTCCACTCTTTTCAGGATGGAACTGAGCGCCGAATACGTTATTTCTCTCCACAAGTGCAGGAACCTTGATGCCGTAGTCACATTGTGCAGAGATATTTTCCTTATCGGTATACGCCATAAATGAATGTACAAAGTAAACACTTTCCCCTTCATTTACACCTTTTAAAAGCGGAGAATTTTGAGTAATCTCAAGACTGTTCCAACCCATATGAGGGATTTTATAAGGACAAACAATTTTGTCAATCTTGCCCTCGATAAATCCTAACCCTTTGGTGGTTTCAAATTCTTCACTTTCTTCAAAAAGCATCTGCATTCCAAGGCAAATTCCCAAAAGAGGCTTCTTTTCGATGTTTTCTTTGATAACCGAAATAAGTCCCGTGCTTTCAAGCATCTTCATAGCCTTAGGAAAAGCACCTACACCGGGCAAAATCAAAGCATCAGCCTTTTCGATGTCTTTTGCTTCCTTGGAAACGGTATTTTCAATACCTAAATAGTTGAGTGCATTCTGTACCGAGAAAAGGTTACCTGCACCGTAGTCGATTATAGTTATCATTAAAGTACACCTTTCGTACTGAGAATATTAGCTTTGGGAACAAGGGCAATTTTCAAAGAATGTGCGAGTGCCTTAAAGAGTGCCTCCGCCTTGTGATGGTCGTTACTTCCATAACAACATTCCATATGAAGCGTCATCTTTCCGTTAAAAGCAAACGCCCTGAAAAACTCCTCAAACATCTGGGTATCCATATCCCCCACTTTATCTGCTTTGAACTCGCAGTCAAACTTAAAATAAGGTCTCATACATAAGTCGAGCGCGGCAAAGCCTAAAGCCTCGTCCATAGGAAGGAAGAAAAATCCGTAACGTTCAACGGGAGTATCCCCCATAGCCTTTAAAAGCGCATCACCTAAAACGATACCGGTATCTTCAATTGTGTGGTGGCAGTCAACCTCAAGGTCACCGATAACTTTAACAGAAAGGTCAAAACCTGCGTGCATACCAAGTGCAGTAAGCATATGGTCGAAAAATCCGACACCCGTTGAGATATCAGTTTTTCCACTTCCGTCAAGATTTAAATTAATCTCGATATCAGTTTCTTTGGTTTTACGTTTTACAGTTGCTGTTCTCATAAAAGTTTATCCTTTCGTGATATCGTAAAGGTTTTCAATAAGTAGCTTGTTGTTTTCGATAGAATCGGTTGAAATTCGCAAAGCGTTACCGAAACATCTCACTGCAATACCTCGTTTTAAAAGTTCTTCATAAATTTCCTTAGCCTTGTCTGTTTTTATATAGACAAAGTTAGTTTTACTGTCATAAACCTTTTCAAAGCAGGTGAATTTTTGAATTTCCTCTTTAAGATAGTTTGCAGAAGCAATAAGCTTAGCTTCGCACTTTTTAAGAAAATCCTTATCGGAAAGTACGGTTGCGGCAATTTCCTGGGAAATACTGTTTACGTTATATGGCGATTTAACAGCCTTTAAAGCATTGGTTATCGTTTTATTGGCAACTGCAAAGCCTACGCGTAAAGCCGCCATTCCGATAGCCTTAGAACAAGTCTTAAGGATAATGAGATTGGAATAATCATTTACTTCGGAAAGTAAGCTTTCATCCCAGAAATCCATATAAGCCTCGTCTAAAACCACCAGAGCGTTAACGTTTTTGATAATATCTCTTACTTCATCTTTAGAAATACCGAGAGAAGTAGGATTACACGGGTTTGAGAAGATAACAAGCTTTACGTCCTCCGCATTAGCCTTTTCGATAACCTTTTTTACGTCTACCGTAAGGTCATCGTTTTTCTCGAGCACTAAAACGGGGTTTTCGTAGATATCCCCATAAAAACGATACATAGAAAAATCAGGTTTCAGGGTGAGAATTTTCTCCCCTTTTTGAAGTAAAGCACCCGTTATAAGACCGATAAGCTCATCCGAGCCGTTACCTGCAGTAACCAAATCGGCATCAATATCGTAATAATCTGCAAAAGCCTTGCAAAGCTTTACGGCATACGGGTCGGGATAACGGTTAAAAGAAGCCTCTTTAACTGCTTTTGCAACCTTACAAAGAAGCTCATCGCTTAAAGAAAGATAACTTTCATTAGCGTCAAGTCTTAATTCATAGTCCCCCTGAAGCGGGTCATACGGAGTTAAATTCTTTACTTTATCACAAAGATTATAATTCATTAAAAACGCACCTTTATAGAATTTGCATGGGCTGTAAGACCCTCTTTTTCTGCCAATGTAACGATATCATCGTGAGCTTCACGCAAAGCATCCTCAGTGTAGTAAATATAGCTTGTTTTCTTGATGAATGCATCAACCGAAAGCGGTGAGAAAAATCTTGCAGTACCGCTTGTAGGTAGAACGTGGTTAGGACCTGCGTAATAGTCACCGAGAGGCTCAGGAGCGTATTTTCCAAGGAAAATAGAACCTGCATTGTCAAGTTTACCGATATATTCCATCGGATTTTCCATCATAACTTCAAGATGCTCGGGCGCAATTTCATTTGCAAGTTCAATTGCTTTTTCCTTATTGTCGCAAACGATAATAGCACCAAAATCTGCAAGAGATCTCTTAATAATATCGCGTCTTGAAAGGTTTTCAACCTGTAAAGCAAGTTCCTTTACAGTTTCTTTTGCAATATTTTCATCGGTTGTAACCATAATAGAAGAAGCTAAAACGTCGTGTTCTGCCTGACTCATCATATCAGCTGCCAAAAACTTAGGATCTGCAGTAGAATCTGCCATTACGAGGATTTCACTCGGTCCTGCAATCATATCAATATCAACAAAGCCGTAAAGAAGCTTCTTTGCAGTAGCAACAAAAATGTTACCGGGGCCAACGATTTTGTCAACCTTAGGAACAGTTTCAGTGCCGTATGCTAAAGCGGCAACCGCCTGAGCACCACCGAGCAAGAATACCCTGTCAACACCACAGATAGCGGCGGCAACTAAGATATCAGGGTTAGCTTTACCCTCTTTCGTGGGAGGAGTAACCATAACGATTTCCTTAACTCCTGCAATTTTAGCGGGAATTGCGTTCATTAAAACGGAAGAAGGATATGCAGCAGTGCCACCGGGAACGTAAAGTCCTACCCTTTCAAGTCCTCTTATTCTCTGTCCTAAAATAACGCCGTTATCCTTAGGATTAATAAAGCTTTGTTGTTTCTGTCGATTGTGGAAGTCTGCGATATTTTCCTGAGCATTGAGAAGTGCCGTAACAAAGCTTTCATCAGCGTTTGTGAGAGCATCGTTAATTTCTTCCCTTGAAACTTCAATCGCAGGTGGAAGCTTTCCGTCAAATTTTAAAGTATATTCGCAAACGGCTTTATCTCCGTTTGTTCTCACGTTTTCTATAATTTCAGAAACGATGGCGGTAACCTTTCTGTCAACCTCACCGCTTCTTGAACGAAGCGAGTTTAAAAACTCTTTTTCGTCTTTACCGTTTGCTTTGACAATTGGTAACATCTTATTTCCTCCTATTTTTTAGCACCTTTCTGGATATCGTCAATGAAGCTTTCAAGCTCTTCTTTTCTGAGTTTCATAGAAGCCGTATTTACGATAAGTCTTGCCGAGATGTAGGCTACGTCTTCGGAAACTTCAAGTCCGTTTTCTTTAAGCGTTGTACCCGTTTCAACGATATCAATAATACCATCGGAAAGTCCAACGAGGGGTGCAAGTTCCACAGAACCTTCGATTTTAATAATCTCAATATCCATACCCTTTTCGGCAAAGTATTCTCTTGCAACGTTCGGGTATTTAGTAGCAATACGTTTGATATTGTAACCACTGTAAAAATCAGAGCCTTTTTTAACTGCGAGTGCGAATTTACATTTTCCAAAGCCTAAATCAGCAACCTCAAAAAAGCTTCCGCCATGCTCCATAATGGTATCCTTACCCACAACACCGATGTCGCATACGCCGTGTTCAACGTAGGTGATAACGTCAGCCGCCTTAGCAAGGACAACTTCAATATTTTTATCGGGAATCTGTAAGATAAGCTTTCTTCCCTTGTTTATAAGCTCGTCACAGTCATAACCAAGCTTTTCAAAAATTGCAACGGTATCTTTTTCAAGTCTGCCTTTTGTGAGGGCGATGCGTATAGGTCTTGTAAACTTGCTCATGCCTTCACCTCCACGATATCTTCACGAACAATATAAATATTTTCAATGCCTTTTTCCTTAGCGTATTTCTGGGATTCCTCAAAGGTATCAAATACCGAAAGTTCGGCTTTAAATCCCATATCGGTAAGGCGTTTAATCTGCATAAGTGCCTTTACTTCATATCCTTCTTCAGGGAAAATAAGTACGTCGGAAGGCTCAAGCTTGTTGCTTTCAAAATCCATCATACCTGCAACTGCATCAACGTCGATACCGAAACCGACAGCAGGAAGATTTACCCCGTAATCGGATAAAAGTGAGTCGTATCTTCCGCCAACGAGTGCGGTACTTCCAAAACCTTTAAGATAGCCTTTAAAAACGATACCAGTATAGTAATCGTTTCTTGTAACGATACCAAGGTCAAGAGAAATCTTATCGGCAAAGCCTAACTGTTTTAAGTCTTTGTAGAGCTTTTTAAGGTAATTGAGTTCCTTGCCGTTAAAGAGTTCTTTTGCCTTTTTGAAGACTTCTTCCCCACCAAACAAAGCAGGAAGTGCTTTTAAAGCGGAAGCTACTTCGCGGTTTTCGTATTTATCAAGCTTGTCATTCAATGCAGGATAGTTTTTGGATTCAATTAAAAATCTGATTTCATCCTTTTCTTCTTCGGGGATATTAAGTTTTTTGATAAGCGAATTAAAAAATCCGATATGACCGATTTCAATTCGGTAATCAGTAACCCCACAAGCTTCTAAAGCCTCTGCCGCAGTAGCGATAACCTCAAGGTCAGTTTTACCGGGGCCTGCACCGATAAGCTCGATACCCGCCTGAACTACCTCGTCACTTCTTCCGCTGAGTGCAGGGTTAATCATATATACACTCTGGTTATAAAACAGTCTGAAAGGTAAAGTATGACCTTTTAATCTTGTTGCCGCAAGTCTTGCAATAGGCATAGTAAGGTCGGGGCGTACTGTAAGAATACGTCCTTTAAGGTCAGTAAGTTTATACATTCTTTCCTGAGGAATACCATGCTCGGGAGAATTGAAAACATCGTAAAATTCAATACCGGGAGTTACCACCTCGGAATATCCTCTTGATACGAATAATTCCTTTAAGCACTTTTCGGTTTTTCTTCTTGCAATACAGTCTTCAAACAACGTATCGCGTGTACCCTCAGGGGTAATCAGCCTGTTTTTTAACATAATTATTTAGCCCTTTCACTTTAGTATGCTAACATAGTAACACAATAAAGTACAATTGTCAATGTTTTTAGCAAAATTCATAAAGAATTACAACAAAGTATAGTGATAATAGCTACCCTTTGGTCAGTTTGTCATTAAAAGAAGGTCATCTGGCTTGTTTTCGGAAGTCCTTCGAGTGCTCCTGCCTCCTCAAGCATTTCGATTACCGATTTTGAAACGCCTGAACGGGTCTGCACTTCGTCAACAGAGATGTAAGCACCCTGCTCCCCTGCTTCCTGCAATCCTCTTGCCGCCGCTTCACCAAGACCTTTAAGCGCTGTAAACGGCAGACGGATTTTACCGTCTTCAATAATATATTTGGTAGCGTGGGATTTAAACAAATCAACGGGCAAGAATTCATATCCTCTGCAAAGCATTTCGTTAATAATCATAAGTGTGTTGTAAACGTCTTCTTCTTTAACAGAACGCTCCATATCACGAAGCTGAGTAAGTCTTGCGCGACAAGCCGCCTTACCTGCAACGGCAGTTTCGGCCTCAAGGTCACCGCCACGTACCGTAAAGAATGCTGCATAGTATTCAAGAGGATAATAAACCTTGTACCAACCGAGTCTTATAGCGGCAATAACGTAAGCCGCCGCATGGGCTTTCGGGAACATATACTTGATTTTAAAGCAACTGTCAACGTACCACTGCGGAACGTCGTGGTCAAGCATATCCTGAACGATTTCCTCAGTGAGAAGCTTCGCCGCATTACCTTTTCTGGTAATTTCCATAATCTTAAATGCAAGTTTAGGTTCAAGACCCTTATGCAAAAGATAAGTCATAATGCTGTCACGGGTACCGATAACTTCGGAAATTGTGCAGATTTTCTGGTCAATAAGGTCTTTTGCGTTACCGAGCCATACGTCGGTACCGTGGGAAAGTCCTGAAATCTGCAAAAGGTCGGCAAAGGTTTTGGGTTGAGCTTCTTCAAGCATTCCCCTTACGAAAGGCGTACCCATTTCAGGAAGTGACAAAGTACCGGTATTACTGAAGATTTCATCAGGAGTAACTCCGAGAGCTTCAGTTGAAGTAAAGAGTGAAATAACCTTCTTGTCACTCATTGAAACGTTCATAACTTTGACCCCTGTCATATCCTCGATATGCTTATACAGGGTCGGAACATCGTGTCCGAGTTCGTCAAGCTTTAAGATGGTATCGTGAAGTGAATGGAAGTCGAAATGAGTGGTAAGGATATCAGAGTCCGATTTATCAGCAGGATGCTGAATGGGACAGAAATCGTAAACCTCGTAATCGGAAGGAATAACTACCATACCGCCCGGGTGCTGACCCGTGGTACGTTTAACACCCTCACATCCCTTTGCAAGACGGAGTTCTTCCGATTTGTGGATGACCTTTCCACGTTCTTCAAGATACTTAAGTACGAAACCAAAGGCAGTTTTTTCTGCAACGGTCGAGATTGTACCCGCTTTAAATACGTGGTCGGAGCCGAAAAGTTCTTCGGTGTATTTATGCACGTAACTCTGGTATTCACCCGAGAAATTAAGGTCGATATCAGGCTCTTTATCGCCGTCAAAACCAAGGAAAGTTTCAAACGGGATATCGTGTCCGTCCTGAATAAGCTTCGCACCACACTCAGGACAGTTCTTTTCGGGCAGGTCAAAACCTGAGCCGTACTCCCCTTTTGTGAAGAATTCACTCCACTGACATTCGGGACAAACGTAATGAGGTGCAAGTGGATTTACTTCCGAAATACCTGCCATCGTAGCCACGAACGATGAGCCTACCGAACCTCGTGAGCCTACTAAATATCCGTGTTCTTCGGAGTAATGCACGAGCTTTTGTGCAATCATATAAAGTACTGCAAATCCGTGGTTGATAATAGAATCAAGCTCACGCTGTAAGCGATTTTTAACGATATCAGGCATATTTTTGCCGTACATCTTTTCGGCTCTTGCCCAGGTAATCTGTCTTAGTTCATCGTCTGCTCCCTCGATATTTGGAGGGAAAGTTCCTTTCGGAATGGGACGGACGTCAGGGTCTATCATATCGGCAATTTTATTCGGGTTTTCAACGACAACTTCATAAGCTTTCTTTTCACCGAGATACTCAAATTCCTTGAGCATTTCGTCGGTAGTACGAAGATACAAAGGAGCTTGTTGGTCGGCATCCTTAAAGCCCATACCTGCCATAAGCACTGCCCTGAAAATTGAGTCCTCAGGCTTTAAGAAATGAACGTCACCCGTAGCTACAACGGGTTTTCCAAGCTTTTCACCGATAGCAACAATGGTTTTGTTGAATTCCTCAAGCTGACTACGGTCTGTTGCCTGACCACTTGCAAGCATAAATTCGTTGTTGCCGATAGGTTGAATTTCAAGATAATCATAAAATGATGCAATTTCACAAAGCTCATCAAAGCTTTTTCCGTCAACAATTGCATGGAAAAGCTCACCTGCCTCACACGCACTTCCGATTAAAAGTCCCTCACGGTGCTTCATAATCTCGGATTTAGGTGTACGGGGATGGCGGTGGAAATATTTGACGTGAGCAAAAGAAACGAGCTTATAAAGGTTTTTAAGCCCTTCTCTGTTCTTGACTAAGATAATCTGGTGGTAGCTTTTAAGCTGTTTCGGGTCGTTACCTGCTATTGAAGTATTAATTTTTGAAATACTGTCAATGTCGCTATCCGCTTTAAGCTTTTCAAGCATTTTTATAAAGATATGTGCGAGTATCTCAGCGTCATCACAGGCTCTGTGGTGGTTAAATTCAGGCAGTTCAAGATGCTTTGCAATAATATCAAGCTTATGCTTTGAAAGCTCGGGATAAAGACTTCTTGAAAGGACTAAAGTATCAATAGAAGTGTATTTGAATTCTATTCCGTAACGCTCTGCACACGCCTTCATAAAGCCCATATCAAAGGACGCGTTATGAGCAATAAGGGGTCTTGTACCTGCAAACTCTATAAATGATTTCAAAGCTTCAGAGTCAAGAGGTGCATCCTTTACCATATCGTCTGTAATCGAGGTAAGCTCCGAGATTTTAGGCGGAATAGGACGTTCGGGATTTACAAAGGTATTGAAACGTTCAACGATTTCACCGTTTTTAATGAGCACCGCACCGATTTCAGTGAGTCTGTCATTTTTAGCAGAAAGACCCGTTGTTTCAACGTCAAAAACTATAAATTCCCCGTCAAAACTTTCGTCACCATTTCCGTTAACGGCGGTAATGCAGTCGTTTACAAAATAATCTTCAACGCCGTAAATTATCTTAAAATCTCCGCCGTCTTTTCTTATTCCGTCAACGCATTTCATAGCTTCAGGGAAAGCCTGAACAACGCCGTGGTCGGTGATAGCAATTGCCTTATGTCCCCATTTATATGCCGTCTTAATGATATCGGAAGCTTCGGCAACGCCGTCCATCATTGACATTTTTGTATGACAGTGAAGTTCAACACGTTTGATTTCGGCATCGTCTTTCTTTTCGACCTTTTTAACTGTCATAATATCGTAAGGCTTTATAGAAATTTCCTTATCGTATTTATCGTCTACAACGTCACCTTTAATAAGAATTGTAGCACCTTTTTTAAGGCAATCGTACTTTTCCTGTTTTTTGACGTCGTCAATGATTTTCATAGTATTAGAGGAAGTGTAGTCGGTAAAGTTATAAGTTAAAATAACCTTGGTACCATCACGTGTGACACGGCTGTCGGTAGCAAAGATATCCCCCCATACCGTAACAGTTCCGCTCATCGGGTTAACTTCCCTCAGGGCAATAGGTTTATCGGTAATCTTTTTACCCTTTAAAAGCATTGCCCCTTCGTTTGAAAACTGCATACCTGTAAAATCAATGGTAACCTCTGTAGGTTCGTCTTTAACGGCGGTATTGCGTTTAAAACCGCCACCGTTTCCGACAAAGAAAGGTCGGTCATTTACGGGTGCTTTGGGAGGTGGAGGCAGTTCCTTGACACGCATTACGGGAGGTTCAGGAATATCAGCAGGGTTAATCTCCTCTACCCCTTCAAACTGAACCTTTATAGCTTTTGAAAAATGTTCAAAAACTATCTTTTCAAGCTGTTTATCAGCTCCCCCTCTTAAAAGCATAGATTTTCCACCGTTTTTAAGAGAGATATGTAACACATCTTCATCAAAGGAAGCAGTAGCTCCCTCGAAAAATCCGTTTACTATTGCACAAACGCTTTTAAGCTCTGTAACAAGTGAGTCAAAGCAGTTGTCGTTTAACGTATCGGGAGTATATTTCAAAATAAGCTTTACTTCGTTAATCCCTGCATTTTCAGCAATCATACGCTGACATTCCCAAATATCTTCAGGCTTTAAAACCGTAATACTTTTTACTTCAGCAACAATTTTACGTTCCTCAGCATTGATATTTATTCTTAAAACTTCGCAGTCTTTAAAAATACTCAGTAACGGCTCTTTTATATATTCGCCGAAAATGGCTGTAAGTTTTCTTTCAGGCACGTTATTTACTCCTTTAAAGTTTTTCTATTTCTTTCATAAGTTCGTCTAAAATTTCATTTTCAGGTACTTTTCTTAAAATTTCACCCTTTTTGAAGATAACGCCACAGTTATCCCCACCGGCAATACCGATATCGGCTTCTTTGGCTTCCCCTGGGCCGTTTACTACGCATCCCATAACGGCAACCTTTATAGGCTTATCAAACCCCTGAAGCTTTTCTTCAACCTGATTTGCAAGAGAAATAAGGTCAATTCTTGTTCTTCCACAGGTAGGACAAGAAACAATTTCAGGTGCTTTTACAAGCCCGATACTCTTTAAGATATCACGGGCAGCAGCTATCTCCCTTACAGGGTCTGCTGTAAGGGAAACTCTTATCGTGTCCCCTATTCCGTCAAGCAAAAGGCTTCCGATACCGACTGAGGACTTGATAAGGCCCATTCTTTCAGTACCTGCTTCAGTAACTCCAAGATGCAAAGGGTAACTGCATTTTTGGGCTAAAATTCTGTAGGCCTCAACCATTGTCTTAACGTTTGAAGATTTAATAGAGATTACGATATCGTTAAAATCAAATTTTTCTAAAAGTCTTGCGTGGTAAAGTCCGCTTTCAACGAGTGCTTTGGCAGTGGGAGCACCGTATTTTGCAAGAATACTCTTTTCAACAGAGCCTGAGTTTACACCAATACGGATAGGCACTCCTGCCCTCTTACAGGCAAGTGCAACTTCCTTTACTCTGCTGTCGTCACCGATGTTACCTGGATTTAAGCGGATTTTATCAATCCCCATAGCCACCGATTCAAGAGCAAGACGGTAATCAAAATGAATATCTGCAACAAGCGGAATATTTACCTTTTCTTTGATAGCAGGAATAAGCTTTAATGCATCCTTATCGGGGATAGCTGCCCTTACAATCTGGCATCCTGCATTCTCTAAGGCTTTTGCCTGTAAAACACTTGCTTCAACGTCTGTACTCTTTGTGTTGAGCATCGACTGAATGTAGATATTTCCGTCACCGAAAGTTAAATTTTTAAGCTTTACGGGAGTTACTTTTCTCATTAAAAATCACCGCTTCCAATAAATTTTCGCATATAAAATAATTATACCATACTTTATTGAATTTTTCACCCCTTTTTTAAAATATTTTTCACATAAATTATTTTAACAAATCTGATATCCTTTTTATGGTACATAAAAAAATAACCGTCTAAAAAGGCGGTTATTTTATAAGTTTTAAAATATCGTTAAACGTCACAAAAATCATCAGAAGAATCACAAGCGCAAAGCCTATAAAATGGATATACCCTTCATGTTCGGGTTTTACAGGTTTTCTCCTTATTGCTTCTATTATCAAAAATAAAAGCCTTCCGCCGTCAAGTGCAGGAACGGGCAGAATATTGAAAATACCGACGTTTATCGTTATAAAAGCGAGTAACAGTGTAAGATTCGGAAGCCCTATTTTAGCGGCATCCCCAACAACCTGAGTCATACCGACGGGACCCGATAAATCATTTACCGACGCTTTGCCCGTGACTAAATCTATAATTGATACCCAGATAAGTCTACCGATACAAGCAGTATGCCTTAAAGAATAAATAATAACGTTTGAAAAGGTTTTTTTAATAGGTTTTACAGTAAATCCTATACCTTGTGACGGGTCAAACTTAACAGCATCAAGAGTTATTTTTTCACCGTTTCTTCTTATTACCATTGAAACGTCGCGGTCAGCATCATGTGCAAACTCGTAACTTATATCAGTTGCAATAAAAATACGTCTGTCGTTTACTTTTAAAATGGTATCGTCAGGTCTGATACCGCTTTGTGAAATAAGAGAGTTTTCCTTGACGGTAGACACTGTATTACTTGCGAGTTTATCAGTTGTAACAGTAAGCAGAGTAATTACAAGAAACCCGAGTACAAGGTTCATAAAAGCCCCTGCAACAATGATAAAAATGCGTTTTAAAACGTTCTGGTTACGAAATGCTCTGGGGTCATCGGAAGCGGAATCCTCCCCTTCCATACTCACAAAACCGCCAATCGGAAATGCTCTTACCGAGTAAAGAGTTTCCTTACCACGTTTTCTGAAAATCTGAGGACCCATACCTATTGAAAACTCGTTTACCTTAACGTTACACATCTTTGCGGCAATAAAATGCCCGAACTCGTGAATTATAATAATCACAAGAAAGATGATAAGCGTTAAAAGTATATTAAGAAAAGTTTGCATTCAAAAAGCGTCCTTTCTTAAGAAATGGATGAATATACGAATTCACGCGCCAGTTTTTCAGCTTCGAGAATATTCTCTATAGTAATCTCCTTATCACCGTCGAGTAACAACGACTTTTCATTAAGCTCAAAAATATCAAGATAGGATATCTTTTCTTTTAAGAAAAGGTCAACTGCAGCCTCGTTGCAACAATTCATCAAAGTAGGATAAAGCTTCCCTTTTCTTATAGCTTCTTTTGCTACTTTGAGTGCAGTAAAGGTATCCTCATCAGGTTTATGGAAAGTTAAGTTCTTAACGTCCCATAAATTAAGTTGTTTCGTGGGACATACTGTTCTTTCAGGATACGTTAACGCATACTGAATAGGAATTTTCATATCAGGTACACCAAGCTGTGCAATAACAGAAAAATCCTCGTATTCAACAAGAGAATGAATAATACTTTCTCTGTGCACCACAACTTCGATATTTTCAGGCTCAACGTCAAAAAGCCAGTAAGCCTCGATAAGCTCAAGACCTTTGTTCATCATTGTGGATGAGTCGATAGTAATCTTAGCTCCCATATCCCAGTTGGGATGCTTTAAGGCATCAGCCTTGGTGATATGTTTTAACTCCTCTTTTGTTTTGCCGAAAAAAGGTCCGCCTGAAGCCGTTAATAATATTCTATTCACTTTACAGTTGTGATATCCGTTTAAAGACTGAAAAATTGCAGAATGTTCACTGTCAACGGGCAAAATCTTTACGTTTTTTTCTTTTGCCCTTCTCATAACGAGTTCGCCACCCGTTACAAGGGTTTCCTTGTTGGCGAGTGCTATATCTTTTCCGCATTCAATTGCAGTAAGTGTGGGTCTTAAACCAATCATTCCGCTTACTGCGTTCAAAACAGTATCAGCCTCTGATACGCTTGCCGCCTCACAAAGACCTTCAATACCCGTTACAACCTTTATATCAAGGTCGCAAACACGGTCCTTAAAGCTTTTGTAACAACTTTCATCGTAAATACAGACGAGGCTCGGGTTGTAGCGTCTCGTCTGTTCTTCTAAAAGCTTTTCATTGCGGTTAGCGGCTAAACTGACTACTGTAAAGTTATTTGCTTCACAGACCGTAAGTGCCTGAGTTCCAATAGAACCCGTTGAGCCTAAGATGGATAACTTCTTCATAAAAAGCCTCCGTTATTTTATTATGGGAATTATTCCTGTTAAAAGATAAAGTGTCGGTGCCACAAAGATAAATGAATCAAATCTGTCCATTATACCACCGTGACCCGGTAAAATTTTGCCATAGTCTTTAATACCTGTCTGTCGTTTGATGACAGAAGCTGTCAGATCGCCTACCATTCCTACGGCAGAGCAGACAAGCGCTGTAATAACGGCATATAAATAGTTTATTTCAATTACAATGCCTTTGTTTTCTACGAGTGCTTTGTAACCAACACATAAAACAATAAAGAGAATAACAGAAAAACTGAGTCCTCCTACTGCCCCTTCGACAGTTTTCTTAGGACTGATTACGGGAGCGAGTTTATGTTTACCGAAAGCACATCCGACAAAATACGCACCCGTATCGGTAAGCCATGCAGCTGCACAGATAAGTACGGTATAGAATATTCCGTGAACTTTATAATCACGCAGTAAAACCGTCATAGAAAAAGCTACGGGAACTGCCAGTGAAAAGAAAAAAGAAACCGCAACTTCTTCAAATTTTACAGTATCGTGACAACAAAGAAGCGCACCGAACAAAACTGCTATAAACAAAACGGTTATGTAAATAGAAAGATATCTGTTTTCAACTACCTCAAAAAACGGAACGATAAGTGCGTAAACAAATGAAGACACAAGCAAAATCTTGTTTTTAACAAGAGAAGTACTGTGCAAAAGCTCATACACTGCAATCGAACCGATTAAAGAGATAAAGATATTGAAAATAATTGTATTGTAGCAAAAAAGCGCCGCAACCAATACAATAAGAGCTAAAGCCCCGGTAATAATACGTTGTTTCATATTATACTCCACCGAAACGTCGGTTTCTTCTGTTGTATTCTTCGATTGCCGCATCCAGATCGGCAGGTTTAAAGTCAGGCCAGAGAATATTATCCATAAAAACGTATTCAGCATAAGCAGACTGCCAGATTAAAAAGTTTGAGAGTCTGTATTCCCCACTTGGACGGATAATAAGGTCAACGTCAGGCATATCTTCGGTGTAAAGTGATTTACTTAACATCTCTTCGTTGATATCCTCGGGGGTAATTTTGCCATCTGCTACCATCTTTGCAAGATTTCGTGCAGCGTTTGTGATTTCGTTACGTCCGCCGTAGTTGATAGCAAGGTTAAGACAAAGCCCCGTAGCGTTTTTGCTTGTCTCCTCTGCCCTTTTCATTTTACTTTGAATATCTTCGTCAAAAACCGAAAGGTCGCCTAAAAAACGAACCTTGATATTTTCCTTGATATATGCATCCATCTCATCGAGATAGTTACGTAAAATCTTTAAAATACCGTCAATTTCGTCTTTTGGGCGTACCCAGTTTTCGGTAGAAAATACATACATCGTCATATAGGGTATGCCAATTTTATTAGCGTATCTTGCAATAGTACGGAAGGTTTCAGCACCTGTACGATGTCCGAATTTACGCGGAAGTCCGCGTTTTTTTGCCCACCTGCCGTTACCATCCATAATAACGCCTATATGAGAAGGTAAATTCATATTTTCAGACATATTAAAGCTCCATGATCTCTTTTTCTTTAGCAGAAATCATTTTGTCAATTTCTTCACAGTATTTGTCTGTGGACTTCTGTGCATCCTTTTCACCGTCTTTTACGTCATCTTCGGTGATTTCTTTAGCTTTGAGCATTGCTTTGATTTTATCAATAGCATCACGGCGACTGTTACGAACTGCAACCTTTGCATCTTCACCGTATTTGCGGATTTCTTTAGCCAAATCTTTTCTGCGTTCCTCTGTGAGCGGAGGGAAGCTGAGCCTTATAGCTTTACCGTCATTGTTGGGGTTGATTCCGATATCGGATTCATTTATTGCTTTTTCAATAGCTTTCAAAGTGGAAGCATCCCATGGCTGAATCATAAGTGTACGTGCATCAGGCACGGAAACAGCTGCCATCTGGTTGATGGGAGTAGGTACTCCGTAGTAATCCACCTGAATTTTATCAAGAACACCGGGATTAGCGCGACCTGCACGGATTGCAGCAAGTTCTTTACCGAGTGCCTCAACGGATTTATTCATCTTTTCATCGTATTTTTTAAGTGTTTCTCTCATAGTTATCTATCCTTTCTTATTCGGGAATTACAACAGTTCCCACATTTTCACCTTTAACTGCATCAACAATATTCTGAGGGTTTTTAAGATTGAATACCAAAATAGGTATTCCGTTATCCTTGCACATCGAAGCGGTTGTGGAATCCATAACGCCTAAGTTTTTAGCAAGTACTTCACTGCAAGTTACAGTATCGTATTTAACGGCATCGGAGTACTTGTTGGGGTCTTTGTCGTAAACTCCGTCAGCCATAGTAGCTTTAAAGATTACGTCGGCTTCAATTTCGGCAGCTCTTAAAGATGCTGCAGTATCGGTTGAGAAGAATGGGTTACCCGTACCGCAACCGAAAATTACTACTCTGCCCTTCTCAAGATGGCGTACTGCACGGTTTCTAATATAAGGTTCAGCAACCTGCTGCATAGAAATAGCGGTCTGCACTCTTACTGTAACGCCCTGTTCTTCAAGTGCGTCTGCAACAGCTAAAGCGTTCATAGCAGTACCAAGCATACCGATATGGTCGGCTCTCGTTCTGTCCATAGCTCCTGAGCTTCTGCCACGCCAGAAGTTACCGCCACCTACAACGATACCGATCTCGGCACCGAGCTTTGCGGATTCAGCGATTGCCTTACAGATAGGATTGATAGTATCGAAATCAAGTCCGAACTTTTTATCCCCTGCCAAAGCTTCACCACTTAATTTTAAAAGGATTCTTTTATACTTAAGATCCAAGGAAAACACTCCCATCAAATATTCATTATATCTATTTTACAATATCTTTTTGTTAAAGTAAAGATAATCTTAAAAAATTTACAGTTTTTACAAAAATATTCCCGCTCTTTCTACAAAGAACGGGAATAAAATTATTTAGATTTCTTTTCGCGTGTTTTTTCGATAAGGTTATGGATACGGTGTACGGGGTTAAGAAGATTGCTGATAGACTGGTCATGATTAAGATTATCAACAATATAAGCTATATATTTGGACATATCCACTTCAGCATACCATTCACGGCTTAAAAGCTCAGGTGTACGGTAAATAAGGTTAGTTGTAAATACTTTTGTGATGTAACCTTTTTCGTAAGCAGCATCAAATTTTTCAAGTCCGTCTGTGAAAAGGCCAAAGGTTGTGCATACAAAAATTCTGTTAGCACCTTTAGCTTTGAGTTTTTCACCGATATCGAGTACGGATTCACCTGAAGAAATCATATCGTCAACGATAATAAGGTCTTTACCTGCAACGTCTGTACCGAGGAATTCGTGAGCAACGATGGGGTTACGTCCGTTTACGATAACGGAATAATCTCTTCTCTTGTAGAACATACCGAGATCTACACCCAAAACGGAAGAATAGTACATACATCTGGACATACCGCCTTCGTCGGGAGAGATGATCATAATTTTATCTTTATCAAATTCGATATCAGGAACGTTTTTTACAAGAGCTTTAAGGAACTGATATGTAGGCTGAACGTTTTCAAAGCCTTTAAGAGGAATAGCATTCTGAACACGAGCATCGTGAGCGTCAAAAGTAATAATGTTTTCAACACCCATACCTGCAAGTTCCTGAAGCATCAAAGCACAGTCAAGAGATTCTCTTGAAGAACGCTTATGCTGTCTGCCTTCATAAAGCATAGGCATAATTACGTTGATTCTTCTTGCTTTGCCACTTGCAGAAGCAATAATACGTTTTAAATCCTGATAATGGTCGTCAGGACTCATAGGAACGTCTTTACCGTACATTTTATATGTAACACCGTAGTTAAAGCAGTCAACCAATATAAAAAGGTCATGTCCGCGAACAGATTCTTTAAGTGTACCCTTAGCTTCACCTGAGCCAAATCTGGGGCAAACTGCATTAAGTTCGTAAGAATCTCTGCAATAGCCGATAAAATCTCCGTTTGTTAAAAATTCTCCGTGACGCATACCACGCCACTCTGCGAGATACTTGTCCACTTTACCGGTAACTTCCTCGCAACCTTTCATTCCCACCAGGCTTAACATACCGACAGGTATTGATACTTCGTGAATTGAATCCATTTCGCATTCCCCTTTATTTTTATTTTGTTAATATTATTATACAAAATTTTTAAAGGTTTTGCAAACTTTTTTATATAGGAAAATTTAAAATTTTTTGGCAATCTTTTGGGCAATTTGTAGAAAAGAGTATATTTTTCGCAAAAAATAAGAGGTTTTAGTCTTAAAACCTCTTAGGATAAACGTTTTTACTGTGAACGTTATATGCTCTTGTAATTTCATTCCAGGTTAAATTGTCGGTTTGACCATTTGCTTTTCTGCCCGACTTCTCCTGAAACTTTTTAACAGCATCAATTGTTTCTTTTTCGTATCTTCCGCTTAAAGGAAGCTTCGGGATATTATTGAATTTATTCCCGAGTGAAATAAGCATAAGCTGTAAAAAGTAAACCTCTTCCCCTACGGCCCCCGGTGAAAGCAAAAAATCCGATGACGGAAATGCTTCTATACATACGGGTTTTCCCGTACTTTCAGCGATTTGCAGGTATTCAAGATAAATTAAGTCCCAGGTTTTCTCATCGACAACCCCTGTAACGGGGAGTGAATTTTTACGTTGAAATTCCTTTACGGCGTTTTTTGTTTCTTCCCCGTAAATTCCGTCGATTATTACAAGCGGAATACTATTCTTATATCTTGAAATCATTCTGAGATAACCTTGCAGTTCTCTTACGTCTTCAGGGTTGTTCATAACCTAATCACCTCTAAGAAATTTCGTATCCGGGGAACTGTCCGCTTACTTTTTGCGAACCGATTGTAACGTCCTCGTAAAGACTAATAACAGCGTTCCATGTGTTTTCACCAACTATTCCGTCGACTGTAAGTCCGAAAATCGACTGAAAAATACGTATTGCATTCTTTGTATCCTCGCCAAAATATCCCGTTGCGGTAATTTTAGGTATTGACGGAAAATAATCAGCAATCGTTCTCAAATAGTTTTGTAAGGTTTCAACGTCATCACCTCTGTCACCTTGTTTTAAAGGTGTCCCGGGATAAGCATCAGGGATAACAATTTCCGTTTCAAGCACGTCAATAATCCCTTTATAACTTCTCCATAATGCGTTCCAGGTACTTTCTCCGACGATTCCGTCAGGACTTAACCCGTATTCTTTTTGAAAAGCAATAACGGCTTCTTTTGTAGCGTTTCCGAAAACACCGTCGACAGAAACAGGCGGAACAGCTTCATTGAAATTAGCAACCGCAGACAGAAAATACTGCATAATTCTTACCTTTTCTCCGCTATCCCCTTCTTTTACCGAGGTCGTATACTGTTTTGAAATTTCGCTTAGCTTAATTCCTTCAGAATTAAGTTCTGAGAGTCTTTTAACAGAAGCGTAAAGATACGCTATTCTGTACCAGGTACTCTTCCCTACAACTCCATCTTCTGTAAGTCCGAAAATCCGCTGAAATGCTTTTACGGCAGATTCGGTCTGCAAATTAAATACTCCGTTTACGGGATTGATTTTAGGAATTGCAGG
Organism: Oscillospiraceae bacterium; assembly: GCA_045121595.1. Lineage (GTDB taxonomy): Bacteria > Bacillota > Clostridia > Oscillospirales > Ruminococcaceae > Fumia. The sequence goes on along the minus strand of JBGVGI010000090.1, from coordinate 45,047 downwards.
ATAGTTTCTTGAAATTCTGTTAAGCCTTATCTGTAAAGAACGCACCTCATTCCCCGCGTTTCCAAGCCTTAAAGGCGTACCGTCATAGGAGCTTTCGGGAAGATTTACGGGTGCATTGAAAACTATATCAATATTGTCACCGTAGTAGTTTTTGAGTATTTCATAAGGCGTTAACCCGTCGTTTGCAAGGTCAACGCTTCCCCATTGTGAAAGTCCGTTACAGGTAACGTTAATCCCGTCACAAAACTGTGCGAAAAGCGGTTCAACAAATCCCTGACGCCTTATATAGTCGTTAAAAAGCTCGTCAACAATCCTTGAAACACTGTCGTAAATATCCCTGCCGTGGATATATTTCTGGTCAAACTGAGTGGAATTGGTTATATCAAAATCATAGCCACGGCTTCTGTACCACTCAGTGTAAAATCTGTTGAGTGCAAAGGAAACCTGAGCGTATATATTTGCTCTTAATGCACTTTCAGGCCAGGTAGGATATATCTCGCTTGAAGCCACGTTTTTTATGTAATCGGGAAAGGTCACCGTCACGTTTTCGGCATATTCATCGGGTTTTCCGAGATGTACTGTTATATATTCGGGTATGAAAGGCGTTCCCGTCATAAATCGGCACTCTCGCTTTCAAAAACAATTTTTTCTTTTATAGAGTTTTCATTTTCCGGAATAGGTATCATCTCAACGGGTTGAACTGAGTTTTCACCGCCAAAAACGGGAACGTTTTTATTTTCAACCGTATAAAATCCTTTAGCGTCAACTCTTATGTTGTAGGTCGAATAAGGATGCTTATTTCCTTCTGTCTGCGACAACTCTTTTGGTGGTGCAGGTAGAAAAAAGACGTCAGTTTCCCCGCTTATATTTGTCTTTGTAAAAATATGTAAAACTTCCCCTTCGTCAAACGTTCTTGAAATCGTAACGTTTGCATCTGCTACGGGTAGCCCCTGCCTTGCAGTATAAGCGTATACCTTAATACCTCCTCTTTCAGTTTCCCATTCCTCACTTTCCCTGACAGTATTTTCAGAAACTTCGGTAATTTTCGGGTCGGTAAGCGGTACCGAATCCTCCATCGCCATTGGCGGAACGGCACTAAGATCTTTATTACTGCCCTTCTCTGAACCGCACGAAGGTTCATTACCGTTGTAATAAGGCTTATACCTTTCCATTTCTGCCTTGTATTTTTCTATAAGCGTATTGAAATCATCATTGTGCATAAACATTACCTCCGCTTATATATATGAAAAAAGCTCCCCGTTTATGACGGAGAGCTTTAAATCTATTTAACTGCGATTGCTTCAATTTCAAACAAAGCACCTTTAGGAAGTGCTCCTGCCTGAACACAGGAACGTGCAGGTTTTTCTGTGAAGTATCCTGCATAAATTTCATTTACAGTTGCAAAATCGTTAATGTCCGCTAAGAATAAAACCGTCTTGACAACGTCTTTGTAATCCATTCCGGCAGCGTTTAAAACTTTGCCTAAGTTTTTGATAGCCTGTTCTGCTTCTGCTTTAATTCCGCCTTCTGCCAAAACTCCCGTTTCAGGCACAAGACCTATCTGTCCTGAAGTATAAAGCGTATCTCCCACTTTAACTGCATGTGAATAAGGTCCAACTGCAGCGGGTGCTCCGTTTGCTGTAATAATTTCTTTCATTTTATATCTTCCTTTCAATTAAAAATCTTCGTTATCTTTTGCTTTTTCGTCAAGGTAAGTTGCAGTAAGGTCGGCAACGTGGGTAAGTACGGAAAGAGGATACTGTTCAAATGCTCTTGACAAACTGTAATCCCCGGGAATTGCATTAAATCCACCCATATGATACCTGATAGCAAATGCTTCTTCAAGCTTTAAACGCATAAATCTTTCAATGATAAATACGCTCTTTTCTCCGTGACCGTAAGGCAACTGCTCGTCAAAGGTGTAGTAAGGCACCTGTTCCCACGCACCGTTAACCTTAACGTTTCTCATTTCCTGCTTGTAGCAGTTAGCCTTGCAGATATCGTGCAGAAGTCCGCAGATTGCAACAGCTTCTTCCGAAAAAGGAGAATTATCCCCGTATTCGTCGTAGACAAGCTTTTTAAGGCGTTTATACACGTTTACACTGTGCTCACAAAGTCCGCCTTCCTTAGCAAGATGAAACTTGGTACTTGCAGGGGCTGTAAAGAAATCACTCTTTTCAATCCATTCAAGAAGCTTGTCTGCCCCTTTTCTTTCAATACACTGATTAAAAATCGTAATAAATTCAGATTTTGACATATCTTATCCTCCTATGCGGTCAACGTCAATTACGGCAAAAAGTTTTTCGTCGTAATCCGAAATGCGTTTTGCAATAATACTTTTCAGTTCTTCATCGGTTTTTTTGCAGTCAAACGAAGCTGAGATATCAAAAACGAGATTTGTATGCGAATATCCCTTAACAACCCTGAAATCGTGCATTCCAAGACCCAGATTAAATGACGAAACGATATCCTCAGTCATCCTTTTCAGTGAGTTAATTTCCTCATCGTCAGTGATTATGGGGTCTAAGTGAACAACGAGTGTCATCCCCTCTTTTGCAAAGTCACGTTCAATATTGTCACAGATATCGTGTGAAAGCATAATATCACGTTTGGCATCCATCTCAACGTGTACCGAAGCAAAGCATCTTCCAGGTCCATAATCGTGTACCATAAGGTCGTGAACGCCTAAAACTCCCTCGTAGCATTTAAGCCTTTTAAGAGTATCGTTAACAAGCTCCTGATTAGGCGCTTCACCTAAAAGCGGACTTAATGTTTCATTAGCAAGTTTAAGTCCCGAAACCATAATGAACAAAGAAATAAGAAGTCCTGCAACGGCATCGAGAATTACGAAATCTGTAAGCTTTATGATAATACCACAGATTAAAACTGCCGTAGTTACGATAACGTCGTTTCGACTGTCGATTGCAGTAGCTTCCAGAGTGTTTGAAGAAATAAGCTTACCCATCTTTTTATTAAAGAAATAAAGCCAGAGCTTTACTAAAGCCGAGATAATAAGCACCACAACAGAAATCGTTGAAAATACGGTAGGAACAGGATTTATTATCTTTCCTACTGAAGTTCTCAGAAGCTCAAATCCAACGATTACTATAAAAAACGATACTGCAAGTGCGGACACGTATTCCATTCTTGCATGACCAAAAGGATGCTCCTTGTCTGCAGGACGTCCTGAAAGCTTAAATCCTATAAAGGTAACCACCGAGGAAGTAGCATCGGAAAGGTTGTTAAGTCCGTCAGCCATAATTGACATACTCGAAAAGATAATACCGCAGAAAATCTTACAGACACTCAAAAATACGTTGGCAATAATGCCGACAATACCCGATAGTTTTCCGTAAGAATTTCTTACGTCTTTATTTTTAACGTCTTCAAAGTTTTTTACAAAAAGCTTTAAAAGTAGCGTCGTCATAGTTTATTCCTTTCAGAAATTTATCTTTCTGCCGTCTATTAACATACATTCGGCATTCTTAAGCATTAAGTCTGTCACCTTGTCGGTAGACATAATACGTGCTATTTCATAAATTCGTTCTTCATCGTTTAAAAGCTTAACCTCAGTGAAAGTTCTACCGTTATCGGTGTGTTTTGCGATAAGTAACTGATTATCGGAAAGAGCTGCAACCTGTGCCGAATGGGTAACGCACAAAACCTGACGGTTTTTTGAAACCTCTTTCAGCTTAACACCAATTTTCTGTGCGGCTTTACCGCTTACACCTGTGTCAACTTCGTCAAAAATCAAGGTAGAAATTTTATCCTTGTCTGCAAGTGCACTCTTTATTGCAAGCATAACTCTTGAAAGTTCACCGCCTGATGCAATTTTTGCAATAGGTTTTGGCGGTTCTCCTAAGTTTGAGGAGATTAAAAGTTCAGCAACCGAATCCCCGTTTTTGCTGAGTTTGCAAGGTGTAAAACTTGCTTCAAGTCTTAAATTCGGCATTTCAAGGAATTTAGCGGCTTCAACAACTTCCGCAATGAATTTTTCCGCCGCTTTTTTACGTTTATCCGTAAGCTTTTCGGCAAGAGAAATAACCTTCTGCTTTTGAATAACTGCACGTTCATTAATGATTTTAAGTTCCTCTTCGGCACTTTCTATTTTATGAAGCTCTTCTCTGGCTCTTTCCTTAAAAGCAATTACTTCTTCAACAGTAGCGCCGTATTTGGATTTTAGGTGATGAATATCACTTAAAAGTTTTTCGGTTTTATCGGCATCAAAGGGGTCAAATTCCATTCTATCAAGTTCGGATTTAAGTTCGGATAAGACTTCCGAAAGCTCGATAGCAAGTGATTCAAGAGTTTCGGAACATTTTTTATATAATGAAAATTCGCAGATATCGTTAAGTGCATTTTTAGCATCATAAAGCAAGTCGAGTGCACCGCTTTCGTTGTTGCCTGAAAGTGCATTTACCGCAGTGTTTAATGAAACTGCAATCTTCTCACTGTTTTTATAAAGCTTAGACTGATTTTCAAGTTCTTCTTCAATACCGGGTTTTAAGGTAGCCGCAGAGATTTCATCAATCTGATAAGTGAGTGTGTCAATTCTGCGACGTTTTTCGTTTTCGTCCATAGCAAGACTTCGAAGATGTCTTATATCATCTCTTAAAACGTCAAATTCTCTGCGATATTCTTTAATATCTTCCGCAAGTTCTCCGTAATCGTCAATAATATCAAGATGCTTATCGGGGTTTAAAAGTATCTGATTATCGTGTTGACCGTGGATGTTTAAAAGTTTTGCGCCAAGCTCTTTTAAAAGCGAAACGGTAACGGGTTTTGAAGAAATTTTAGCGGTACTTCTGCCGTCGGCAAAAATCTCCCTTGAAATAGAAAGCTCACCGTCTGTTACTTCGTAACCGTTTTCGTTAAGAAATGCCTCAGCCTCTTTTGAAATATCTGTAAAAATAGCCATAACAGTAGATTTTTCAGTACCCGTACGCACAATTTCACGGTTTGCGCGTTGACCAAGACAGGTGTTGATAGCGTCTATAACGATAGACTTACCCGCACCCGTTTCACCCGTAAACACGGTAAACCCTTTATTAAAATCTATTGAAGCCTTTTCAATCACAGCTAAGTTTTCAATATATAAGGTCGAAAGCATATTATCCCCTCTGAATTATAACATCGAATTAATTTCTACAGTAAGTGCCTGAGCCAGATTTTCGGTCTTTACAAGCACAAAGATAGTATCGTCACCTGCAAGTGTCCCTACGATACCGTTAAAATCCATAGTATCAAGAGCGGCACAAGCGGCATTAGCCATACCCGTATGACATTTTATTACAACAGTATTCATAGCGTAATCCGCCGAAAGTACGGACTCAATAAACACTGCGCGGTATTTTTTCTCCATATGCTGATTTTTGCTTTTTTTAGCGGTAGTATACTTGTATCCGCCTTTTTCTGAAGTTGTTTTAACAAGATTTAATTCCTTTATATCTCGGGAAATTGTTGCCTGAGTTGTCTTGATACCCTCACTTTCGAGTAAAGCAAGAAGGTCCTCCTGAGTGCAGACGGAATGATTTTCTATAATCTCAATAATTTTCTGAAGTCTCTTTACCTTCATATTACCCCTCCTATTTATTTAAAAGCTTATCGCAGAGCACCTGATAAAAGCCTTTGCCACTGAAATTGATAAGCTTAAGTTTTTTATCACTTTTATAAATATCGACTTTATCATCAAAGTTTACAGGTATTCCCTCTTCCCCGTCAACTGTCAGGAAAACTTCTCTCTCGGAAGAAGGAGTTACTGAAATTTTACTGTCAGCATTAAAAATAATACTTCTTGAAAAAGCAGAATGAGGCGCTACGGGAGTCATAGCGATACATTCAACTGACGCGTCTATCACGGGGCCACCTGCAGAAAGATTATAAGCGGTGGAACCCGTCGGCGTTGAGAAAACGATACCATCTGCTCTGTAAGAGCCGACAGAAGAACCATTACAACTAACGTCAAGGTCTATCATCTTTGAAAGTGCACCCTTTGAAAGCACTGCATCGTTAAGAGCAAAATAGGTTTTTTCGTTATGTACAACGGAAAGCATCATTCTTTCTTCCGTTATATAATCTCCATCTTTAAGCTTTTTAAGAAGATTAAGTTCTTTTGGTTCAATAGCGGACAAAAAACCGAGTCTTCCAAGGTTTACTCCAATAACAGGTTTATTTTTTGACACGGCGTGTTTTGCAACGTGAATAATCGTGCCGTCACCACCGATTGCAACGCAAAAATCAGCCTCATCAAGCAGTGAATAAAAGTCACCGAAAGTAATCGGCAAATCTTTAAAGTATTCTTTTTTGGTATCCGCCATCAGAAGAGTAGCTTCTTCTGACATAAGGTTACAGATACTTTCAACGCAGGAAAAAACGCCCGTCTTATCAAGATTAGGCATCAAAAGCAGTTTCATAAAAACACCTACTTATCAAGATTTTCGTGTGAATCTTTTACCAAAGCTTTGAGGTCGTCTTCGCAAAAAACAGTCTCATCGTCACTTTTTTCAAAATAGAAAAGATACTCAATATTGCCCTCAGGGCCTTTAATCGGAGAATAATCTATCCCTTTAAGACAAAGGTTAATCTCTTTTAAGAAATCATAGATTTTCTTAAGAACTTCAAGATGAATTTCAGGCTCTCTTACAACGCCTTTTTTTCCTACCTTCCCCTTACCTGCTTCAAACTGCGGTTTTACAAGGCAGACACCACTTCCGCCATCTCTTAACAGTTCCTTTAATACAGGCAAAACAAGGGTAAGCGAGATAAAACTAACGTCAACGGAACCAAAATCAAGCTCATCGGGTATCTCGTTACGTGTGACATAACGGATATTGGTGCGTTCTAAATTTACTACCCTTTCGTCAGTACGTAATTTCCAGGCAAGCTGACCGTAGCCAACGTCGACAGAATACACCTTTTTGGCACCATTCTGGAGCATACAATCAGTAAATCCACCCGTTGAAGCACCGATATCGGTGCAGATACAGTTTTCAAGTGAAATTTTGTACTTTTCCATAGCCTTCTCAAGCTTAAGTCCGCCACGGCTAACGTATTTTAAAGTATTTCCCATTACCTTGATATCTGCATCTTCAGGAAACGTTGACCCTGCTTTGTCAACCTTTTCCTCGCCTACGTATACTATCCCTGCCATTATCATAGCCTTTGCTTTTTCACGGCTTTCGGCAAGACCTTTTTCAACCATCAAAACGTCCAAACGGGATTTCATTAATCTTTACATTCCTCTCGTAAAATCTTTCCAATACTTTCTGCATCAAGACGGTATTCCTTTAAAATCTGCGGAATTTTACCCTGCTTAAAGAACCCGTTAGGCAAAGTGTACGCCTTAAAGTTTCCATTATATCCGCATTTATTGAGTGCAGTAAGCAAATGCTCGGAAATTGAGCCGTTTTCTTCAACTTCTTCAAAAAATACTATATTTTTATATTCACTGATTTCTTTTAAAAGCTTATCAGAGAAAGGATAAATCCTGTTAAGCTTTAAAATTGTAGCGTTTTCATTAGCTTTATAAAGCTCGTTGAATACTCTGCCGTAGCTTATAGCAAGAGTTTTTCTGCCCTCGTTTATAAACTCATAATCGCAGTCAGGGTCCATAGAGGTATATAAGCTGTTGTCGGTTCCTTTTGGATAACGGATAGCAACGACACCTTCGGTTTCATAAATCGCCTTGTTAAGCAAAGACTTTAATTCTTCGTTAGTTGTGGGTGAAAATATAGTAACACCGGGAATACTCGTAAGGAATGAAACGTCGTAAACTCCCTGATGGGTTTCACCATCGTCACCTACAATACCTGCTCTGTCAATTGCTAAAACGATATGAAGCTTTGCAATAGCCGCATCGTGAATAATCTGGTCGTAAGCTCTCTGCAAAAAAGTGGAATACACTGCAAACACGGGAATAAATCCCTTTATAGCAAGACCTGATGCAAAGGTAACGGCATGTTGCTCGGCAATTCCAACGTCAAAAAATCTGTTGCGGTGTGCCAAAGAAAATTCATTAAGCCCCGTTCCCTCTTTCATAGCAGCCGTTATTGCACAAATCTTCGGGTCATTGTCGGCAAGTTCTTTTAAATAACTGCCGAAAACCGAAGAAAAACTCTGTTCGGAAGATAAGTCAGGGTTACCCGTTTCAACGTCAAAAACTCCGACTCCGTGGTAAGCCATCGGGTTTTTTTCTGCAAACTCATAGCCCTTACCCTTAACTGTTATCACCTGAATAAAACTTGGTCTTTTAAGGGTTTTCGCAAGGCTTAAGGCTTCTTCAATAGCCTTAATATCATGGCCGTCAACGGGTCCCATATAGGTAAATCCCATTTCTTCAAAAAAGGTAGAATGGTAAAGAGTATCTTTAAGACCTGTTTTTAAAGACTGAACTGCCTTTTTAACAGGTTTACCGATAAGCGGAATGTGGTCAAGAACCGTTTTCGTGTCACCTTTTAATCTTAAGTAACCGGGTTTTAAACGAATTCTTGACAGGTATTTTGCAAGTGCCCCGACGTTTTTACTAATAGACATCGAGTTATGATTTAAAACGATTATAAGGTTTGATTTGCTTCTACCTGCGTTGTTGAGAGCCTCATACGCCATACCGCCCGTAAATGCACCGTCACCAATAACCGCAACGGCATAGTTATTATTGCCTTCAAGCTGATTTGCACGGCTTATGGCAAATGCCGTTGATATTGAAGTAGAACTGTGCCCTGAAACGGAAACGTCGTGAATACTCTCAGAAGGCTTCGGAAAACCGCTTAATCCGTCAGGTTGACGCAAAGAGTCAAACTGAGCTTTACGTCCCGTGATAATCTTATGTGTATAGCACTGATGCCCAACGTCCCATACGATACTGTCATCGGGCGTTGTAAAAACACGGTGCAAAGCCGTCGTAAGCTCAACTGTACCTAAGTTTGATGCAAGATGTCCGCCTGTTTTTGATACTTTTTCTATTAAAAAAGAACGCACGTCACTGCAAAAAGAGGCAAGTTCGTCATAACTTAATTTTTTAATATCTTCAGGAGAATTTACCTTCTCTAACATTTCATACATACTACCACACCTTAAACAGTAAAATCGGTACTAAAACACCGATAATCGCACCACCGAAAACTTCAAGCGGTGTATGTCCTAAAAACTCTTTTAAAACCTTTTCGGCTTTAATCGGGTTATTTTTATCATGATGCTCAAATACAAGCTTGTTTAAAACCTTTGCCTGTTCCCCTGCCGCCCTTCTGACACCCGTAGCATCGTACATAACGATACAGGCAAGTATTACAGAGATAGCAAAAAAGATAGAATCCATACCTTCAACCATCGCAACGGAAGTAGCAAGAGAGATTACGGTAGCCGTATGTGAGCTTGGCATTCCACCCGAGCCCACAAGACGCTCAAAATTAAAGGTTTTGAATTTGATACTGTAAATTACTGTTTTTATAACCTGAGCTATGAGCCAGGCAATAAGAGCCGAAAACAATATAAAATTGTCAAACAGCTTTAAAAATTCCGTCATAACGAATCCTTTCCCACTAATTCTTACGATTTAAGAGCTTATTTGTTAAATCCATCAAAAATTCATTGTTTTTATAGTTTTTGAGAATATCAAGAGCGTTTTCACTGTAAGCAGTTGCAAACTCGTTAGCTTCTTTAACTCCGTAAATCGAAACGAAGGTAACTTTATTGTTATCTTCATCACTTCCGATAGGTTTGCCGAGTTCTTCTTCGGTGGAAGTAACGTCAAGAATATCATCAATTATCTGAAAAGCAACGCCTAAATTATAGCCGTATTCCTTAGCGGGTTTAAGCTCAAGGTCGTTATAATTTCCCGTTGCTACAACACCGAGCATACAAGCAGCTTCCAAAAGTGCAGAGGTTTTACCTTTGTAAATTTCAAGTAAGTCCTCAGCGGTTACAAGAGGATTGTTTTCGTTTTTGATATCAAGCTCCTGACCGCCGATCATACCGAGAATACCTGCTTTTTCAGAAAGAATACCAAGTGCTTTAACTTTAGCATTATTTTGAAGATCTGCCTTTGCAATCATATTAAAAGCAAGTGTCAAAAGCCCGTCACCCGCAAGAAGAGCTGTTGCTTCCCCGAATTTCTTATGGCAGGAAGGTCTTCCCCTTCTTAAATCATCGTCATCCATACAAGGCAAATCATCGTGAATAAGCGAGTATGTATGAATCATTTCAACGGCACAGGCAAAATGTAAAGCTTTTTCCTTTACACCACCGAGCATCTCGCAAAAAGCAAGGGTGAGCATAGGTCTTATACGTTTCCCACCCGCAGAAAGACTGTATTCCATAGCCTCGCCTACCAAAGAATTTCTATAAGGCGCAACAGCATCCGAAAGTGCTTTTTCAATCATTTCAAGGTTAGTCATCGTTTTCCTCTTTCAATTCACTGATTTTAAGCTTTGCAGATTTAAGTTCTTTGTCGCAAAAAGCCGTCAAAGCTATTCCCTCTTCGTAAAGCTTTAAAGATTCTTCCAGAGAAAGTAAACCGCCTTCAAGCTTCTCCACAATTTTCTTAAGAGACTCAAGTGCCTCCTCAAAGGTTATCTTTTTATCATCCATATTAATCACCTTTCGATTTTTGTGACGGTACTGCATATAGTTCCGTCGGCAAAACGGGTTTTAATTATATCGTTTTCTTTTATTTCAGACACCGAACTTATCGGTTTATCATCACTGAACGTAATTGAATATCCTCGTGTAAGCACCTTAAGCGGACTTAAGCTTTCAAGCTTTTCTGCGGAAAGTAAAAACTGCGAAAATTTCTTCTGCATAAGATATTCCATCGAAGTATAAAGCGATTTTTTTAAAAGCTCTGAAACCTTCTCCGATTTTTCAAGAGAAGCTTCGGGAGATTTTTGTAAAAGTCTTTCCTTTTGCGAATCAAGTTCTCTTTCTTTTTCTCTTATTTTTGACTGAGCGGCATTTATCGCTCTCTGCTTTAATGTGTTCACGTTTTGCAAAAGTGTTGTAACGTCAGGTGCAACAAGCTCAGCCGCCGCCGATGGGGTCGGTGCTCTTAAGTCTGCCACAAAATCGGCTATTGTAAAATCCACCTCATGGCCTACCGCAGAAATAATCGGGATTTCACTGTTATAAATGGCGTACGCCACTCTTTCATCATTAAATGCCCATAAATCCTCAATAGAACCGCCACCGCGTCCTACGATAAGAACGTCAACACCGTACTTTTCGGCGTTTTTAATGCCTTCACAAATAGATACAGGAGCATTCTCTCCCTGAACGAGAGAAGGAAAGAGTACCACCTCACCAATAGGATAACGTCTGCTTAAAACGTTGAAAATATCCTGAATTGCGGCACCGGTCTTAGCAGTTACTACACCGATTTTCTTTGGCAAGGTCGGCAACGGCTTTTTGTGCGACTCATCAAAAAGCCCCATCTTACCGAGCTTTTCTTTAAGTTGTTCAAAAGCCATATACAAAGCGCCAAGACCTTCAGGTTGCATATCTGCACAGATTATCTGGCATATTCCGTCACGCTCGTAAAGATTTACCGAGCCGAAAACTATAACCTTCATTCCGTTTTCAGGAACGAATTTGAGTGCCATAGCATTTCCTCTGAACATTACCGCTTTTATAGCAGATTTCTCATCCTTCAGTGTAAAATAATAATGTCCTGTTTTGATGTGGTTTGTAAAGTTTGAGATTTCGCCACTGACAAAGATACTTTTGATATTAACGTCTTCGTCAATGACAGATTTTAAGTATCCGTTTACCTGAGAAACAGTAAGGATATTATTCATATTTAAATCCCCATACTCGCTAAAACTGCAATTCCTGCCGCATTATCGGAAGAAAACTGCGGTTTTGCAAAAAATGCATCGTACTTTTCTTGTATCTTTGCTTTTATAATAGAATTTGACATAACTCCTCCTGCGTATATAAGAGGAAGTTTGCCGTAAATATTTATAAGTTCATCTGTCATCGCAAAAAGGGCAGATTTTATAGCTTCAAGACAGTAAGCAGAGATATACTCAGGACTTTTATCGTCCGAAAAAAGCTTTTCACACTTATTCTGTACCCCTGAAAGACAACAGTTTACACCTTTCATAGTAGGTTTTAACTTTATGCTTTCAGTATTTTTAAGAGCAAGGCTTTCAATCTGAGGTCCACACGGAAAATCGAGATTAAGCATTACCCCTACCCTGTCCACAAGCTGACCCGCTTTAAGGTCAAGGGAGGACGCCACAAGCTCGACGTCAAAAAGAGTTTCCGACGGATTAACCAAAAGTGCGTCGGTTGTACCGCCCGAAACGTGAAAAGCTATAAACTTTTCTTTTAAAAGCGAAAGCTTGTCCGCACTGTAAAGTGCCGATACGATATGCCCTTCCTGATGAGAAAACTTATAAACAGGCACGTTAAGGATTGCGCCTACAGACTCCGCCAAAGTCTCACCTACAAGAAAGCAAGGCATATAAGAGCCTTCTGCCCTTCTTGGAAAAGCCGAAACTCCTATTGCCTTTATAGGTTTTGTCTTGTTTTTCATAACCTTTTCAACAAGTGAAGAAATCTGTTTTATATGGGAAAAAACCGCGTCACTCTGACGAAGTCCGAGACTTCCTTTCTCAGTAGGCAGCAGTTTCTTTTCCATAAAAATTTCATTTGTTTCACTGTCAAAAATCGCAACTGAAGTAGTATAGTTACTGGTATCTATCCCTAAATACATTTAAAGACCTCTTACAACGGAACCGATAATTCCGTTTACAAAAGAAACGTCTTCATCAAACGCAAAGGTTTCAGCAAGTTTAACACATTCACTTGCAACGATATCGTTGTCGATATCATCGTAAAGTATTTCATAAACGCCAAGTCTTAAAATAGCAAGACTGACTTTTGAAATACGGTCTTTTTTCCAGTTTTTAAGATTTTTCTCAATAAGTACGTCGATATCGTCAAGGTTTTCAAAAACGCCTCTGAACATCGCTTCTACGCTTTCGTTAACAACGATACAGTCGCATTCATCTGCGAGATTTAAAATTTCGTCAACGGTTTCTTCCTCACGAAAAAGCTTTTCAAAAACAAGTAAAAAAGCATTTTCACGCATCTGATGTCTTGTGATTTTTTTCATAAGAATACTCCAAAAAATTATTTTTCGTCTTTAGCTTTAGCCCCTGCAATATAAACGTTAACCTTGTTAACTGCCACACCCGTCATATCCTGAACAGTGTCTTTTACCCTTTCCTGAATTGTCTCAGCAACGGGTTTAACTTTTACGCCGTAATCAAGGTTAATGTTGATATCAATAGCAGCAGAGTCAGCGGAAAGTGTAACGTTTATAGGTTTAAGGGTAACGTTTTTAATCATCATTTCGGCAGCTGTAACCGAAGGAGTAGCAAGTGAATGAACGCCTTCAGTTTCATTAAGAACCGTTTTAACGATGGTTTCGATAACGTCTTCGGAAATTTTGATACTTCCGGTAGCCTTTGTGTTCTTGATTTCCATAATATGACCTCCTGTTTATAACAAACTTAAAAATGCATATTTTTATACATATACATTATACCACATTTTTATAAATAAACAAGCTTTTTAAGGTATGTTTTCAAAAAATATACAAAATTTTTTGTATAAATACAAAAAGCCTTGCGATTTTGCAAGGCTTTTGCTTATTTTACTTCGTCAACTACAATTGAATCTGCAGGCATATTGGTTTCTTCGATAATGATATTTTTAATTTGTGCGGCCTGTTCAGGAGTAAGTCCCTCGGTTTTTACGATTACCTTGACCTTTTTATTGTCAACAAAAGCAAGGCATTCTTCAAACCCTTTGGCTTTTACTAAAGTCTCAATTTTGTTTTCGCTTTCGATAAAACCTGAAACTTCTAAAGCTTTTGAAGCCGCTACTTCTTTTTCTTCCTCTGTTAAGTTACCGAGACTTAAAGTATTCGCAAGAGTTTCAACTGACTCATCTCTTGCTTTTTGTCTTTCAAGACGTGCATTCATAAAATACTCATCGGGCTTTGCATCTGTTAACTGAGCTTCACCGTAAGTACGCTCGTCTGTAACGTTATTGGCAGAGGTTGTGATATCGTACCCTGTGGTCCCTTCTGTGAAGGTGTAATTAAGATAAATAGCCACACCAAGCACCAGTACCAAAGACGCTAAAACTATCTGTTTTTTCCCTAAAATCATATTGAATTTCATAAAAATCAATCCTTTCCTCGCTTTGAAATATATACGCGGTTTGCACCTATGTCAAGAGCAGTTGTAACAGCGTTTAAAACCTCGTTTTTAACGTAAACACTGTCTGCCCCTTCGCAAATAACCAAAACCCCCTTTATTTCAGGATCTGTACGGGACTCAATAACGGTATTTCTCCCCTCTTTTCCATCCGTAAGCACGTAACTTTCCTCAAATCTTTTCTGAGTATCGGAAAATTCGGACTTACTTTCTTTTAAAAATTTAGTTTCACCGCTACCCTTTAAGGTTATAAGCACTCTTGTTTTCCCCGCACCTTTAATATCCGAGATGAATTTTTCAAGCTCTTCTTCAAGCAGATTTTTATATTCTTCCGAAGAACAGGTTTCCTTTGTCACTGCAATTTCTTTTTCGCCTGACACCTGAAACTGCGAAATAAAGATAAGAAAAATACCAAGAAGTCCTAATATCACTATAAATTTAGCTTTTTTATCAGAATTTTTAAAAATTTTTAAAACTTTACCCATCCTGCTCCCCTTCAAAAATTAACGTTGGTGTTACCATAAATAAATCTTTGATTTCCTCGTATGCTTTATCGCATTTATTTTTGTAAGATGCTTTTAATGTAATATTAACTTTGGTAATATCTATGCTTTGATTTCTATTAACATTCGTCAAAATTTCAATTTTTTCAGGAATGATGCCGTATTTTTCAAAAATAGCCTCAGTTATAATTATAAGCTCGTTTTTAAAGCTTTTTATTATCCCGTCGTTATATAATTCGTTGAGGTTTGTATAGGTTTCATTTTCCGTTATATCGTACCTGTATGACATTTTATAAAAATCGGCGTTGACGTTAAAAACGGGTGAAACCACCGAAATAATCAAAAACAGATGTATAGCAAATTTCACACTTTTTACCGTGTTTCCCGACGGTAACAGCATTGAAAATATTCCCGTTACCACTAAAACGACACAGATTATATATCCTGTTTCCCTTATCGAATTCATCACGACCCTCCGTTTGAAAGTATCAGAATAACAGTTACTGATACCGTAATCATAAGACCGTAACAAAGTATCACCGAAAGCAATACAGAAAGCACTGAAGAAACAGATTTTAAAATTGAAACCTCTTCTTTTCTTCCAAATAATTCTCCGACAGATGACGATAACGAAACGGAAGCTTTCACAAGAATTATTTCAATGACCATCGGCATATAACTTATGACAATTGCAACTATACCGAATACTCCAACTGTACTTTTAACAACACTCATACACCCCGAAAGTGAACTGTAAGCTTCGCTCAGAGCACCGCCGACGATAGGTATGAAAGTGCTTATAACAAACTTTGTGGCTTTTACTGATACAGTATCTGCCGAGGTTGATACCACACCTTTTATCGTTAAAAGCCCCACAAATACAGTCATACAAAAGGTTAAAAGCCAGGTTGACACTGTTTTCAAAGACTTTGTAAGTCCGTCTACGTTAAAAACGCCAAGCGAAGCTCCGACGATGCTTATAGCAAGAAAAATCCCGACGAGCGGAATTATTATCTTAACGATACCCTGAGAAAATAACTGTACCGCACCAAACACCGTACTGTGATACACGATTGAGGAAGCTACCTTTCCTGATGCCGCCGTAACTCCTGAAAAGACGGGAATAAAACTCAACAGAAAGTATGACATATCTGTTATACTGTGGGAAGAGTTTTCGATACATTCCATAACCGAGGATGCAAGAACAGTAGAAACTGAAAGTGAAATCACTGCAGAAAAAACTGTATTTTTTGAAACTCCCTCTTTCATCGCAAAGACAAGAGAGGATAAAATAATTATCCCGGTAATGCTTAAAAACAGTTTAAAGGGTTTAAAAAACTTTTCCTTTATGAGAGTTACAATAAACTCAAAAGTGCCTGTAAGAGTCAGATTTTCAGTATTTTTTTCATCAAATCCACTACTGAAGTATTCTTGTCCTTGTTCGGGCAGAAGTGAAATAAGTTCATCAATTCCACTTAAAGAAAGTGACTTTTCTATAAGCTCGTCTTCTGCCGCATAAACGGTAACAGGAAAAACAAGACATAACATAAAGATTAATAATATCCTTTTCATTTTAGTTTCCTCTAAAGGTGTATAAGGTCAAGTGAAAGCTTTAAAAGCTCTTCAAACATCGGTATTGCTATGATTAAAATTGCCGTTTTCCCCGCAAGTTCAACTTTTGAAGCCAGTGCGAGATGCCCTGACTCTCTGCATATTTCGGTTCCTGTTTCCGCAACGTAGGAAATCCCCAGAGCTTTAAGAATTATTTTCACGTATCCGTACGAAAAATTGCTCCTTGTCATAATGCTTCTTACTGTTGAGAAAAGTGGTATCATCTGAAAAAGTATCAGTGAAAAGATAAAAACCGTCCCCAAAACCGATACTGCTAACGAAAACTCAGGTTTGTATTGCTTTAAAAGCAGAGAAAACATAGCAGTTACAACACACGTTCCGACTATAGAAATAACGTTCATATCAGTACAATCCAAAAAGTTGCTTTATGGTGGAAAACAAGTCACTGATCTGTGTGACAATCATCATAAGCACCACAATAAGTCCTGCAAGGGTTGTCATCATCCCCTGCTCTTCTCTGCCTGACCGTATTAAAACCTGATTTAAAACCGCTACAATAATCCCTATTGCGGCAATTTTAAAAATCAAATCAACTTCCATATTTTTTCTCCTATATAACTAAAATCACGATAAAAATTCCCGTAAGAATTCCGCCCATAGAAAAAAGTTTTCCTCTTTCACGACTTTCTTCCGAAGCTTTATTAATCATATCTTCCGTTCTTGATTTTAAATCTTTTAAAAGATTAATCTGGGTATCAGTTGCACTGTTGCCTATGATTTTAAAAAACTCTTTAATTAAAACTCTTTCCTCTTTTGATAAATTTTTGTAATTATCTTTTTCACCGCTAAAATCATCTTTGCTAAAGCTTTTTAAGAATTGAAGTTTTTCAAAATCACTGTCATTTTTAAGCCTTTCGATAAGGCTTAGCACGGGTGTTTTCTTAAAGCTTAAATCTGCAATAAACTCATTTACAAGCTTTTTGATAAGAATAAGTCTCTGCCTTTTTTCATAAATCGAAAAAGACAACGTAAACCCCGTTCCCGAGGCACTTAAAAAGATTAGAATCATACCGATTATCTTTAACATTTTATTATCCTCTCGACTTTACATATTGCTTTAAGCTCAACTGCATAGTCAAAAACTAAGTTGTCAAAAAGCATTTTAATCTGTGGACGCTTTTTAAGTTGCTCAAAACTTTCTGCATGTGCCGAAGCAAGTATCGAAACACCCGAATTCACACTCATAAGTATTCCTTCAGTTTCACTTACAGACCCTATTTCGTCAATTGCAATTATCTGCGGCGACATAGTTCTTAAAGCAATTTGCATACCGTCGTGTTTCTGGTATCCTGAAAAAACGTCAGTACAGTTTCCAAGATTTTCTCCGAATTCCCGTCTTTCGTCAATAACTGAAACTTTTATCTTTTTATCAGAAAGTTTTTTAATTACGTCACGCAAAAAGGTGGTTTTACCGCAGTTTGGCGCACCAAACACAATTAAAGACGGTAATGAATCTTTATATAAAAAATCGGTAAATTCTCCCGAAGCATTTAAAACACATCTTGCAATTCTGAAATTAAACGAAGTGACTTCACTGATAAAGCCGCCTGTTTTTATTCCGCAGATTCCTACTCTGTGTCCGCCTTTTAAGGTTATAAACCCTGAATTTATATCCTTTTCAAAACTGTGAATTGAATACTCGCAAATGCTTTTAAATATGTATTCCATTTCTTCTCTGGTAACGATACAGTTTAAAAAGATGCTTTTATCTGTGAAAACAAGATTTAAAGGCTTGTCACGTCTTACCCTTATCTCTGAAAGTTTACTTAGTTCAATATCCGTTAAACAGAATTTTAACCTGTCAGGAAAATAACTCATTATCTCGAAAATTTCTTTCATTTTATCCTTCCTTTCGGTTAAATATATTCCTTGTCCGAGAAAATTATTACAAAAAAATACCACATCACTCGGATGTGGTAATATAAGGGCTTATAAGTTTTAAAATTTTCTTTTCAATAAGGGCGTCTACAAGGGTCCCGTTTTCGGTAAACTCTTCACTGAAAACCTTTCCCTGCTCTCTTATTTTGCTTAAAAGATATCCTTTGTCATAAGGAATTAAAAGGGTTACTTTCTGCATTGAGCCTGATAAAACTTCGGATATAAGATTTAAAAGTCTTTCAATACCTATATCGTCTTTAGCCGAAGTGAAAACTGCTCTTTCACCCGTGCTTTCGGGGATTTCGTCCAAAAGGTCAGCTTTGTTGTAAACTGTAATAACAGGTGTATCACCGCACCCTAATTCACATAAAAGGTTCTTTGTAACTTCAAGCTGTTCTTTTAAATTTTCATTCGAAGCATCACAGACGTTTAAAATAACGTCGGCAGCAGCCGCTTCCTCAAGTGTCGACTTAAAAGCCTCTACAAGCTGATGCGGTAATCGTCTTATAAGTCCTACAGTATCAACGATAACCGCGTGTTGACCGTCAGGTAAAACAAGCTCACGGGCAGTTGGGTCAAGAGTTGCAAAAAGTTGATTTTTGGCATAAACACCCGCATCGGTCAGAAGATTTAAAAGGGTTGATTTTCCGACGTTTGTATAACCCACGATAGCAATTGTAATAACGCTTTGCTTTTTGCGGCGCTCACGCACCCTTGCACGGCGTTCTTCCATATCACGCAGTTCTTCTTCAAGTGCGTTTATACGTCTTCTTATATGGCGTTTGTCGGTCTCAAGCTTGGTTTCACCGGGACCTCTCGTACCAATACCGCCACCAAGTCTTGAAAGACTTTTACCCATACCCGTAAGTCTTGGCAGACGGTATTTTTGTTGGGCAAGTTCAACCTGAAGCTTACCTTCACTGCTCTTTGCACGTCCTGCAAATATATCAAGTATAAGCATCGTGCGGTCTACAACTCTTATATCAACGATTTCTTCGATGTTTCTTATCTGACTTCCCGAAAGCTCACTGTCAAAAACTAAAATATCGGCACCGTTTTCTTCGATATAATCTTTGATTTCATAAAGCTTTCCGCTACCGATAAAAGTAGCCTTATCGGCACTTTCTCTGTTTTGGGTGAAAGAAGTCACAACGTCGGCACCCGCAGTATCGCATAATTCTTCCAGTTCAAGAAGTGAAGTTAAAACGTCGTATTCACCCGTATCTATTGCTACGGTTACTGCTTTTTGTCTTAATTCATTCATTGTGATACTCCTTTCAGATGTAATTTTTTCCGTTTGTATCTTACACTATCAAACTGTCTATACTTTATTTAAAAGTTTAGGAGGAATAATGTGTACGGTAATAAAGTGGAAATCTGCGGAATTAATACTTCAAAGCTCACAGTTTTAAAAGAAAAAGAGAAAACCGAGCTTTTAAAAGCTATGAAAAACGGTGACGTTACGGCAAGAGAAAAACTGATAAATGGCAATTTAAGGCTTGTTTTAAGCGTAATTCAACGTTTTACAAACCGAGGCGAAAATCCTGACGACCTTTTTCAGGTAGGCACGATAGGACTGATTAAGGCAATTGACAATTTTGATATAACACAAAACGTAAAGTTTTCCACTTACGCCGTACCGATGATTATAGGAGAAATCAGGAGATATTTAAGAGATTATAACCCCGTACGCGTAAGCCGTTCCTTAAAAGATTTAGCGTATAAAGCTATGCAGACTAAGGAAAAACTATCGGAAAAACTCGGAAGAGAGGCAACAGTTATAGAAATTGCCAAAGAACTGGAAGTAAAAAAGCAGGACGTAGTTTTAGCTCTTGAAGCAATAGTTGACCCCGTATCACTTTACGAACCCGTTTTCTCCGATGGAGGTGATACCATATACGTTCTTGACCAGGTTTCAGATAACTCCGACGATGGAAACTGGGTTAACGAAATAGCAATTAAGGATGCACTGTTAAAGCTTAACGAAAGAGAGAAAAAAATCATTGATTTACGTTTTTTTAAGGGAAAAACTCAGGTAGAAGTTTCAAAAGAAATAGGTATTTCTCAAGCTCAGGTATCAAGACTTGAAAAAAACGCCTTACAAAAAGTTAAAGGTGAAGTATAGCAAAAAGCCCCTGATTATGGGGCTTTAATTATTGTAAAGCAAATTTCTTTACAGCGTAAGCAACCCCATCTTCTGCATTTGTGAGGGTTACAAAGTCTGCATATTTCTTAACTTCGTCCGAAGCATTACCCATAGCAACGCCAAGACCTGCAAATTCAATCATAGTGATATCGTTAAAGCCGTCGCCTATTGCCATTAATTCTTCACGTTTTATATCAAGCTTTTCAATAAGACGTTTTATAGCATACCTTTTATCAACGTCAAGCGGTAAAATTTCCAGAAGGAAAGGCT
Organism: Oscillospiraceae bacterium; assembly: GCA_045121595.1. Classification (GTDB taxonomy): domain Bacteria; phylum Bacillota; class Clostridia; order Oscillospirales; family Ruminococcaceae; genus Fumia. Next base: position 24,396 of record JBGVGI010000090.1, on the reverse strand, counting down.
CAGAACGGAAAATGTTAAAGTATGCACCGAATTTTTCTTTAAAAACGGGTTCTTTTTTGGCAATAGCTTCAGGTTCACCTGAAATTAAAATTTTCGGTATTTCAAAATCAACGGGATCATTAATTAAATCTCTTTTCACCCTATTGAGTCTTTCTGCGCTTGCCACAAATTTAAGATATTTTTCCTCTGGGTCTTGAATATAAGCATCAGAATCTTTATAGGTTGAGAAATTAAAACCACAGTCAAATGCAAGTTTTAAAACTTCGGGAAGGTATTCAAGGTTTAAAGACGCCTGATTTATTATTTCACCTGACGGCAATTCATAGGTAACCGCACCGTTAAAACCTACGGCGTATCCGCCAAAATCGCCGATTTTCAAAGCGTCAGCAATGGCTTTAAGTCCCTGAAAGGGTCTGCCCGTTGCTACAACAAGCTTAATTCCCTGCTCCTGAGCCTTTATAAGAGTATCAATAACCTCTTTAGATACTTCTCCACTGCCAAGTTTAGCAAGTGTTCCGTCAACGTCTGCAACGATAATTTTATACATGGTAATCTCCTGTTAATTTAAAATCGAAATCAAAAATGCGCAACAGATAATTATAGCGAGTGATATCAGTGCTACTAAAATATACGGTACCTTTTTACTGTTAGGGTCACCCTGAGACTCAGGTATAAGCTTAGCTTTCCTGAGCGCCGTAACAAGCGGTTTATAGAGTATAAGAGTAATAGTTGAATTGAGTATTACTTTAATGGCGTTAAAAGGCAAGAATGCAGGGATTAAAAGCTCTGCTATTGCTTCTCTTGGGTATCCCATATAAATCGGTGTTATGAAGTAATTCCACAAAAGCATAACTATAACCGTGAACACACTTGCAACAGTAAGTCCCATAACGGCACCGTTCATCGTACGTTTCGCTTTATAAAAAGCTGCTGCAGTACATGCAAACGCACAACTTGAAATTATATTCATTATACAACCGATGATTCCCGTATCACTTATGGTAACCATCTCGATAAGAGAAACAACAAGTGAAATAAAGAACGAAGCGAGTGGTCCTAAAATAAATCCGCCGACAGTTATTATAACATCTTTAGGCTCGTATTTCAAGAACAACACTACGGGAATTCTGAATACAGTCACAAGCAGTAAAGCTATTGCCGAAAACATAGAAATAAGTACGATTTTTTTAGTTTTTGAGTTCATAATAAAACCTTCTTTCAATAAAAAATGCCCGAAGTTAAACTTCAGGCATAAGAAAACAAAATGTAAGTCCTCTTTCATCCAGACTTTACTGTTGGTTTCGGAATTTCACCGAATCAGCATAACGCTCGCGGACTTTACCGCCAGTCGGGAATTACACCCTGCCCTGAAGACAATTAAATTATATACTTTTTAAATTAAACTGTCAAGAACCAAGTTTAATCATAGCATCAATAGGTTTTTTCGCTTTAAGACGCAAATCCTCAGGAAGTATTACTTCTTCCCCATTTCCTTTTAAAGCATTATAAACGTCAGTAAGCGTTGTAAGCTTCATATCGGCACAGATAAGTTTTTTAGAAAGAGGATAGTAATTTCTCTCGGGTCTTTTGAGTTTTAAATACTGAAGCACTGCAAGTTCCGTACCTATGATACAATCCTCATCGTTATTAAGTGCATAGTTTATAATATCTGCAGTAGAGCCCGTAACGTCGGCATATTTAACGCTTTCAAGCGGTATTTCAGGATGCATTAAAAGCTTAGCTTCAGGATGTAAAGCTTTTGCCTTTACACACTCTTCTTCGATGATTTCGTTATGTACGGGACAATATCCGTCCCATAAAATTACTTCTTTGTCTTTTACCTTGTCTTTAATAAAAGAACCCAAATTTTTATCGGGGATAAAGAGAATTTTTTTAGCGTCAATGTTATTTACAATCTTTAATGCACTCGAGGAAGTAACACATACGTCGCAACAAGCTTTAAGAGCCGCCGTAGTGTTGATATATGCCACAACCGCAACGTCGGGGTTTTCTTCTTTAAATGCCTTTACCCTTTCAGGAGAAATCTGTTCAGCCATAGGACAAGTAGCCTCGGGTACGGGCATTATAACGGTTTTTTCTGGGGATAAAATTTTGACTGTTTCCGCCATAAATTTTACACCGCAGAGAATAACGAGATTTTCCTTTAAATCCTTTGCAATAGTGGAAAGCTTAAAGGAGTCCCCCGTAAAATCCGCTATTTCAAGTATATCGGGAGTCTGATAGCTATGTGCTAAAATAACGGCACCCTTTTCTTTTTTCAGTTTTAATATTTCTTTTTGTAAATCTGTTAAAGTCATTTTGTTACTCCTAAAATAAATCCGTAGAGAGATATCTTTCTCCCGTATCGGGCAATAAAACCACTATCTTTTTATCTTTGTTTTCGGGTCGTAAAGCAAGTTTTACTGCGGCAAAAAGTGCCGCCCCCGACGATATACCGACTAAAACGCCTTCAGTCCTTGCAATTTCTCTCGAAACAGAATATGCATCTTCTTCTCTTACTGTGATAACTTCATCAATTATATCTTTGTTAAGATTTTTTGGAATAAATCCTGCACCTATCCCCTGAAGTCCGTGTTTACCTGCATCTTTTCCTGAAATAACTGCAGAGCCTTCGGGCTCAACTGCAACAATCTTAACGTTTGGTAATTTCTCTTTCAGTACCTCACCGATACCCGTTAAAGTACCGCCCGTACCAACACCTGCAACGAAGATATCGATATCGTTATCGGTATCTTCCAAAAGCTCCTGAGCTGTTGTCTGTCTGTGAGACTCGGGGTTTGCAGGGTTTTCAAACTGCTGAGGGATGATAGCACCGTCTATCTTATTTTTGAGTTCTTCTGCCTTTTTTATTGCACCCGTCATACCAAGTGCACCGTCAGTTAAAATTACCTCGGCACCGAGTGCTTTGGCAAGTTTTATTCTCTCAACGCTCATTGTATCAGGCATTGTGAGTATCATTTTATAACCTCTTGAAGCGGCAATGTATGCGAGTCCAAGACCCGTGTTACCACTTGTAGGCTCGATAATCGTTCCGTTTTCACGGAGTAATCCTTTTTCTTCTGCATCCTTTATCATAAAAAGTGCTGCTCTGTCCTTCACTGAGCCGAGAGGATTAAAATATTCAAGTTTTGCTAAAATTTCGGATTTAAAACCGATTTTTTCTTTAAGACGGTTTAATCTTAAAAGAGGTGTTTTTCCGATAAGCTCTGTAACAGAATCATAAATTTTCATACTGTTCACCCTTTCTTTTACAGTTTACTATGAAAAAAAATGTATGTCAATAAAAAATCACACTTGAAAACATTAAAATATTATAATATAATATATAATAGAAAATGTAAAGAATGGAAATTTTTATGATAAACTATATTTCTGAATCGGTAAATGACACCGAAGAATTTGCTTTTAATTTAGCTAAAAAACTTCATCCGGGTGACGTTATTGCTTTCAAAGGCGGACTTGGTGCGGGTAAAACTGCATTTGTAAGAGGTCTTGCAAAGCATCTTTCCCCCGACGCTATGGTTTCAAGTCCAACTTTTTCACTTGTTAACGATTATACCGATACTATTCCCTTTTATCATTTCGATATGTATCGTATAACGACTATGGACGACCTTTATTCAACAGGATTTTTTGATTACCTTGATATGGGTGCAATCTTAGCTATTGAGTGGAGTGAAAATATAGAATTTGCCTTACCAGAAGAAACTATCTCAGTTTCTATCGAAAGAACAGACGAAACAAAACGTAATATCACAGTAACCGGAGGAGAAAGATTTTGAAGATACTCGCTTTTGATACTTCAGCTAAAACCGCAACTGCGGCAGTTATTGAAGACGGTGAAATTTTATGCAACGCAAGTATCAGTGCAGGTCTTACCCATTCACAGACTCTGCTTCCGCTTGTAAACTCGATACTTAAAGCTTCAAAGATTTCTCTTGACGATATTGACGTCTTTGCAGTGAGCAACGGTCCCGGCTCGTTTACCGGATTAAGAATTGCAGTAGCAGCAATAAAAGGTATGGCTCAGGGCCTTGAGAAACCCTGTATCGGCATTTCTACTTTAGAAGCCCTTGCATACAACTATTCAGGGCTTTCAGGCACAGTTTGTGCCGTAATGGACGCAAGATGCTCTCAGGTCTATACCGCTACGTTTAAGGTTAACGGCTCATTCCCCGAGAGACTTACTGACGATGAAGCCTTACCGATTGATACTTTAACCGAAACTTTAAAAAATTACCCCGACGTTACCTTTGTCGGTGACGGTGCAAATCTTTGCTATAATGCACTTAAAGACAAGCTATCAGTTAAACTTGCTCCCGTTAAACTACGCTATCAGGATGCAGTCAGTGTAGGACTTGCAGCAGAAAATATGATAGCAAACGGCGTAAAACCACAAAATGCTTCTGAATTGATGCCCTCATATCTTCGCCTTCCTCAGGCTGAAAGAGAGCTTCTTTTAAAAAACAATACGAAAGGAAACTAACGTTATGATCGCAATTGCATCTGACCACGGCGGATTTGCTTTAAAAGAGGCCGTAAAAAAACATCTTGAAAGCAGAAATATTGAGTATAAGGATTTCGGTTGTCATTCCGAAGCATCGGTTGACTACCCCGATATCGCAAAAGTTGCTTGTGAAGCAGTTGTAAGCGGTGAATGTGAAAAAGCATTGCTTTTCTGTGGTACCGGTATCGGTATTTCGATGGCTGCAAATAAAGTTAAAGGCATTCGTGCTGCTTGTTGTCACGACTATTTCTCCGTTAAATTCACAAGACTTCACAATAACGCCAACGCCCTTTGTATGGGTGGCCGTGTAATCGGCGTAGGACTTGCTCTGGAGCTTATCGACGTTTTCCTTGATACAGGCTTTGAAGGTGGCAGACACCAGACAAGAATCGATAAAATCCACGCAATTGAAGAATAGGTATAAATTCCCGTTTTGGGCTTTGTATATTAAAAGACGAAAGGACTTTGATTAAAATGTTAAAACCCGTAATTATGGATCACCCCCTCATTCAGCACAAAATTTCCTTGCTTCGTGACAAAAACACAGGCTGTAAAGAATTCCGTGAACTCGTTTCCGAAATTGCTATGCTTATGTGCTACGAAGCAACACGCGACCTCCCCTTGAAGGAAGTTGAAATTGAAACTCCTTTGGTAGTTGCTAAAACAAAGGTTATCAGCGGTCTTAAAATGGCATTCGTTCCCATCCTCCGTGCAGGTCTTGGTATGGTTGAAGGTATGCTCAATATGGTACCTGCTGCTAAGGTTGGTCATATCGGTCTTTACCGTGACCCCGATACTTTTGAACCCCACGAATACTACTGCAAACTTCCCACCGATATCACAAGCCGTGAAGTTTACGTATTAGACCCGATGCTTGCTACAGGCGGAAGTGCTGTTGACGCTATTACAATGCTTAAAAATAAAGGCGTTAAAAACATTAAATTCCTCTGCATTATCGCTGCTCCAGAAGGTCTTAAAGCTTTGACAGAAGCTCATCCCGACGTTCAGGTTTACTGTGCAAGTCTTGATGAAAAATTAAACGACCACAAATATATCGTTCCTGGTCTTGGTGATGCAGGCGACCGTATTTTCGGTACAAAATAAGTTTTTATAAGGAGTCCGTTCAAAGCGGACTCCTTAAGATTTTAAAAAAGGACAAATTCTATGCTTATTGATTTTCACACCCACTGTTTTCCTGATAAGTTAGCAGTAAATGCCATTCCCCATCTTGAAGCTATCTGTAACACAAAAGCGCTTACGGACGGCACTTACAAAAACACCTGTGAAGTTATGAAAGAAAGTAACGCTTATAAATTTGTGGTTTTAAATATTGCAACTTCTGCAAAACAACAAACAAACGTAAACAACTTTGCGATTTCTTTAAACAATGATTTTTCGTATTCTCTTGGCAGTATCCATGCCGATTCTCCCGATATCGAATCAGAATTTTGGCGTTTAAAAAACGAAAATATCAAAGGACTTAAAATTCATCCCGATTATCAGAACGTTGAGATGGACTGTGATGCCCTTAAAACAATATATAATCTTGCCATCCAGAATGATATTTTTTGTATTTTTCATGCGGGATTTGACCCGGTTTCCCCAGATAAAACAAGAGTAACTCCCGAGAAAGCTCTAAAAATTCACAAAGAATTCCCAAAACTTAAGATGATTCTTGCTCATATGGGCGGATACTTTATGCAAAAAGACGTTGTTAAATATCTTCTCGACACCGATATTTACTTTGATACTTCCCTTGCACCTTATTTTCTCAGTAGAGAAGAAGCAACTGAGATAATTAAAAAACACGGTGCAGATAAAATACTTTTTGGCAGTGACTGTCCCTGGGGTTCACCCAAAGAGACCTTTGAATTTTTAAACTCTCTCCCCTTATCAGACAAAGAAAAAGAGCTTATTTTTTACAAAAATGCAAAATTACTTCTCAAAGAATAAAATATTCATAATTTAGCTATTGATATAACATTTAAAATAAGGTATAATTATTTAGTATGATTAAAATACCTGAAAGGAATGAATATATTTGGGACTTATTAAAGCTATGTTCGGTTCATATTCAAAACGCGAATTAAAACGCATTGAACCTATAAAAGATGCAGTTTTAGCTTTAGAGGATAAATATAAAGCTATGAGTGAAGAAGAACTTCGCTCTATGACTCAGAAACTGAAAGACCGTCTTGCTAACGGTGAAACTTTAGACGATATTCTTCCCGATGCTTTTGCAACCTGCCGTGAGGCAGCTGCAAGGGTTTTAAATATGCGTCACTTCCCCGTTCAGATTATCGGTGGTATCGTATTGCATCAGGGTCGTATTGCAGAAATGAGAACAGGTGAAGGTAAAACTTTGGTTTCCACCCTCCCTGCTTATCTTAATGCATTGACAGGCAAAGGTGTTCACATCGTTACCGTCAACGATTACCTTGCAAAACGTGACTCCGAATGGATGGGTAAGGTTTATAAATACTTAGGTCTTACTGTTGGTCTTATTATTCACGATATTAAACCTGAAGACAGACAGAAAGCTTATAACTGCGACATCACCTACGGTACAAATAACGAAATCGGTTTTGACTATCTCCGTGACAATATGGTTATCTATAAAGAAAACCGCGTTCAGCGTCCTTTTAACTTCGCTATTGTCGACGAAGTTGACTCCATCCTTATCGATGAAGCGCGTACTCCCCTTATCATTTCGGGTCAGGGTGATAAATCCACAGACCTTTATAAGATGGCTGATATGTTTGCCCGTACCCTTAAAATGCATAAGGTAATTGAACTTGACGATAAGGTTGACAATGACCATATGGACGGTGACTATATCGTTGACGAAAAAGCAAAAACTGCTACTCTTACCCCCTCAGGTGTTAAGAAAGCGGAAGCTTATTTCAATATTGAAAACCTTATGGAACCTGAGAATATGACTACTCTCCACCATATTAATCAGGCTATCAAAGCTCACGGTATTATGCATAACGAAGTTGACTACGTTGTTAAAGACGGCGAAGTTATCATCGTTGACGAATTTACAGGCCGTCTTATGATAGGCAGACGTTACAACGAAGGCTTGCATCAGGCTATCGAAGCAAAAGAAGGCGTTAAGGTTGCAAGAGAGTCTAAAACCCTTGCTACTATCACTTTCCAGAACCTTTTCAGAATTTATAATAAACTTTCGGGTATGACAGGTACTGCAATGACCGAAGAAGATGAATTCAGAGAAATCTACAAGCTTGACGTTATTGAAATTCCTACAAACAGACCCGTTCAGCGTATTGACGACAACGACGTTGTTTTCAAAAACGAACGCGGAAAATATAACGCTGTAATCGAGCAGATTATCAAATGTCACGAGAAAAATCAGCCTGTACTCGTTGGTACTGTTACCATTGATAAATCCGAACTTTTAAGTAAAATGCTTAAAAAACACGGTATCAAGCACGAAGTGCTCAACGCTAAATACCACGAAAAAGAAGCTGAAATCGTTGCTCAGGCAGGTAAAAAAGGTGCCGTAACCATTGCTACCAATATGGCAGGTCGTGGTACTGATATTATGCTCGGCGGTAACGCAGAGTTCCTTGCCAAAAACGAAATGAAGAAAATGGGCTTTGAAGAAGAAATGATTATCGAAGCTACAGGTTACGGTGAAACCGATAACGAAGAAATCCTCAATGCCCGTAAAACTTTCAGGGATCTTGAAGCAAAATATAAAGAGCAGATTAAAGCAGAAGCTGAGGAAGTTAAGGCTGCAGGCGGTCTCTTTATCTTAGGTACAGAACGTCACGAATCAAGACGTATTGATAACCAGCTCCGTGGACGTGCAGGACGTCAGGGTGACCCGGGTGAAAGTAAATTCTTCCTTTCGCTTGAAGACGATATAATGCGTCTTTTCGGTGGCGAAAGAATTCAGAACCTTATGGAAACCCTTAACATTGACGAAAATGAACCGATTGAAATGAAGATGCTTACAAACTCTATCGAATCGGCTCAGAAAAAGGTAGAAGGCAGAAACTTCAGTATCCGTAAGAGTGTCTTGAACTTCGACGACGTTATGAACAAACAGCGTGAAATTATCTATGCTGAACGTTCCAAAGTGCTTGACGGTGAAGATATCCACACTTCCATTATGGATATGGTTAAAAACTCTATTACCGAAACCGTTAATACCTACCTTCCCAACAATGAAATCCACGATAACTGGAATATTGAAGGACTCAGAAACCACTTTATGGGCTTCTTGACAACCGAAGACGATTTGGTTTTCAAAGACGTTAACGAACTTGCCGACGCACAAAAAGACGATATTATCGCAGACCTTACTGATAAAGCCTTTAAGCTTTATGAGGAGAAAGAAGCAGAATTCGGCGTCGAAATGATGCGTGAGGTTGAACGTGTTATCCTTCTTAAGAACGTTGACCGTTACTGGATGGATCACATCGACAATATGGACGAACTCAAAAAAGGTATCTACCTTCGTTCTTATGGTCAGCATGACCCCGTTGTTGAGTATCGTATGGAAGGCTTTGATATGTTCGACGAAATGGTAGCTTCTATCCGCGAGGATACAGTAAGAATGTTGCTCACCATTAGACCTCGTTCCGAAGAGGACGTAAAACGCGAACAGGTTGCTAAACCTACAATTGCTATCCACGGTGAAAGCGATAAATCCATTAAAAAAGAACCCGTGAGAGTCAAGAAAATCGGCAGAAACGACCCCTGCCCCTGCGGTAGCGGTAAGAAATACAAAAAATGCTGTGGCTCAGGCGAAGAAACAAATGACTAAAGAAAAATCCCCATCGTAGAGGCACACTCCATAAAGGAGTGTGCCTCAGTTATATTCGTCTTACGACGAGTTATATTGCTACGCAACTATATTTGGGCTACGCCCAAGTATTATTCGCATCGCGAGTTTTGAAACGAATATAATATAACTAAAACCTAAGGTTTTAATATCACTTTGCCGTTAGGCAAAATATCACTGTGAGGCAGGTCTCACAATATCACCAATAGTTATTGAATAGATATTATTTCAAATTTCTTATTAAAAAAATAGGGAGACTCTTCTTTACAAAGAGTCTCCCCAAATAGTTGTTTGATTTTACAATGTTTTAAAGGCTTTAAGCCATTCTCTTTTGATAAGTTCGTGACCTGCGGGCATTGGATGAACACCATCCTGAAGCCAGTAGTCGTTAGGAGCAAGCTTTACAGCCTCATCAAACTTTTCCTGTAACGGAATAAAGGTAAGACCATATTTTTCTGCTACCATTTTAGCTTTTTCGGCACGTTCTCTAACGCCTTTCTGAAATTCTTCAAAGTAAGCATCGTTTCCGTATCCGCGAAGGCAGAAAGGCTCCATAATCATAATTTTGATATCGGGCAAAGCTTCTTTTACTTCCTCAATAAGCATACAGTAAATTTTATAATATTTATCAGGCTCAACACCATTTGCACCAAGTTCTGAATGCTCGTGCCACTCGTCGTTAACTCCGATTAAAATGCTCATAACGTCGGGCTTTAAGTATAAGATGTCCCTTTTCATCCTCGCATAAAGGTCAACTATTCTGTTGCCACTGATACCACGGTTAAAAAAGGTGTATTTCTGCGGTTCTTCAAACTCTAAAGTAGCGGATACCAAAAGCGGATATCCCCTGCCCCTTACGATATCATCTTCATAACTGCGACCTACATCGGTAATAGAATCACCCTGAAACAAAATTCTCATAATTCTTCCTCCCAAAGAAAAAGTCTTAATGTAATAATACTACAAAATAAAAAAATGTCAATACTGAATTTTTGGATGGATAAAAAGGTGGTTTACGCTTGACAAAGACTGATATTTTTGATATAATATTTAGCGTTATGCGGATGTGGCGAAATCGGCAGACGCGCTAGATTCAGGTTCTAGTGGTAGCAATACCATGTGGGTTCAAGTCCCGTCATCCGCACCAAAAAAGCACAGGTCACTGAAAGTGGCTTGTGCTTTTTTTATTGTATGTAAGGGACTTGAAGGGTTCGGTAGTGAATGGAAGTCCGGTGGACTTCCAGAGCCGAACCCTGGCTTTTCCGCAGAAAAGAAGTCCCGTCATTAAAATCACTTTTTTATGATAAGTCATAGCAGACGATTGTATATTCATTCTCATTATTTTCTATATACTTTAATGCACGTTCGTAATTTTCAGGATATTTATCATTGATAAACCTTAGTAAATCTTTTCCCTTAATGGTGACATCAACGTTGCAGGAAAATGAGTATTCATATTTTATAACACCTTCAATTCCTTGCTTGGCATATTCCCAGAAACGAATAACTGCAGATGTTCCACTACCTAAATCCATTACTCTTTCCCCGTTCGTGGAAATATAGACTTCACACAAAAGATAGTACATACCATCATCTCCTTTACATCTATATTATAAATGCTTAACTGTACAAAAAAACGGACTCAAAAAGCAGAGTGGAAATCCACTCTGCTTTTTTTAATAAATTCTTACGTCAAATAAGCTTACGTATGGCTGACCGTTTGTCTCTTTGAATACAATTCTTACAGAATCGGTTGTCTGTTTATCAAAATCAATTTCATTGAAACGCTGATAATTATCTTTAACTTCTTTGACAGTAACGTACTTTCCGTCTTTTTTAACCTGAATTTCATAGTCTTTTACAAGTAGCGGACGTACTCTTTCCGTTCTCGTCTTTGTAGGTCTCAAATACTCAGAAAGCGAGGAGTCAAAGAGCAAAATAATCTTAGAAAAACTGATAGGTGTATCAAAATTGAATTCTGCATATTCATCCTTAACACCTTTTGATTGCCATGCGTTGGGTAAAATATACTGACGTGTGTATCCGTTTATAAGGTTTTCTCCTTTAAAAACGTCTTCTTTTTCAACAGTTTCATAACAAAGATTATTGTTAGCTTTTCGCCATAAAGCCTTCTTATTTTCAAGTGTTTCAAAGTCAATCCAGGTAATTTCATTTTCAGCACTTAAAAGGTATGAAGTAACAGTTTCAGTAAGCTGACGGCTACCACATTTCGCAGTAATCTTATCATTTTCTTCTATCCACAAGAAATAAAAACCGCTTTCGAGTGCCTTTTCGCCTTCTAAAACTACTTCATTGAATGAGGAAGATTTCTTAACTGCCACTTCCCCACTCAAGATAAGCTTATCAGGGTTATAGTTTTCGGGCTTTGAGGGTTTAAAAAGAGAATATTTCAAAACAGTATCTTCACTTGCTTTCAAGAAAAGCTTAACGCCTGAGAACTTCGCTTTAATCGGGAAAGTAATACTGTACGGCATATTGAAATTAACTTCATCTTCACCATCGGTGTAACCAATATCACGCACTGACGAAACCTTAACCTTAGCTTTAGTTGCTAAGTTTTCTGTGTCTTCATATTTCTTTCCGATTACGTACTGATCGTATTTAAGCAATATCATCTGTAATTCTTTAAGATGGTCTGTGTAGATATCACGGGGGGTGCAGTTATATTTCTTACAAAGGAATGCCGCCACGGCATTTGCCTGAGCAGTTGTTGCGAGAGTTGCCATAACACGTGTACTGCCAAATGCCACGTGACTTGCAGACATACATCTTCCTGCAAGGAAAAGGTTTTTAGTGTCCTTTGAATAACCTGCACGGTACGGAATCTGATATATACCGTCAAGGAAGATATGACGGTTAATAATTTCTTTAGAATAGAAACCATCAATCGCATGAAGGTCAATGGACCATCCACCGTGACCTACTACGTCATCAAAATCTCTCTGTTCACCAAGATCTTTTTCTGTAAGAATGTAATCACCGATAAATCTTCTGCCCTCACGTTTACCCATAATGGGTGCTACGTAGGAAAGTTCGTGATTATCCGCATCAAATTTACCACTGTTTTTTACGTAATCCCAGATTCCGTAGACAAACTGCTTATGATGTTTTAAAATCTCCTCAGCGTCATCAACCTGATTTAAATTACCGTCAATTTCATAAAACCACACAAACTGGTCAAAAGCATCTTCGGGGATTTCACGGTATTTGAATACGTCGGTTTTTGTAAAATCGGTAGCGAACGAGGGTGCTTTATAAGGTACTTTATGATCTCTTTTTTCAGAGAAAAATACCATAGTACTAGGCAAAACAGAGTTATCAGCCTGATTTGGAGCAATACGTTCACCAAATTCAGCTTTACCTTCCCTGCCATAATGATATTCTGCACCTGAAAGATACGCAACAGTACCGTCACCGGTATCATCCATAAAAATCGGTGCATAGAAATTAAAGCGTTTTTCGTTTGTAGACTGCGTACCACCGATATATTCAATAGAGTTTCCGTTCATATTTACTTCGTCAATGGTAGTATTTGGAAAAAGCATAATATTTTCTTCTTCGTAAAGCTTTTCGAGTACAACGCTGTCCCAAATCCAACGATTACCGTTAGGGTTACGCTGAATATTCTCGGTAATAAGCTCTTCGATAACACCTGTTTCACGCGCATGCTGATTAAACTCCTGAGTGCCCGTAGCACCACAGATGTTAATCATTATCTCACCACTACCATTACCGCCAAAAAACGGACGGTTATTGATAAGTACCGTCTTAAGTCCCATACGCGCCGCCTGAATTGCCGCACATACGCCGGGGATACCGCCACCTGCGATTACAAAATCTGCATCAATTCTCGTAACTTTATTTTTCATAAAAATACACGTCCTTGACAAAAAAATTATTCTTTATTATAATTCTAATAGAATATTTTTGATATTTCTATCAAATAAATGCTAAAAAATACAAATAAAATGCACTCAGAGGTTGTTATGAGCAATTTATCAACACAAATTTTGAATTACTTGAGACTTTTGGAGAATGATTATAAGCTCTGGATATCGGTTCACTGTTCAAAAAGGTATCAGTTTCTGCGAACAACACCACAATTTATTGATATTTTAAACGAGTTTAACAGTCACAAAAATCCATATTGTACCGAGATAAAGCAGGAAAAAATCGAAAAATGTTTTTTACATCAGCAGAATATATTTAATGATAATAACAAAGGTGATTCTTACTTTTGTAAATGTCATGCTTCAGTTAAGGAATATATAAGACCTGTTTTTCTTGATAATTACATTTCACTTTACATCTGTGTGAGCGGTTACGGCACTGTATCCGAATCACTTTCTCCCCTGTCCCCCAACAAAGAGCTCCTTGATACTTTGACGTACCCTCTTTCACTTATGCTTAAAAAGTTGATATCAGGCGTAAATGATATCCCTTATACCGAAGAAAGCAAACGTTATAACGAAATTTTACTTTACTTAAACGAAAAGCATATAGGAGTCACTGTATCGGAAATTTCTCAAAGTCTTAACATAAGCAAATCCTATATCAGCCATCTTTTTAAAAAGTACAACGGCAACACCTTAAAAAGCTACTGCAACTCCCTTTGCATTATAGATGCAAGAAGACTGCTTTCCACTACTTCTCTTTCTGTAAGTGAAATTGCTTATTCTTTGGGATTTGATAACGTAAGCTACTTTATATCGGTTTTTAAAAAATATACGGGACTTACCCCACATAACTACAGAAAAAAAGCAGAGTAATCACTCTGCTTTTTCCCATTTTAACATATTATCATCAATATATGCCTTAAGTTTTCCTTCGTTTTTAAGATACGAAAGATATGATTTAACGGTACTTCCCACCAGAACGTACTGTTCAAAAGTCATAGTAAGACTATACTTTTCAAAAAGCTCTTTTAGAATCATTTCAAAGTTTTTGGGAGTCTCGCAAACCTTAACGATATCGTCTGCAATTTCCAAAACCTTGTCGATATTATACTGACAAAGCTCACTGACATCCTCTGAGGGGGCTGCGTGCGACGGTATGAAGGTTTTGGCATTCATACCTTTAACGGATTCGAGTGTATCAATATACGCCTTCACGTCGTAAATAAAGCCTATTTTATACTTATCAAGCGTTTCTTTACCCGAAAGGCAGTCTGCAAGATAAATTACCCCGTCGTACTTAAACCCAACCATATCAAAAAAATGACCGGGCAGAGGGATAATTTCCATTCCCTGAGGGAGGTTTTCTTCGGTAAGAGACTCTGCTTTACTTTCCTGAGCAAGTAAAAACTTATGCTTTAATTCACTCATAGGATAACCGCCGTATAAAAATGCAGGTTCCAAAATCGGATGATTTGTCATATCGCATTCAATTGAGGGTGCATAAATTTTACAGCCCGTTCTGTCCTGTAAAAACTTATTGCCACCGATATGGTCCGAGTTTGAATGGGTATTGTAAATTGCCTTTAAAACCCAGTTATTTTCGTCTAAGATGCGAAGGATTTTCTTCCCTGCTTCCTTATCGTTACCACTGTCAATAAGGCATACGTCAGTATCGTTAAGTTTGATAAGTCCGATTTTAGCAGGACTTTGTATGTAATAACATTTTTCTGTAACCTTTATAAGTTCGTACATAATAACCTCCGTTATTTTGAAATTAAGAAACTGTATTTTAAGCCGTCACAGTTCTTTTCAACAATCTTCATATCGGGAAATTCAAAAACAGGGGTGATTTCCTGCGGACAGCAGACAGTGTACCTGAAGATATCTCCATCACTATCCCATTTAACAGAAATCTTACCGTAATCGGAATTATATTCACCGAAAGCAGTTGTAACCTTTCCAGAAAGGTCAAAATAAGGTTTAAAGTACACTTTCTTAAATCCCGGTAGGTCGATACAAGGATTTATCCCAAGCAGATAACCATACATCCATTCAGTACATGAACCAAACGAGTAATGATTAAATGAATTCATTCCTTTTTTGATACCATTTGCTATCGTATAACTATCCCAGTGTTCCCAGATGGTTGTAGCACCGTTAACGACTGAATAACCCCAACCGGGATATTCTTCCGAACAAATCAGGTCGTATGCGATTTCCGACAACCCCGTTTCACAAAGAACTGGTAAAAGAAATTTAATACCAAGAAATCCACAGGTAAGACTTTTATCTTCTGCAAATTTCCTTTTTAAATGTTTTTTCGCAGACTGTTTATCGATAATTCCAAAAGAATAAGCCATACAGTAAAGGCTCTGGGTATCAGATTTTATTACCCCGTCTTTGTCGATAAACCTGTCACAAAATGCCTTTTTGATATTTTCATAAAGCGAGTTATAAAAATCTCTGTCACTGTCACCTATTATTTCGCATATTTCCTTACATAAAAAAGCACATCTTGCATAATATAGCGTCGAAACAGCGCTCAGGTCTGAAGGATTACCAAGACTTAGCCAGTCACCGTAAGCACCTTTACCGTCCCTTATAAAATCAGGGCTCTCAAGCATATAGTATCTCAAAAGCTTTTTAATAGCAAAGATATTATCCTTCAATATCTGCTTGTCACCATAAAAAAGATAATGATTATAAGGTATCTCGGCAATGGCTTCACACCATCCTGCAGCCGCTTCCCTTCCGCTATAATGGTAAGAACCTACGTGTGGCATAGGCGCAACGGCAGGAATTACCCCGTTTCCAAGCTGAGCATCTCTTATATCGCCAAGATACTTTTCATAAAAACGGTTGCAATTCATATTATACATAGCACTACGGCAGAAAATTTGTGCATCACCCGTCCAGCCGAGTCTTTCGTCACGTTGCGGACAGTCAGTAGGAACGTTTAAAAAATTATCCCTCTGTCCCCACAAAGCGTTATTATATATTTTGTTGACAAGCTCGTTACTGCAAGAAAATGTACCCGTCTTTTCAAGATCGGTATACATTGCCTCTGCTTCTATCTTTTTAAGTGTAATATTACCTTCAAGAGTTATTTCGGCATACCTGAACCCGTGATAGGTAAAAAGCGGTCTGAAGCGTTCTTCTTTATCCCCTTTAATGATAAAGGTATCAGTAGCCTCGGCTTTTCTTAAATTCTCTGTATACAATAAGCCGTTATCAAGCAGTTTTCCGTGTCTTATAATGGCTTTTGCTCCTTTTTCACCTTCAAACACACATGAAAGAACACCTGAAATATTCTGTGTAACGTCATAAATCAGTACGTTATCCGTCTTTTTTATAAGCACAGGCTCAAATTTATGTTTTACTACAATCAACGGAACTGTTACAGGCTCAAGAAAAAGGTTTCTCGAGAATTTAAACTCGGGAACTGTCGCATTATGCCATTCACTGTCATCAAATCCGTACTCCGAAAATCCGCCTACGTCAAGACGGTTATCGATATACTCACCCATATAAATATCGCTTCGTCTTATAGCACCGTCATTTGCTTTCCAGCTTTCATCAGTGGAAATTACTTCAGTTAATCCGTCTGTATATTCAATACGAAGCTCGGCAGTAAATTCAATTCTGTCCGTATAACAGTTTCTTTTAAAAGTATAGTTAGAACCGATATGCCCCGTTGCCCAACCATCTCCAAGCACAAAACCAATTGCATTTTTATCCTTAATAAGTGAGGTGACGTCATATTTTACAAGCGGAAGCTTCTTTGAGTAATCAACCCAACCGGGCGAAAGATAATCGGATGCCACTTCCCTGCCATTGATATACGCCTTAAAAACACCGAGAGCAGAAGCGTAAAGATAAGCTTCCTTCACCTCTTTGTCAACCTTAAATTCTTTTCTGAAATACGGCGAAGGATTTCCATACTTATCGTCTGCACTTTTATATTCACCGGTATTATAAGTAATCCATTTCGAATTAAGTAACATATAAAAACCTCACTAAGTTTAATAGTTATATAATAACACAAAAACTCTCAAAAAGCAATGTTGCCATAACCTTCTCAATATGTTATACTACAAATATACTTTATGAGGAGCAATTCTTCTATGAAAGAAATAAGAAATATCGGCATTTTCGCTCACGTTGATGCCGGAAAAACCACTTTATCCGAACAGATACTCTCCCTCGCAGGTGCTATACGTAAAACGGGAAGCGTTGACTCAGGTACTGCTTTTACCGACAATCTCCCTGTCGAACGCAGACGCGGTATCTCAGTAAAGGCTACCTGTGTTTCCTTTGATTATAATGGTGTGCAGATTAACCTTATCGACACTCCTGGTCACGTTGATTTCTCTGCCGAAATTGAACGTTCACTCTGGGCACTTGACTCTGCTATACTTGTTGTCTGTGCCGTAGAAGGTGTATCACCGCAAACGGAAGTATTGTTTGAAGCTATGAAAAAGCAGAATATCCCCGTGATATTTTTTATAAACAAAACCGACCGCGAAGGTGCAGACGCACAAAAAGTTTTGTCACAGATAAAACGTTTACTGAGCAGTAACGCCGTTATCACAACCGATACGGATGCAGTTACAGAGCTTGTATGCGACAATTTTGATACCTTACTTGAAAAATATTTAAGCGGTGAACAACTGCCTTTAAATTTACTTGATGAAAAGCTTAAAAAACTCACCGCAGAGTGTAAAGCGTACCCTGTGCTTTGCGGTTCTGCTCTCAAAAACGAAGGTGTTAAAGAGCTTTTAGATAGTGTTATAAAATATTTTCCGAATCCAAAATCCGAAAATACTCTCTGTGGTGTCGCGTTTGCCGTTGTCTGGGATAAAAACTTAGGTAAAGGCGTATGGATAAGGCTTTTCGGCGGTACACTTGAAAACCGCGAAACCATTACTTTTAATAAAGGCACAGACCCCGTCACAGGAGAAGACAAAATTATACAGAACAAAATAACTCAGATACACGATGCAAAATTCAACCCCATCGGTAAGATATCTTCAGGCGAAATCGGAGTAGTTTACGGACTCAGTGACGTCCTGGTAGGACAAATTATAGGTAACGCCGATCGCCTTGAAAGAAAAATTCAGTCAGGTATGCTCAAAACTCCTCTCGTCACAGTTCAGGTAATTCCCGATAATCCCGAAAAAATGCAGGATTTACGCCGTGCATGTGATATATTATCAAGCGAAGACCCACTTTTGGAAGTTCAGTATATCCGTGCGTTTAACGAACTTCACTTAAAAGTAATGGGCACAATTCAGCTTGAGATTATTGAAGAAATCCTTAAAACACGTTTTGATATTTCCGTTTCCTTTGGCACTCCCGCCATTATCTATAAAGAAACTGTATCCTCCGCTTGTGTAGGTTTTATCTCCTATACAATGCCAAAACCGTGTTGGGCGGTCTTAAAATTTGAAATAGAACCTGCAGAGCGTGGCAGCGGTGTCACCTTTACTTCTGTAGTTCCCGACAGAAAGATAATGACCCGTTATCAGCATCAGGTAAAACAAGCAATCCCTCTTGCTCTTAATCAGGGACGTATGGGGTGGCAGGTAACCGACGTTAATATAAAACTCGTTGACGGTGAGCATCATTTAGAGCATACTCATCCACTTGACTTTATCGTCGCAACTCCTATGGCTATTCAAAATGGCCTTGAGCGTGGTGGAAGCACACTCCTTGAACCGATACTCGCTGTAAAATTTATTCTTCCTTCCGACTACACTGGACGCGTTATGAGTGATGTTATCGCTATGCGAGGCGAAGTTCTTGACACTGTTCACGATGGTGACCGTGTAATTTTAAATGCTCTTATCCCCGTTCAGTCAAGCCTTGACTATTCAATTACCCTCGCTACCTTTACAAGTGGACGAGGTACGATGAGTGTAAAGCTTCACGGCTACAAAGAATGCCCACATGAAATTGGCGCTACCGCCAAACGAAGAAGCGTCGACCCACTTGATACAAGCAAATATATACTTGCAGCAAGAAGCGCTTTAGAGGGCGGTATATTCAATCTGGATTAAAAAAAGAGAGTAAGATTTTCTTACTCTCTTTTTTCTTGCTTAAAAGTACACCATAGCCTTCTCCAGTGGGGTCGCGTAGCGACGGGCTCGGGAGTGAATGACAGTTCGGTGAACTGTCAGAGCCGAGCCGTGGCCCGAGTCGCAACGAGGGAAGTGGGACCGCGTAAGCGGTGGATGAGGTGTAATACCATTCACTACCACTCGCTTCAAGTCCCGTTTTCATACAAAAGATAAAAGCGACCATCAACGATGGTCATATGAAACTTTTGGTGACGGGACTTCTTTTCTGCGGAAAAGCCGACTCGTGGCTCTGACAGTCCACCATAGCCTTCTCCAGTGGGAGAAGGGGGACCGCGTAAGCGGTGGATGAGGTGTAATACATTCACTACCACTCGCTATGTTTATGTTCAGTCGAAAGATAGTTAAATTACTTGGGACGGGACTTCTTTTCTGCGGAAAAGCCAGCTCGTGGCTCTGACTGTCCACCGGACAGTCATTCACTACCACTCGCTTCAAGTCCCGTTTTCCTCGGAATAAAATAAAAGAAGAGCATCATTGATGCTCTTCTTTTATTTGGTGCGGATGACGGGACTTGAACCCACACGAGCGTTACTCACTACCACCTCAAGGTAGCGTGTCTGCCATTCCACCACATCCGCATATTTCCTGAACGGAACATTGACTATTATAGCAAAGTAAAGGTAAAATGTCAAGCCTTTTTTTAAAAAATATTTATTTTTTTCAAAGTTTATTTTTTTTAACAAAAATTTACCGTTTTTCATAAAATATTGTAGTAAAAAGAAAGGAGTTTTTTATGCCAAAAATATATTTAAGCCCTTCAACTCAAGAAGCTAACTTATACGTAAATGGCGGATCCGAAGAATACTGGATGAACCGACTTGCCGATGCTATGGTCCCCTACCTTCTCTCAAGCGGTATTCAGTATACACGAAATACTCCTGAGATGACCGCCGCCTCCTCAATAAGAGCTTCAAACGCAGGAAGCTATGACGTGCATCTTGCACTTCATTCAAACGCCTCTCCTGACGGAAGATACGGAGAACTTCAGGGTACGGATGTGTACTACTACCCCACAAGTACCAACGGTAAACGCCTTGCCGATATAATTGCCAAAAACTTAAAACGTATCTACCCCACTCCTTCGCTTGTACGCGCCGTTGCTACCACAAGGCTTGGAGAAGTAAGGCAACCGAGAGTTCCTTCCGTCCTCATTGAATACGCCTACCATGATAACGAAGATGATGCAAACTGGATAAAAAACAACTTAGATGAAATTGCCGCAAATACAGTTCTATCACTCACTGAATATTTCGGTATTCCCTTTATACGTCCCGAACCCGTGCGTCAGGGCAAAGTTGCCACTATGGGCGGAAACCTTAATATCCGCAGTAAGCCTTCAACATCATCAAATATAAAAGGGGTAATTCCAAACGGTGCTGCCGTTACAGTTTATTCACGTACGGGTGACTGGTACGTTGTCGGATATAAAGGAATTGTCGGATATGCATTTGCGAATTATATTTATTTTTAAAAATCTTTGCGGAATGTCATTTTTCCCTTTGACATTCCGTGTTTTTTATGGTACAATATACAACGTTGTATATGGAGATGTATCGAAGTGGTCATAACGGGGCTGACTCGAAAGAAACTCGGTTTCGTCACTATTTCAGCTCTGCAATCCCTTGTAAACTCTCACTTTTTCGGGATTTTAAGTGAGGATTTTTTGAAGGCTGGTTGACAGTTTTCTATCAAAATTCCGTAAAATTTAATATGTTTTTCATACGCAGAGGTATCGAAGCGGTCATAACGGGGCTGACTCGAAATTTTGTAGTCACTTTGGAACCTCCCACCTTAAATCCCTTGATTTATAAGGGTTTTCCGCAGTTCAAATAAAACTTAATACGTTAGTTCTCTCCTACTGTTCTCTCCAATTTCCGAGGTTGAATAAGAACAGTAGAGAGCTAAAATAAACACGGAGTGATATCGAAGTGGTCATAACGGGGCGCACTCGAAATGCGTTTGAGAGCAATCTCACGAGGGTTCGAATCCCTCTCTCTCCGCCACACCGAGCCTGCAAAGTCAATTTGCAGGCTCATTTTTTTCGCCTTTTTTTGACTTATGAAACCGTGGTCAGAGCCGCCCTCATTCCCGTCACCATAGCTTCGGCGGAGTTGAGTTTGGAGTTGTAGTCTAAGTGTGCATAGATGTTTGCTGTTGTGCTGAAATCAGAGTGTCCAAGCCATTCTTGAATTTGCTTCATCGGTACACCGTTCTTCAGAAGCATTGACGCGCAGGTGTGACGGAGATCGTGAAATCTGATGTGCCGCATACCGTGACGTGCAAGGAGCTTCGGGAAGGCTTCGCTCAAATAGTTCGGTGGAATGATATTGCCCATTTCATCGACGCAGATATATTCAAGATATTTCGTATTGTAGCAGCTACCACATACTCTCTTGTATTCTTCCTGCATCTCCCATCTTTGCAAAAGCAACGCTCTGAATTGAGGTATCAAAGGAAGTGTTCTGCGGCTCGACTTGGTTTTCGTCGTGTCGGTCGCCACTTCTACCTTCTTGCCGTCGATTTTGCAAGATGTAAGTGTGTGCTTGATGGTGATGGTATTCTGCTGAAAGTCGATAGCATCCCATTTGAGTCCGAGAACCTCACTACGGCGAAGTCCGTAGAACGCCGCCAATACGATTGGCAATTCAAGCTTCGTTCCTCTCGCCACCTCAAACAAGTCTTGTATCTCGTCCTCGGTGTAGAAGCTGCCTTGAAATTCGTTCTTCTTCGGTCTGTCCACCTTATCCACGGGGTTGAAAATAATCAAGTCTGTTTTGACCGCATATTTCATAGCTCTGTGAATGATTGCGTGATAGTGGATGACCGAGTTAGCCGATACTCTTTCAAGCTGAACGAGGTAGAATTTTTGAATATCAGCAGCCGTTACCTCGGTGAGCCTACGCTTCAACGGCTTGAAATAAGGAATGATGATTTTATTCGTCATTTCCGCATAAGAAGCGTATGTAGTGAGTTTGATTGTGCTCTTGGCTATTTCAAGCCACATTGCGAGAAAGTCCACGAACATAATCTCGCCGGAAAGCTCCACCGCTTCTTCCTCGACCTCGGGTACATAGGTCTGTCGGGTTTCCCAAAGCAATGCTTCAGCCTTCTTCTTGTTGCCTTTCACCACCATTCCCGTGGGTATCCACTTGGTTTTGCGCTTACCGCCCACGGTGTAGTTCAATACCATATAAAAATAACCTTTTTTCTCTTGCAGATGTCCTGCTACCATAATAATTACCTCCTTAATGTAGTAGCACGAATTGGACACTTGCCGTTGACCACCCTCATTATATCACGGTGCGCTGCAAATGTCCAATGTGCGAATTTTTATTTTATGCCTTTGCCATATTGATTTTCAAAAAAGAAAGCAGATGTACCTTCGGAACACGGTACGATCTGCCGACCTTCATATTTTGGATAGTGCCGTTCTTCAGCATTTTATAAACGGTCTTTGTGCTTACGCCGAGAGCCGCGCTCGTTTCCTCCACGCTCATTATTTCGGGATAGTCCTTCAGTACCGTCTGATATACTTCTTTGAAATTCATTGTTATCTCCTTTCGTTGGGATTATATCTTTTGTAGTGGTTATGTTTGGTTTTCGTTTTCATAATCACGTCGATAGCGTGATCGACGCGCTTCATCGTATTGTTGCTCGCTCTGCCGATGTACTCGACCAAGCGGGATTTAT
Source organism: Oscillospiraceae bacterium (assembly GCA_045121595.1). GTDB lineage: Bacteria > Bacillota > Clostridia > Oscillospirales > Ruminococcaceae > Fumia. The sequence continues at coordinate 1,308 of JBGVGI010000090.1, read as the reverse complement.
CCAAGGTTCTGATCTGCTCCGCAAGCACGATGGAGTCGTGCGGAAGCTCGTTGCATCTTACGACAACGTGAGTCGCAAGATCTCTGCGCTTATTGAACTTGCTCGTGATCGCCATAGCAATTACGGTAGTGCTCGACTTGTTGAAACCGTCCGTCTGTACGATGAGCATAGGGCGGATGCCGCCTTGCTCCGATCCGACAACGGGATCAAGATTAACGCGATAGATTTGACCTCTTTTTACCTTCTTATTCATATAAGCTCCTTTCACGAAAAGAACCCGCCGACCTTCATCGACGGGTTCAAGATTTTTAGGCACTCTGACTTCTCGTGACCATCAATGCCACCTGCGCCAAGAGCACGTTTCCGATTTCTTCACCTGCACTCAATCTCTTGCAGTATTCAAGGAAATAGTAGAGCGTTTCGTGGTCGTGACCGATTTCAAGCTCTGCGTAGGTGTTCTTCTTGCGGGGGTGCTTCACCAAGCACGGCTCACCCGAGAGCCACCTGCCGAGATTGTTGCATTCGTCGTTGAACATCTGCTTGACCTGCTGATATGCCCAATGACCGTGCTCAATGATTTTCTGTTTCGCATTACTGTCGATGTTTTCCTCGACAATGCCACAACCGTTTGCTATCGCTATCATATAGCGATCAAATTCCGCTTTTCTATCCATTTAATTATCCTCCTATGTAGTTATTCAAAATTTCTCTTAAGCCGTCTTGTGCGGCTTTTATTTTGCTCACACGACCATCAAGGTGTGCGATTGTTTCCTCAATGTCACTTCTGCTCTCGGCGTAGTAGTAACCCCTGCTGCAACTGCAAATGGGAACGCCCTTTGTGCGAAGCTCATTGACCATACGGCGGATTTCCGTACCCTTACAATGAAAGAGCCTTTCAAGCTCCTTGCTGAAAGCTGCGTTGGCTTTGCCTTTGTGCTCGGTCTGCATATACTTTTCAAAGTTCTGCATAGCGTTTCTCCTTATGAACCTTATTTCCTATATTGAATAGGATGTAGGAGCTTGCCTATATTTCAAGGCAAGCTCGGTTCAAGCGTCTATTTGTCCTCGACACCCCGACGCACCGATAAACGGTATGGGAAGTCATCAAACGACCGATTGCTAATCAGTTCCATAGGGTTCTAACCTCTGCCGGGTACTCCGCCAGCCGCGCATTTCTGCTACGGAAGTATCATTGTCACTCGCGCCTGTCATCGCCACGTCGGATGCAATCCGACTCTACTTTGTATAAGTGTTCTCGCTCGCTCCCTCGCGGGAGGTCTTGGCGCACCTACAAATGCGGCTTAGCGG
>JBGVGI010000089.1:0-1816 GCA_045121595.1 Oscillospiraceae bacterium | reverse complement strand
GATATTTACCAAAACGAAGAGCGTGGGACATAACCCGCTGTCTTCTTGGCTCTGGTAAACCATTCTGCAATCAGGTTAGCCCACGCAAATCGTGAGCGAAACCTTTTGTTTGCAGAAAAACATGAATTGTACCAGAATTCAGAAGACAAACAAAAGCTAACGCTTTCTTGTGTTAAATATGTATGTGTAGCAACGCTACACGACTGAGGGAGAGATTAGTTCTTGCCGGCCTCGACAGAAACCTTGCGAAACTCCTTCATCAGCTTCTCAAGTTCCAATGAAGACTTACGGGCGCGAGTTCCTGCAGCCTTGTTACCTTTCTCTACCTGCAACGCTGCATCCTTTGAGAATGCCTCGAATACCTCATTGATTTTTGCTACCAATTCTTTCATAGTGTTTATTGTTTTAGAATTCAAGTGCAAAGATAACACAAAATCAGAAAATAGATTCCATTTCGCGCTTGATTTCCTCTCTTCTGGTATTCTTATAGTAGTGTTTGTAGATGGTCAACGGACTATTACCCGCCATTTCCGCAACTACATAAGGGTTGTTTCCCGCATCAACCATCTTCGAAATAAACGAACCACGAGCCGAATACCAAGTTACCTTATCTTTAATACGAAGTATCTTACATATCTTTCTGAGGGTTCTGCTTACCTTTGATGATATTTCTTTTACTCTCACCATCCGTTTCTGAGATGTCGTATGCTTTGGACTAAATACAGGGAACACATAATTCTCAAAACTCTTTCCCTTGTACTTATTCATTATGTCCCTTGCCTTTTGGAGTAAAATGGGCTTCGCAGTTTTAGGAAATTTTATTCGCTCGTATACTATTCTATCTTCTTGGATACAATCCCATGTCAGGTTACAAACATCAACATTTGCCATTCCTCCAGCATAATAGCTAAATAGAAACATGTCAAGGTGGAGTTGTTCATAGCGAGTCAAAAGCGTTCTATCAATTGCTGCAATTTTATTCATTGTCTTATATGATATAGCCTTAGATGTGGTCTCAGGCCATTTAATATCGTTACCTAGACATAGAAATGCATCCATATTGACACCATACATTCCCATCTTGTACGCGTGGTTACATACCGCTCTGAGAAGCCTTAACTTGTGAGTCAAACCACCTCGGTTCCCGTTTTTGATACCTTGTTCCTTAATCCAAAACGCAAAATCCAACAGGAACTGTTCATTAATATCAGTAAAAAAGTATGACGAAAAGGACTTGTTATACTTTTCTGATGTAAACTGGATTAGAGTCTTCTTGAGATTCGTGTAGCATTTGGAAGTCTTTATACTATCCATTATATGCCCATTCTTAATTCTCTTCTTTTCGAGATATCTCTCCTCAAAAGACTCTACCATCTGCAACACAGATTTTACGACTACCTCCGATTTAATTTGCTCTGCCTCGTCAAAAGCGTGCGAAAGTTGTACGGGAGACCAATTGCGTCCCTCGATTTCCCAATCGTCGGCTTTATGATAGTATTTAGTTTTAAGGTCAAATAAGATTTTGTTCTTTGCTGTTGCTTCAGCACTTCCTACTCTGAAACTTTGCGACTTGGCGTCCCAGTCTGCCAAAAGACCTGTTACATTTACGACCTTAGTTACTCGTGGATAGTTGGACTTGAAGAAAATCATCTCCAACTTGACCATAGCGGGATCCTTGGGATTTGGCTTTCCCTTGATGTTAATAGTGTACATAAAAAGACAAAGTGTTAAGTTGTTACTTTATTTTACTTGGTAGCACTAATTGGTCTTAATTTAGACTACATAGAAGACTACATGAGAAGAGTAGAATCTTCGT
>JBGVGI010000088.1:0-2511 GCA_045121595.1 Oscillospiraceae bacterium | reverse complement strand
GTGCAAAGGCAGATGAAGCAGTAGAAGCCATATTAAATATGTTCCTGCGTACGAAAGACAACAAAGAATTTGTGGAATATATGAAAAAACATAAATTTATGTAAGAAATTGCTTGCATGTCTGCTTATGGTATGATATAATCCCATCTTCGACACTTAAAGAAAAACAAAGAGGCTCTAAACCATTGATTTTACTGGTTTTTTGCCTCTTTTTGCATTCTTTTTAATGTTGTATGGAAATGTTACTTTGAAATTTTTTTAATTTTTTTATTCAGCTCCTTTGGCTGATAGTATTTTTTGTTTAATCCCAGGTCTATAATCGCATTTAGTGCAGTACAAACTTGAGAACTTGTATAGGTTGACATATAACACATATCTTCAATGTTTGCTACTTCCATACTGTTCAATGTTTCTATTACATTATCAATTGTAAAATGCGTTTTGTTCAGGTTTAGTTTCTTCTCCAGAATCCGGTATATGAGAAGGGCAGTATAGCAGATCATAAAATGTGCTATAATCCGGTCGCGTTTTTGATGATATACAGGTCTTGCAGAGAAGTTTGATTTCATAACCCGGAAGCAGTCTTCGATTTTGTACCGGTTGCTACTAATCTCAATAATATCCTTTGCACTATCATCAAGATTTGTGGCAACTGCGTAAAAGCCATCATATTTTTCTTCCTCATCAATGACACTCTGGTCAATTTCGTAACGGTCAGTTATCTTTTCGCCGGATTTTGTGGATGAAGTACGTTTAATAAAACGTGTAACATCATGAGGTCCCTTTTTATATGTTTCCGGATCCAGATTTTTGAGTAATTTTTTTGCTCTTTCAATCTGGCGGTTGCGGATGTATCGTTGATATTCCATCATTTTTCTGGAGAAGGAGATAATGATTTTCTGTTTTAAAACTGCTTTGGATTTTACGCTTCGCACTTTTCCGTTTCTACAAACTTTTTCTTCGTATAAACCGGTATCGATTGCACTGTCTGCAGTAAGAATCTTATATGCCCTGTCGTTATATAATCTCTCATTGTTTTTGTCAAACCGGTCAAAATCTTTCATATGTTCCAGTGTAACCGACTCATCAGTTGACAGCAGTCTGTAATCACAGTCATTAAATACTGCTTTCTTTAGCTGGTTAGACAGCTTTTTAATAGACTGTGTTACAATAAATGCACGACCACCCATGGAGTTAAAGTTTCGGATGTTAAAAGAACCGAGACCGGCATCTGCACAATAGATGAAATTTTTCCCTTTGAACATTTTAGTAAGCTGTTGTTCCAAAGGGATTGCAGTGGTCTGTTCATTATCTGAGCCGGATGTGATGCACATGGAAAGAGGAATTCCATCACGATCCATAAACAGTCCCATTTCCACGAGCGGGTTTGGACGATGCTCTTTGCTTGGTCCATATTTACGTAATCCTTTGATGATTTCCCCTGTTACTTCATCCACATAATCTTCATCATCTGTTTCTGTTTCAAAATAATAATTTGTGCAGTCATAAAAGCAGACAGAAGTGTCCCGCTTTACAATGCTGCAGCTTTTCTCATAAAGGTGGCTGATATATTCTTCATAGTGTTCCTTCATGATATCCATGGTGCGTAAAATATGTACATAATCAAAATCGGGCTGTTCATAATAATGAGCGAGGTTTTGGTGTGCCCCAAGTTTTGAATCCGGATTCAGAATTCTGGAATACGTCATGAAGCGATTTACCAGATTGGGGTCAAACTCAATTTTCATATCGGAAGTTACATTTTTGAAAAAAGAGTGTATATCCAGTTCATGATAAATCTGTTGTAGGAAGAAGTATCCGATATTCAGTTGTGTACTTTTCGACGTGAGTGAATCAGTAGCCTTTATCTTTTCAGCAAAATCAACTTTTATGTCCAAAGAAACCTTGTTCTCTTTCTTATACTCCTCATTGTATTTTTTGACCTGTTCCTTTGCATAGGCGAGCGGGTCATCGGTAATCTTTAGAAGTTCAGAATGCTTTCCAATTCGGGCTACATTTTTTGTAGTTGTCTTTTTACCGTTACGTACTCCAAGTTGAATGAAGTAGGTAGGGTCTTTTGATTTTCTGTCATAATTAAGTTTCATACCTTATTATACCATAAAATACAACTGCGTACAACATATACAACAAAATTTTATTAAAAATTTGACATAAAAAAAGCCGCAGTTATGCGGTTTGTGGTGGATTATTCAGTTTACAAGTGTCGAAAACCCGCCCCATATATTTGACATTTTTATTTTCGTAAACTATTTTTAACATTTTTTAAATATTTATGTATCATACTCTTAATAATTATTCAAAAGTTTGCAACTATATAATAAAAATGTTATGATATTACATATTAATGATATTATGCCGCACAAGCGGCGGAATGGAGATTACAATGCTTCCTGGAGTATATTGTGCACAAAAAAAGGATGGTACCATTTATTATCGTGCATCCATTAATTATAAGAATAAACACATTAGTCTTGGCAGTTATGCCACTGAA
>JBGVGI010000087.1:0-1735 GCA_045121595.1 Oscillospiraceae bacterium | reverse complement strand
ACCTGAATCCGTGAAACTCATTTATTCTTACTTCATGAGAACTCTTGCAAATTAAGGATAAAATGAGCTTTAATTAGTTGATTTCATTTTCACCCAATGGGTGAAGAAAAAAATGTGAATACCTTGTCTTTTTTTATTTATTTCATATGCCTCATATAGTAAAATATAGGTATTAACTATACGAGGTGAATGACAATGCAAAAGCTTATTATTGAATTCTCTGATGAACGTTTGATTACTCCGAGTGGTCTGTCACTTGTTGGTCAGATGCTTGGGAAAAGCAATTTTATAAAAAAATGCAACAATATGAAAGTTGATGGTAAACGTTCTCAGAGCCAGATTAAAAATGGCGATATCCTTCTTTCGTACATTGGTCTGCTCTGCCAGGGAAAAACCTCTTACGAGGATATTCGCGAAATGTCAGATGACCCTGATTATTACAAGCTCGCACTTGGGATTACAAGAACGATTCCGTCCGCTGAGACATTACGCCAGAGAATGGATGATATCGGTTCTTCTCTCAGAAAGGAAATCCTTGATGCAAATGTTGAAATGTTCAACTCTTATAACATTAAGCCTGCACCTCTTGAAACAGATCTGGTTCCTGTTGACCTTGATGTTACACCTATGGATAATTCAAAAACCCGCAAAGAAGGTGTTTCCTACACTTATAAAGGCTTTGTTGGTTATGCCCCAATGATGGCATACATTGGAACAGAAGGTTTCCTTGTAAATACAGAACTTCGTGAGGGTAGCCAGCATTGTCAGTGCAATACACCTGAATTTCTGCGTCAGACTTTAAAATACAGCCATAAGCTTACCGACAAACAATTGCTCATTCGTATGGACTCCGGAAATGATGCTGCGGAAAATCTGGGCATTCTTATCGAGGATGGTTCCTGGTTTATTGTAAAAAGAAACCTTCGGCGAGGAGAATCAAAACAGGACTGGCTTGATAAAGTAAAGGAGTGCTGTAAGGATATTCGTCAGCCACGTGATGGAAAAACAGTATATGTTGGTTCGTCATGGAAGGATGTTGATTACAAAGATTCCGAAGGTAATAACAAAACGATTACTATGAGAATCGTGTATGAAGTAATCGAGCGTACAATCGACAAGGATGGTCAGTTTCTACTGGTGCCGGATATTGAATGCAATACCATCTGGACAAACCTTGGCTGGAGCGATGATGACATCATAAAGGGATATCATGCTCACGGTGAATGCGAACAGTATCACAGTGAAATCAAGACAGATATGGATGTTGAGAGACTTCCATCAGGCAAGTTCGATACAAATGAACTTGTACTTGAATTAACTGTACTGGCATATAACATCCTAAGACTTATAGGTCAGGAATCACTGAAAAGTAAACGTGCTCCAAAGAGTAAACATCCGGTTAAGCGACGTAGAATCAGAACTGTTATAGGCAATCTGATTCAGATAGCCGGACATGTGACAACCCATGGACGGCGTGTGGTTCTGGCATTGGGTCGAAGTAATATATGGCGTCAGGCTTTTATGGATGTTTATAACCGCTTTGCTCTGGCATGAAAATCGGCAGATATGCACATAGCTTTATTTCGTGAACCCTTTTTTAGGCTCAAAATCAATACTGATAATAAATCAAGCGGTCTGCAGGAAGATAACACTAAAAAGAACTGGGATATTTGTGAAAATCCGTTTTCGGTGTGAAATTCCTGTTTATAAAAAACTGAGTTTCACGGATTCAGGT
>JBGVGI010000086.1:0-2043 GCA_045121595.1 Oscillospiraceae bacterium | reverse complement strand
ACGTTAATTAATGATGAAGGTCAAAAATGGATTTTTGAACGTAATGCTATTTCTCGTAAGGTAGAAAAATAATGATAAAGGGGCTGTCTCAAAATAGATGGCCCTTTGAATTAAAAAACTACAGTTTACAAAAAAAGGCAGTCCCATTCGGGACTGCTTTTTTGTATACTTTTTTTATGCTAAAAAAAGAAAATATACATCAAGATTATACAACTTATTCAGCTGGATATCAACTCTCTTTAACGATGGATATTCAAGTTTATATTGCACCTCATGACCCTGTACGTTTGCTTAATCAATTATTGGAGGGATTAGATTATAAAAAATTATTAAGCACTTACTCTGATAAAGGGAGAAATTCTGTCGTACCACCGGTTATTATGTTTAAGATTTTAGTTTACGCGTATATGAATCGCGCTTTCTCTTCGCGAGAAATTCAGCGACTTTGTCAACGGGATATTCATTTTATCTGGCTGTTAAACGGTTATCCCGCGCCTAGCCATCATACGATTAATCGATTTAGAAAACATCATTTAAGCGATGGCATCCTAGAAGATTTATTTGATCAATGGATTGAGCGTCTTCACGCCTTAGATGAAATTCATTTTAAAAACCTGTTTATTGATGGAACAAAAATTGAAGCGAATGCCAATCGTTATTCCTTTGTTTGGTTAAAATCAGTCACTAAAAATGAATCTAAACTTCATACAAAAATTGAAAAACTGCTTCAACAAATCAACGAAATGTATCTAACAACGTATCAGTTCAATTCGACTCAACCCTTAGATGTTTTAGAATCTTGTTTAATGAATTTGAAACAACGAGTGATTGAACAATCCATTGAATTTGTTTCTGGAAAAGGAAAGAGAAAAACCGTTCTCCAACGTCAAGTGGAAACACTCGAAGATTATATTGAAAAACAGAAAATGTATTTGACGTATCAAGAAATGATTGGCGAGCATCGTTCAAGTTGTTCAAAAACGGATGTTGATGCCACTTTTATGAGAATGAAAGACGATCACATGAAAAATGGTCAATTAAAACCAGGATATAATGTCCAAATTGGCGTTGAAGCGGAGTATATTGTTCATGTTGGAATCTTTAGTTCGGCCAATGATGTCACGACTTTGATTCCCTTTCTGACATCTATGGAATCTCGATTATCTAACACATTTGAACGGGTGATCGCAGATGCAGGTTATGAAAGTGAAGAAAATTATGCTTATTTGAAGGAGAACCATCAAAAAGTTTTCATTAAGCCTCTCAACTATGAAGCCTCAAAAACAAGAAAATATAAAGCTCAACTGGGGAAACGAGAAAACATGGCATATGATGAACTCACAGATACCTATACGTGTGCCAATGGAAGAGTGTTAAAACCGATCGAAGTTAAAAGTCGAGAAAGTCGGACGGGATATCAAAAAGAAGTCACGATTTATGAATGTGAAACTTGCCAAGATTGTCCCTTGCGTTCCAAATGTACAAAAGCGAAAGAAGGAAACCATAAACGAATAGAAGTGTCTAAAAAAATGCTTTCGCTAAGAACAGAGTCACTTGAAAATATCCAAAGTGAAGAAGGGATTATTTTAAGAAAGAATCGCTCCATTCAAGTTGAAGGTGCTTTTGGCGTGTTAAAACAAGATTACGGCTTCAGAAAATTTTTAACCCGTGGAAAAGTTCATGTCACAGTAGAAATGTTGCTTCTATGTTTTGGATATAATGTACAAAAATTACATAACAAAATCCAAAACAATCGTTGCGGGCAACAACTCCATACACAAAAAGTGGCTTAAAAAATCAGAATATACGGTCATTTTGAAGGAAAGAAACGTCCTTCTTTTCATCGTACTCAAAAATAAATTCAATCCATAAAATTCAATCCAGGGCCTAATTTTTTTACGATGAATAGCCAAAAAAAGGAGCATGTAGCTCCATGACTATGAAGTTTTAGTCATTTTGATACAGCCCCTTTAAATTAGGACTATTTTAGTTAAAACATATACAAGAATAAATCCAGGAATCCCTAATGTTCCTGTTATAAAT
>JBGVGI010000085.1:0-7780 GCA_045121595.1 Oscillospiraceae bacterium | reverse complement strand
GCTTTTCGGGGAAGAACTTAAATCCCTCTGCTTCGGAGTGATATCCTATTCTCGGATCAAGCTCACACAGGCGTATCATTTTTTCGGAATTTTCTATTTCCCTGTAAATAATAGTTTCCATTTCGGCAAGTGTTGTGAGAGTATCTGCACTTTCTGTGCCGAGTGCCTCTCTCAAGCGGTAGAAGGAAAGAATATTTCTTCCTCCCGACTTGTAGTTAGTACGATTAAATCATATCATAACTACCGTTAAAACGCAAGATCCAAAAGTCGTTACCGCGAGTAAACAATTAATACGATAAAATATTTAAAGTATTTCCTTTAACACCAGAAGAATACAAAAAGCATATTCACTTGTAAATATTGCAAACAAACAGAAAATATGATAAAATATTTAAAATATTTCTTTATCGGGTGGGATAAAAATGACATTTTTAGCTATTGGTTTTGTGCTGGCAGCATTGGCAATAGGTGGCCCTGTTGGAGCAGCGATGTTCGGAATCGGTGGAATTGCGTTCATATTCTATCTTAACTTCAGATTAGGTCCAAAACTTACTTTGATTGCAATTCCTGTTGCCATATTCGTATTTATTTGTATGTGGCTTGATGATTTTGTTGCGATGTATACAAAGCACTTACTTATATACGTGCCGATTTGTTTTATCGCCACGGCAATAATCTGCAAAATCTGGCTTCAGGAACACTATAAACACATTGTAATCGGTATAACTTTAGGATTTATGGTAGTTACAATGGCAGGGCTTTCCATCTGGATGTATGCGCCAAGACAATTCCCCGTCCCTAAAAAAACTGATACCATACAGATTCAGCAGATGAGTGATTCGGTGCAGGCAGTTTTCCCAAATACTACGGAAATGCAAGAGCTTTTAGAAAAACTTGACAAGGTTGAGATGCGCGGAACCTTTGAGGAATTAACCGATTTCAAAGGTATAAAAAACACCTACCGCCTTACACTTTTAAAGCAAAACGGAAAGGAAATCGATACTTATTATTTCATCAGTAAGTATTATGTGGCAAAAAAGAAAGGCAAACGTCTTGTTTTCTACCGTTGGCATGATGACAACAGATTCCCCTACGAGAGGATATCTGCTATGTACAACAATGTAGTTCACTCTGACAGTTAAATAAAATGAAAGCAGTTGCTTTTTCGCAACTGCTTTCATTTTTATCCGCCTAACATATTTTCTGCGAATATCCCGTACCCTCTCGTGGGATCGTTGACAAAAACGTGGGTAACAGCACCCACAAGCTTTCCGTTTTGAATGATAGGGCTTCCCGACACAAGTGTGTCAATATAGGACCAACAAATTAGCTTTCTTCGAAAACTCGTAACACTACCTTGCCGACATTTTCGCCACGTTCTAAAATAGTGTGTGCTTCTTCTGCTCTTTCAATTGGCAAAATTTTATAGATAGACGGTTTGATAGCGCCGCATTCAATTTTTGGCCATACCTTTTTTACCAGTTCTGCTAAAATATATGCCTTAAATTCGGGTGTGCGATTTCTGAGCATTGAGCCTACTAAATGTAAACCCTTTGTAAGCAAAGGTCTTAATTGTACTGTAGTTTCAATTCCTGCAAGTGTGGAAATTACAATCCAATAACCGCCTCTTGCCATAAACGGTAAGCTCTTCCCAAGAGTTTCTCCGGAAAGACAGTCCATCGATACGTTAACGGGAGAGCCGTTTTCTTCTTCTATTTTGAGAATTTCCGCAACATCCTGTATGGTAGAATTAATAACTATATCCGCTCCCAATGGGGCGATTTTTTCTGCAATTCCATCAGATAGAACCGAAGTTATTACCCTTGCACCAAAAGCCTTTGCCATAGGGATGGCTACACTTGCCAAGCCGCTCGCACCCGCGGGGATAAATGCGGTTTGCCCTTCTTCTAAATGACCTTCAATAAAAAGGTTAAGATAAGATGTTGCATAAGCTTCAGGTAAAGCCGCCGCTTCTTCCATTGAAAGACCTTTAGGAATAGGCATCAACATATCGTGTTTTACGGCAACAAATTCGGCATAACCGCCGCCACCGAGTAAAGCACAAACCTTATCCCCTGTTTTCCAATTCGTAACTTTTTGACCGATTTCTATTACTTCACCCGAAACTTCAAGTCCCATCCATTCGGGACAACCCTTTGGCGATGGATATTTACCTTTTCTTTGTAATAAATCTGCGCGGTTAAGCGCTGCAGCATAAATTTTAACGAGGACTTCATCCTCTTTTATAATAGGGTCTGCAACATCCGACCACACAAGATTATTATTACTATCTACAAGCATTGCTTTCATATTAGTCCGTTCCTTTCATAGAGAGTGTTCGACCGCCGTCAATAACATATGTTTGTCCTGTTATAAATCTTGCTTTATCCGAAACTAAAAACTCTACAAGATTTGCAATGTCCTCCGCGGTACATTTTTCACCGTCCCAGACTTTTCCGTTTTTTATAAGTATCTTTGACATATCAGTTTTCTCCCACAACTTTGCATAGAGTTTTTTGAACTGCCAATTCACGCTCGTAGGAATATGGATTTACTTTTTCACCTATAACAGATTTATAAAAATCCTTCATCATTTCATCATATCGTGAAAGGGTAGGAACATCTTTTATATCGACTTTTTCCTTCATATCCTGATAAGCATTTGAAGCAATATCCGTTGTAGATTTTGTCATTTCCACATTAAGCTCAATCGGTTTTATCTCAACAGTACCTTTACTTCCCATAACAGCAAATCTTCTCATTCCCCAACCATTGACTTCTACGGAAAGATTGGTGATTCTTGCAATTGCTTTGTCATACTCCAAAACAGCAAAGTTGTTATCATCCGAATAAACACCTTCAAATCCGGTTTGCTTGATAAAAGGATAAACTTTTTTCGGTTCGCCTAAAATGCTTACAACCAAATCAATAAGGTGCGAGCCGAAAATATACATAGAACCGCCCTTAAATTTTTTCAGCCATTCTCGGTATTCCTTGGAATGATATGTACTCATTTCTGCGTCTATCTGATAAATTTCACCAAGTTCTCCCGAATTTATCATATCCATAAGCTTTTGAATTGCAAAATTATAGCGGTACATATATCCCATTTGAACAGTAAGGTTTTTTTCTTTAGCAATATTTAAAAGCTCTTCAAATTCAGAAATCGTTCCGCTTGCAGGCTTATCAATATGAACGTGTTTCCCTGCTTCAACACACATCTTGGCAACTTTTGTTAAATTCCAGACATCACATTCAACCAAAATAGCATCTGACTTTTCAATGATTTCTTCAACACTTAACCTTGGTAAATCCTTATAGCAAGGGAGATTGCCACGCTTTTCAATCCATACCTCGTTTTCTTCGGCGTAACCTATAACCTCAAAAAGCTCAGGGAATTTTTGTACTGCAAGCATCTTTCCTTCGCCATGATTATGACCTATTCCTATCTGCCCTATTTTAATCATAACTTATCTCCAATCAAATACCGTTCCCATCGGGAATTCTTTATTGTTACAAAGTTCTGTATAAATTTCGGGAGCTTTTTCGGGTTTTACAACTCTCGAAATAATTGATTTCACATCAATTCGATTAGTTACAATCATATCTAAAATTGCTCGGCAATCATCGTGATGCGTCCAGTGGTGTGGATATGATTCAACCTTAGGGCGTACAAAGTTATGTGCGCCTATCAGTTTAACACCGGGTCTGTGCACCTGCTGGTAATAATCCACTGCACAGTCAGAAACACGGGTACAACCGAGCAAGGATATACGTCCCATCCAAGAAGCACATTCAAGTGCCTGTTTCATAGCGGAAGAAACACCCGTGACCTCAACGGTTGCACGCACGCCCTTTCCCTTGGTAACCGCAATGACCTGATCTACGAAGTCGTGAGCGGAAGGGTCAAAGGCGTAATCAGCACCAAGTTTCAAAGCCAATTTTCTGCGTTCAGGGTTAAGGTCAACGGCAATCAGAGGATTTGCACCGCTAAGTCTTAAAAACTGAACAGAGAAAATCCCAAGCAAACCCAACCCCATAACCATAGCAGATTCACCAAGTTCAAGTTCAAGCTTTCTTACACCGCCAAGTCCCATAGATGCAATTATCACAAAAGCGGCATCAAGGGAATCGAGGTTTTCATCCTCAACCTTTGTTACATCGCTTTCGGGAACAATATTATACTCGGTATGTATTCCGTGATAAACAAGTACTCTGTCACCGATTTTAATATTTTTAACCTCATCGCCTATTTCTGTAACATATCCAACACCGCAATATCCTAAAGACATTGGAAATTTTTGCGATGTGTTATTCATCCCCATTATACAGGCTCTTTCGGTCCCGCCTGAAACAACGGTATATTCCATTTTGACTTTGACACGATCGCCGGTGGCAGTGCCAATTTCTTTTTCAATGAGTTCGGCAGCTTGCGGTTTTGTAAATACTATTGTTTTTGATTTCATTATAATAACACCCCTATATAATTTTCTTTATATTTTCACCTCGAACATAATATAACTTCTTTAAATTTTCTTGTAAATATCAGTTGTGATATTTTTATCAATTATGATACAAAAAATATTGCAAACAGCCCTTTCTTATGCTAAAATATGAATAGAGGTGAATTAATTGTTTATCCATTCTGTTTCTAATCTTGCTATAACTAAAATTTTTTCGGCAAACCGTCTGCTCAGTTCTCCTATCGGTATCACAACACATCGAAATAACCGTAACGGTTGGGCTATTGTGTTAAAAACAAAAGGAAAAACGATTTATACTGTTGGCGATAAACAAGTTTTATCTGACCGCCTGCATCCTGTAATACTGCCTAAAGGTTGCAGTTATTCTTGGGAATGTGTTGAACCCGGTGAATGTATTATTATTGAGTTTGATGGAAATATCGCAGAACCCGAAATTATGTCTTTTGAGATTAAAAACAATAACTTGATTATCAATAATTTTTCAAAGATAGAAAAAAGCCTGAGCACAAAAAATACGTGCTACAAACTTGAATGTAATTATTATCTCTATGAAATTTTATTGTTTTTACTTAAATCTGCTAAACAAGAGCGGCAACATCCAAATAAGCAATCAATTTTAAAACCAGCAACAAAGCATATAACCGAAAATTATTCTGACAGTAATATTACCAATGAATTACTGGCTGAACTTTGTGCGATGAGTACCGTATATTTCCGAAAAACCTTTGTGTCTGTATACGGTATATCTCCAATAAAATATCTTCATAACTTTCGTATAGAAAAAGCAAAAACAATTCTGCACAGTGATTATGAATCTGTAGAACAAGTAGCTTTTAGCGTTGGTTATAACAGCATTTATCATTTTTCAAAAATGTTCAAACTATACACAGGGAAAAGTCCGTCTGAATATGCAAAAGCATCCCGAAATTAATCGGGATGCTTTTTTATTCGGCAATCATATTCTCTGCAAATATGCCATACCCTCTCGTGGGATCGTTGACAAAGACGTGGGTAATGGCTCCGACAAGTTTGCCGTTTTGAATGATAGGGCTTCCCGACACAAGTGTGTCAATACAGAAAATAAGCCTGTATTGACTTTTAGGTATGTTAGTGCTAAAATATTACATATTTTAGAGATTTTGACCAGGTGGTTTTTCTCTTGCACTTTAAAAAGAAGATAACAAAACAAAGTTTGCAATAACTGTTTAAGGGGGTTGCTGTCAAAATGCGTATAGATGAGTTTTTCTACAACCAGCCTGAGCCGAGCTTTATCGAATGGCTTAAATCTCCCGTGCACACCGCCCCTCCCGAAAGCTTTGGGCGAAAGGTAAAAAAAGACGGCGAAGCGTATGTCGGCGGCGCATATATAAACAAATGCCATCCCGAGTGGATGGACGTCATTGAAAGCGCGACAAGTGATTTTGAGACCTTTCTTCGTGTGTGCGAGGTCTATGGTGACAAATATCCCATAAACATTGAATACAAGGACGGATTTTCAGAAGAGAGCTACTCTATTGTAGCAGAGAGTGACTCTTGTACCGTCTATTCCTCCGACTGTGAGGGAGCACGACGTGCTATCTACTATCTTGAAGAAGAAATGATAAAGCGAGAGGGGCCTTTCTTACCCTTGGGTGAATGCGTGCGCAACTGTGTGATAACAAGGAGAATAACGCGAGGATTTTTCTCCCCCACAAACCGCCCTCCGAAATTCGGTGACGAATTGCTTGACGAGATAGACTATTACCCCGAAAACTACCTCAGCCGTCTGGCGCACAATGGAACGAACGGCTTGTGGATATACACAAGCTTTGCTCAGCTTGTCAACTCTCCCTATATGCCGAGTGACGAGGAAAGCTGTCAGAAGAGAATGGAAAAACTCCGTCGCGTAGTCGAAAGATGCAAGAAATACGGTGTAAAAGTTTATATCTTCGCCATTGAGCCTATAGGCTTGCCAGAGGAAAAGCGTGAGCCCTATCGTGATATGCTCGGTCTTAACGACGAAAGTGGTGAAGGAATGCCGTTGCGTCCCTTCTGCCCCAGAATTGAAAAGACTCGGGAGCACGTTATCTATTGTCTTGAGTATATTTTCAAGACAATTCCCGAACTCGCGGGATACATCAGCATAACGGCAGGTGAGAGAGCTACCACCTGCGTGTCTGTCAGCGAATATATGGACTGTCCAAGATGTGGAAAGTATTCAAGAGGTGAAAATCTCGCATACAGCGTGGATATGATAAAGGAAGGACTTCGCAGAGCTGGAACGGGCGCGGAGTTCATCAGTTGGACCTACGGCCACAGATATTGGTCTGACGACGACATCTGTGAGTACATAGAAAAAACACCTGAAGATATAGTAATAATGCAGAACTTTGAGGACGGAGGACTTGACGACCAGCTCGGCAGAAAACGAATTGCCTGGGACTATTGGCTTTCGTATCCAGGTCCGTCCGATATGTTTGCTATGTCCGCCCGCAAGGCAACGGAGGGCGGAAAACGCGCGTACGCTAAAATGCAGGTATGCTCATCTCACGAGATGGCAACCGTGCCATATATCCCCGTCCCCGGAATACTTTTCGACAAGTATAAGACGGCGAGAGAGCTTGGCGTGACGGGTATTATGGAGTGTTGGTATTTCGGAAACTACCCCTCGCTTATGAACAGGGCATCGACAGAACTGTCCTACCTTGAGGACTTCTCCGATAAATCGGCGTTCGTGCGGGAGCTTGCCGCCCGTCTCTATGGCGAAACAAAGGCAGACGCTATCTCTGCGGCCTGGGAGGAGTTTGAGAGAGGATACAGAAATTATCCTACAAATATAATGTTCAGCTATTACGGACCTATGCACGACGGTGTCGTATGGGAGCTTTCACCTATACCGAAAAACAACCCCCTTCCCCGATCCTGGCTTCTCCCTGACGTGCCCGACGGTGACAGAATAGGCGAGTGCCTTTTCCAGGGCCATAGTCTTGATGAGGCTATAACGCTTGCGGACAGAATGAGCGAGTCCTGGGGACGCGGTGTCGCTCTGTTGCCTTTGTCTGACGGTGACGAGCACAGAGCCTGCTCGGAGGCGATAGGCTTACTTATGAAGTCGGGAAGAAATATTCTTTCCTTCTACCGCTTGAGAGAGGCACTCGGCACAGAAAGTGCAGATGCTCTCACAACACTTGCCGAAATGGAAACTATTATTTACAGGGAAATAGAAAATTCCGAAAAAATGATACGCCTGTGTGAGCTTGATCCGAGAATAGGATATCACTCCGAAGCAGAGGGATTTAAGTTCTTCCCCGAAAAGC
>JBGVGI010000084.1:0-2236 GCA_045121595.1 Oscillospiraceae bacterium | reverse complement strand
TATCCTTCAAAAAATATTTCATCATCGTATATATTCTGTTGTGCCATCTTATCCTCCATTCATTACAAATTTCTTAATCCACTATAATCTAACTCGTATATTTTATCACATACCTCATCAATATACTTTCTATCGTGAGAAATACTGATAATAGCTCCCGGGAACTCTCTAAGCATTTTTCTGATTACAGGTCCCGATAAGGGCGAAAAGTTTCTTGTTGGTTCATCTAAAATAAGCACATTTGCTCCGCTCAAACTCATACTTAAAAGAAGCACCTTGGCCTTTTGCCCTCCGGACAGTTCCCTTATAGGATGTTCCATTTCATCCGCAGTATATTTAAGGGAACCAAGATATGTTCTAATTCTTGTTCTTTCTTCCTTGTCTCCGGATTTATCAAGAAAATCAACAGGAGTCATATCCAAATCAAGTATCTCTTCATAGTTTTGCGGCATATACTCTGCCTTAATATCATCTCGCTGCGAAAGTTCTTCCGCTATTTTTCTTAAAAGAGTCGTTTTTCCCACTCCATTAGCGCCAATAATACATATTTTCTCCGAGCCTCTTATTTTCAAGTTAATGTCTTCAGCCAAAATCCTTTCCTCATCCCTAGTCGTAAGTTTTGCAAGAGTATACTCTATAACTGTTTTTCCTGCCGGAATAGATGAATCTTTGTCTCCCAGTTTAAAGAAAATAGCCTCCTCCTGTTCCGGCATCTCCGTCATGTTTTCATCTTCCTTTTCAAATCTTCGTTCCATAGACTTAACTGCGTGCATTTTATCTTTTAAGTTTTTGGCTTCGGCTGGTGACTGTCTGGAACAGTTCCCTAATGCGTTCTGAACACTTTGCATGATTTTTCTGTATTTTTCATCACGAATCTTTTTTTCTTTTCGATCATTTAATGCTTGTCTTTCCTGGCTCTCAAATTTATGAAATCTTTCTTCTAAATATTTTCTGTAAGGAATTTTTGCGACTGTATATCTGGTCTTTGTTTTTCGCACAATCTGTTCAATATGAATTACCATATTCGCTGTATTTTCTATCAAAGTTTCATCATGAGAAATGAAAAGTACTATGTGCTCCCAGTCATTTATTATTTTTTCAAGGATTTCCAGCGTATTGATATCTATATCATTTGAAGGTTCATCCAACAAAAGCACAGTCACATCCTGAATAATAAGTCTCATTAGGTGTGCCTTAACTTTTTCTCCACCCGAAAGACTTCCCATTTTCTGGTCACTATAGAAAAATTCACTTGTCATTCCGAATTTTCCGGTAATTTCAGATAACTCTTTCGGTGTTCTATTCCAAAACATTTCTTCTGCAGAAAAGAACTCATAAATAGTTTTTTCTTTATCTTCTTCAGATATTTCCTGTGGAAGATAACCGAGTATTTCTTTTCCGACCAACCTTTCTCCTTCAGCTTCTATATAATTATCAATAAGTAATGGATTGT
Source organism: Oscillospiraceae bacterium (assembly GCA_045121595.1). GTDB lineage: Bacteria > Bacillota > Clostridia > Oscillospirales > Ruminococcaceae > Fumia. Next base: position 783 of record JBGVGI010000084.1, on the reverse strand, counting down.
AAATCCACTTCATCAATGTTGATTTTCCATTTCCTTCTTCACCAATGATTACCGCCTTATCACCTTTATTTAGTACAAGGTTAAATTCATTAAGTATGACTCTTAAATCCTTTTTATGTGTTAAATTTAAATTTTTTATCTGTAACATATTGGTTCCTCCTTTCGCCTGTGTGCAAAAGTAAAAAACGAGCCTTTTTTGCATACACAAAAAGACCCGCCAAATAAACCTTTATATATTCTCACAAATGAAAACAAAGGAAAATCTCTTGCGATAATCTAATTCAAGCGTACACAAAAACAAGCCTGTTTACCACAGGGCTTAAATCATATATGTCTTGCTCAAACCAAATTATCTGTTATACATCTCCTCACCTTTCACTTCATGTGCCTTTCTTTTTTCTATTAATCATACTAACACATTGTTACGTAATTGTATATAGTTTTTATTATCCACCTCTGCAAGCCTATCTGCAGTATAAAAAATCATTGTCTAATATAATTCATTTATCTCACCGCCAAATTCAAATTTTCTTTTTATTACGCATTCGTCATTTTCTGTCGTTCTTGAGCTGCAAGAATTTTCATTCTTAAAGTTTCATCAAGATCTATACACATTATTTCGATTCCAAATTCACGAATACTTTCTGCTAATACAGATTTTCCCTGTAATTGTTGATATTCTATATCATCACAAACAACAATTATCTTTCGGAATTGTTTTCCTGATTTCTTCTCCAATAAAAGCATTTTGAGAATGTCATTAGAAATCTTATTATATTGAGC
>JBGVGI010000083.1:0-1876 GCA_045121595.1 Oscillospiraceae bacterium | reverse complement strand
GGTAGTGTCAAATGAGATATGAAAAATGAACAAATAAAAAAATCTTAGATGAACTCTCCCAAATTACAACTTTTTAAGTGGTGGTGGATGACCAGCCACCCTTGACAGCACGCAAAAGAACTGCTGGGAGTGGATTGCCGACGGTGAAGAACTAAAGAACAGTTAGTTATTTATTCATCCGTCGCTCACAGCAGTTTAGCAGTTCTTTTTCGTGCCATCAAGGGCATGCCGCTTTGCGGTGGCTTGGTCGTTTGCCTCAGGCTCAGAATCTAAGAACAGTTAGTGCCGTTGGCGTTTTGCATGTTCAGGATTGTTTGTTGCCCCAGGAATATTAGCAGCTGCCATTTTCCTGGCATTGTATCAGCTTTTGACAGCATCCCTACTTCGTTTAAGACATGGTAGTTGTTGTGTTTGTGTGGTCGCAGGAAGTTGTAATACGCAGTCCATAGTGCAAGGTCATACGCAGCCCCATTTATATTATCAAATCCGTTGGTTTTGCGATAGGAAGCCTTGTAGGTGCGGTTTAATCGCTCAATTATCTGCTTGTATGGCCTGAATTTTTGGGATACTTCGTCATGGTTGGCAAGACCTATCACCTGGGTAATTGACAGATTAAATTTCTCTCCGTATTCTCGGAAGAATTGTTGTGCAGCAAGAGGATATGCACTGTATCCATCTGCAATAAATTTAAAATTTGCTGGCAGCTCTTTTAAATGCCTGAATGCCATTCGCATTGCCATGATGCATGGACCTACACCACGGTTATCAGATATTTGGTAGCCTATAATTGAGCGTTTTGCAGCATCCATAATCAACCAGATGTAGTTTTTGATGCCACGGATTTTTATGTATGTTTCATCGGCAGTAAATACATTGCCTGTCTTATAGTCATAGGTATCTACAAATGGTTTTATGCATGCAGAAGCCGTTTTGCAGTAGTTGGCAATATGTTGATGGGATATGCTTATGCCGTGTATGTCTTTTAATGCCTGGGCTGTTTTACGGAGTGATAATCCGAGATTGACTTTGTATGTGAGGCAGAGAGACATTACATGCTGATCGTGCTTGCTAAATTTTAGAGAGGAGGCGTTCTTTGGGAGGCTGTTTAAATCCATACGAAAAAAATCTATCTGGAATTCCCGGTAGATGTAATGGAGTTTGTATTTGTTCTTGCCATATTTGTACACAAGGTCTTCTTTATCGACTTTGTGCAGGTTGTGTATATAGTAGGGACATTTTGGATTCACGCATTTGTGAACAATAAATTGCTTGCGTTCTTTCTTAGGAACCAGCGAATGGTTGCAATGCGGACATTTCAGGGAATAGGATTTTGAGAAACGATTTTCTTCAGGTACGAATGTGGTGGAGCAGACTTTGCACATGAGTTGTCCCTTAGAGCCGTTATTTTGGTAGAGATATGGCTTAGGAGCGTTACAGCGAGGGCATGTGCAGCTATCGTCAATATCGCATTCAGAACGTCGTTTCACAGGCTTGATTTTCTTGCCGTATCTCCATTCAAGATAGGGGATATAATCCTTGTAATCCCATTTTTCGTAATAGACGATTTTGGGAAGCTCATCAATTTTAAACTTTTGGTATTTCGGAGAATGTGAATCATCGAAGTACCATTGTTTGAGAGGGATGTATTTGCAAATAAATTTAAAAAGCCAGCAAATTTGTTTATGTTGGTATTGAATAATCTGGAGTAAATAGAGTATAATATCCACGAGCATTGTCTCCTTTGATGGTAATGGTTTGTGGTGAACTCATTATACTTCATTTTGGAGGTCAATGCTCTTTTTATTTGCAAACTTCCAATAAATCAATGTTTTGAGGTATTTTTGAATTATAAAAACGGGTAGTTTTTGACACTACC
>JBGVGI010000082.1:0-25683 GCA_045121595.1 Oscillospiraceae bacterium | reverse complement strand
CAAAACCGAAACCGCCACAAAAACAAAAACTGCAATTTTCTTCATAAATCTGCCACCTCATCACAAAGCCTTGGCAGATTTTTTGTTTTTAATCAAATTGCGATTTTTAATCTCTGTAGGGGACGGCGTCCTCGACGTCCCTATTTTTCAAGGCAACAAAGCGACGGAATATTTTTATATTTCGAGCTTTGTTAACACAGAAAAAACTGAATTTTTAATCATTCTTATCATGGGTTTTACATATCAAGGCTATAATAAGCCCCAAAGTTATTGCCGCGGTAATCCCCCCTGCAGAGGCTGTAAGTCCCCCTGTGATTGCACCGAAAAGTCCGTCTTTGTCTACTGCTTTTCTCACACCGTCTGCAAGAAGATTTCCAAAACCCAAAAGAGGCACTGATGCTCCTGCCCCCGCAAACTCTACAAGCGGTTTGTATACTCCCAATGCACCTAAAATAACCCCCGCTACCACAAAGGAGGTAAGAATTCTTGCGGGGGTAAGCTTTGTATAGTCAATAAGCACCTGACCTAATGCACAAATAACACCACCCACCAAAAACGCCTTTAAAAACTCCATAAAATCCTACCTTTCCGCCGAAAGCCATACGGCGTGAGAAATTCCGGGGATACTTTCGCCCTGTTGAACTGAGGTTGGTGACATCAACGCCCCCGTTGCCGCAAAGAGAACGTTTTTAAGCTCCCCTTTTTTCATTCGTCTTAAAATATTCGAGCAGAGTACCGATGCAGAACAACCGCAACCAGACCCACCTGCGTGTACGTCCTGACTTTCAGAATACAGTAAAAGTCCGCAGTCGTTATGATTTTTTGAGATACTTATATTATCTTTTAAAAGCAGTTCTATAAGCAAGTCACTTCCGACACGTCCTAAATCCCCCGTTAAAATCAAATCAAAATCGTCTGCTTTCTTTTTAAAATCAGTTAAAAACGTCTTTATGGTATCCGCCGCCGCAGGTGCCATAGCTGCCCCCATATTATTCTGGTCGGTAATACCTAAATCCTTAATTTTCCCGATGGTGACACCCCTTGCATAAACGTTCATACCGTTATTTTCCTCACGGCTTACAACTATTGCACCCGATGCAGTAGCCGTCCACTGTGCCGTCGGGGTACGCTGACCGCCGTATTCAAGCGGAAAACGAAACTGTCTTTCCGCCGAACAAAAATGTGAGGAAGTAAACGCCACCGCATTCTCACAAAGTGCGTTATCCACAAAAACCGATGCCATAAGAAGGCTTTCCGCCATCGTAGAACAAGCTCCGTAAAGTCCCACAAGCGGAATTTCAAGCTCCCTTATCCCGTAAGTCGAGCCGATACATTGATTTAAAAGGTCACCGCCGAAGATAAAGTCGATATCACGTGTCTTTAGTCCGCCTTTTGCAATAGCCGTCTGTACCGCTTCTTTTACCATCTCGCTTTCGGCTTTCTCATAGGTTTTCTGCGAAAACGAGGTATCATCGTTTACAAAATCAAATTCATCCTTTAAAGGCCCTTCCCCTTCCTTTTTACCGACCACCGAAGCCCATGCGCGTATCACGGGTGAGGAGGTTAAATAAATACTGCTTCTCGAAATTTTTTGCGACATAAAATCCTTCCTTTTTGACTTTTTCTTTAATATTATTGACGATTATTTTTAAAATATTGACTTGCTTAAATTTATATATTAAAATACTTTTAATATATAAAGGAGGTATATTATGTATAACACCTGGATTCCCATAATGCCACGAAAGTTCTCAAAAACTGATAGAGAACGACTTGTAAGCGAACTCAAAAGAGCTAATCCCGAATACGTAATGCTTGTTTATTCAAGGATTTTAAATAACCCCGAATTTGAAGAAGAAGTGCACAACCTTTTTGTTGAATGTAAAACTTTCCTCGAAGAAAACGGATTCAGGGTTGGTGTCTGGGTAGCACCTACTATTGGATACGGTGCTCCATATTATTTCGACAACGACGCACCTTACACTCATCTTCATACGATTACAGGTGAGGATATCCCCGGTGCTTACTGTACACTTTACGATGACTTTGCCGAAAATCTTTGCAGTATTTTCAAAAAAATTGCATCGACAGGTGTTAAAGAAATCCTTTTAGAAGACGACTATACCCAGACGGGCGGTAAAGTGAAGGTAGAACGTATTGCATGTTGTTGTGAAAAGCATATGGAAATCTTCCGCGAACGCCTTGGCGAAGACATCACACGAGAAGAATTACATAAAAAAGTATTACTTGAAGGCCCTAATAAATACCGCGATCTGTGGCTTGAAATTCAGGGCGAAACGTTGATAAAAATCACTGAAAAAATCGAAAAAGCCGTTCACTCGGTTGACCCTGATATAAGAATTGGACTCAGTGCAAACTGGACTTCCTTTGCGATTGAAGGTGTTCCCCATAACACACTCGCAAAGATTATCGCGGGTAAAAACCGTCCTTTTGTAAGGCTTACCGGTGCTCCTTACTGGGGATACTTCCCCAACCCCTTCATCACTGCGATTGAGGGTGCAAGAACTATGTCGAGCTGGTATGATAATGACGTTGAGCTTCTTTCCGAGGGTGATACCTTCCCAAGACCCCGTCATCACGTATCTTCTGCGAAGCTTGAAAACTTCTACACAATTCTCCGTGCCGATAAGAAAACCGAAGGCTCACTCAAATATATGGTCGATTACAACTCCTCTGCCACCTATGAAAAAGGCTATATAGACCGCCATATAAGAAATGCTGAAACCTACAAGGAAATCGACAAACGCTTTACGGGTGAAACTGTGGGTCTTAACGTTTTGCAGGTACCCCAGATGTTCAAAACGGTAGAATTTAGTGAAGATAACAAGCTTGAACATTATAACTCTACGGGACTTCTTTTGACTGTTTCCAACTGGTTTGTATCTGAAAATCCCATTCCCACAACCTACGAAAACAAAGAAGGTGCAACCTTAGTATTTGGCGAGGCTGCAAAATACGTTACCGAGGATATCCTGAAACGTGGTGTAATTTTAGATGCTACCGCTGCAAAAATCCTTATGAGTAACGGCATTGACGTAGGTATAAAGAACTTTGAGAGGGTAAATCCTCCCCTTGCCGAAAAGTTTCTTGATGAGGACGAAACAATTATTATTGCCTCCCCCCAGACCCACCATTTTTACAAATACACCCTTGATGAAAACGCAAAGGTTTTAAGTGAACTTTACTACGATACCGAAGGTCTTGCAATACTCTCACCAAAAGGTCTTAACGAAGAACAAAAATACCCCTCTTGTTATCTCTACGAAAACAAAGACGGGCTTCGCTTTATGGTATATTCCTTTGCGGCAGAGTCTTTCGGTGCTGAGGAAATCCCTGCTACCACAACACTTTTCAGAAATTATATGTTGCCCCGTGAACTCGCAAAAGGCATAAAATTCCTCCAAAACGGAGAGAGCCTCCCCGCAATCTGCTTTGATAATCCCGATTTGTATATCCTTTGCAAAAAAGACGGCAACAAGCTTACTGTAGGTATCTGGAATATTTTCCAGGATGAAGCTATCACCCCCGAAATCATCCTTGACAAGGAATATAAAAACTTGGACTGCTATAACTGCGATGGTGTTTTAGATGGCGACAAGGTAAAACTTAAAACCGACATTCCCCCTTACTCCTTTGTATGCTTTACAGTAGAATAGAAAAAATCCGTGAGAATTTTTCTCACGGATTTTTTGTTATATTTCTTTAATCATAACAGCAGTATTTGCCTTCATATCAAAGGTTAAGTTGTCGGTTGTGCCAATAAGCGTACCCGAATTTTCCTCATCAAGCAAGTATATTTCATATCTGCCTTTTTTGGAAAAATCAAGATTTATCTGCTTGTTTTCTGCCTCATCGTTATCAGTGTAGTAAGTGACTACCGCAAGGATTTTTTCATCCTTGTCGACCCCACAAAGCGAATAGATATTCTCGATACTGTTTTCAGCACGAACTTCGTTTTCCATATCGTAAAACATACCGTACCAGTAAAGCGGATAGTAGCCTTTTAGCTTTTCGTAGGTGTAATAGTCAAAGACGCCGTTAAAAGGACTCATTCTCGTATCGTAGTACATCAGCATATCGATACTGCATTTCTGCGCTTCCGAGATACAAGCCATCGTAAACGCCGCACCCTTTAATCCTGTAATCACTTTTATCGAATAGACAAATTTGTCTCCCCAGTTTTTTATGTAATTCCATTCATTCAAGATGCTTTCTGTTTCATTATAGCCGTATTTGTCGAGCAGATTACGGATAAGGTTTGCCTTTTTTACTATCCATTCGGGCTCGTTGCAGTAAATGTGCCATGAGAAGAAATCAATCGGCACTTGACGGCGTGACATTTCTTTTAAAAAGTCCTCTGCCCAGTTTTCTCTGTAAGCGAGTGCAGGACCACCAATTTTAAGCTCAGGGAAGCATTTTTTAAGATGCTTTGCAGTAATTTCATACAAATCAAAAAACTGTAGCTTAGTTCCACCCCAGGTTTTTTTGTTATCGGAATCCTCGTCGTCAAGGTCAGGCTCGTTCCAGATTTCCCAATACTCCATATTATGATGAAATCCGTCTGCCCAACCCTCTGTATAATGCCTTATGATATGCTCACAGATAACCGCCCACTTGTTAAAATCCTTCGGCGGTAAAGTTCCGTGCTTTTTAATCTGGTGCTCGATAGTCTGCCCTAATCTGAAAAATGTTTCGGTTCCTGCTTCAAGACAAACTAAAATTGACTCATCGGTACAGTCAAAATCGTAAGACTCAGGATTATATGGGTCGGCATTAAAGTCAGGAAAAATACACGTTATATCGTGACTATACGGCCCTCCATAAATACCATTCACCGCAGAATCGTGATTTCTTGAATACGGAATTCTTGCCAATTTGTAGTCCTCAAAATTACTTCTGTACTGGTCGTTAGCGTGACGCTTATGCCACGGACCGCCGTTGGTTGCATTGAGAGGCTTGAAAGCACCCAGTTTTTTTGATAAATCAAATTTTAAGCTTTTCATCAGATATTCCTTCTTTATTTGCTTTTAAAATATGCGACACTATTTGGTTTTAAGGTAACTGTATCACCCGATTTAACTTCACCCATCAGTTCGTCGGTGTGGAATTCATCAACAAGGTAAAAATCATATTTTTCTGCCCCGTCTTTAAATTCAAGTTTTACATCCTTATCGGGCATATCATCTTTGTCGGTGTAGTAGACAACCATCGCACCCGATTTTTCATCATCACAAGCCGCCACAACGAAAACGTTATTTTCGTCATCGGAATTAACCTCAACGGAGTTACCCATTCTGTAAAGTTCGTTAAACATTTTAAAAGGATAATAACCTTTAAGCGGGAATCTGTAATCGGTATCAAACATTCCGTTAAAAGCACAAGGACGCGCATCGTAATACATAAGCATATAAAGAGGTGAATACTGACAAACAGCCATAACAGATGCCGTAAACGCCGCACCTTTATGATTTTTTATAGTGCGGATAGAGTATTCAAAACCTTCGCCGTCCCACTGTTTAACGTAGTTCCATTCGTTTAGGATAAGCTCGGCATCCTCGTTATTACATTCCTTCATAAGCCTTACGGCTTCGTCGATATCACACAAAAAATCCCCTGGAGTTTTAGCATAACGGTGGAATGAAAAGAAATCAAGCTTTAACTTTTCGTCCTTGATTGTCTTTATCATATCCTTGACAAGCCACGGACTCCAGAGCGAAGCAATAGCAGGGCCACCGATTTTAAGGTGAGGAAATCTTGCTTTAAGATGCTTAAACACCACTGTAAAGAATTCATAAAACTGCTCATCAGTACCTGTCCAGCAGGAGCTTGGGCCATCAGCACCGTAACGGCAGTCAGGCTCATTCCAGATTTCCCAGTACTCAATATCGTAATGAAATCCGTCTGCCCAGCCTTCAGTGTAGTGCATAATGATATGTTCGCAGATTTTAGCCCATTTAAGAAAATCCTTAGGAGCTACTGTACCAACCTTTCGCTGATGCTCAATAGAAGCACCGAGACGGTAAAATGTTTTTGCGTTTACAGAAGCGATATTTTTAAGGTAGATATCAGTAAAATCAAATTTATAGGATTTTGGGTCATTTTCGTCCGCATCAAAATTTGTAAAAATTCTGTGCACGTCAACAGTAGCCTCACCGCCGTAATGAGGTAAATACGCAGAATCGTGAGTTCTCACAAAGGGAATTCCCGCTTCCTTAAAATATTCATAGTTACTGCAACAACCCGCTAAGGTAGCAGGGCCGTTGTTAACGGCGTGCATCGGCTTTATTTGCCCGATAATATTATTAAAATCGACTGTAACCTTACTCATAAAAACATCTCCTTTGTACCATCTTATCACAGTAAATCAAGTTTTGCAAGATAGGCATAACCGACAAATCCCCGTTAAAAAACGGGGATTAAAATTATTTACTCATCAAAAATGCAACACTGTTAGGCTTCATAACAAGGGTTGTATCCTTGTTGACAGTGCCGATTAAATCGTTTGTATGGTCTTCATCAATAAGATAAAAATCGTATTTATCAGAACCGTTTACAAAGTCAAGCTTAACTTCCTTTGTACTTGCAGTATCTTCCTCGTCTGTGTAGTAAGTAATCATAACGGCGGACTTTTCTCCGTCTGTTGCCGCAACGGGAAGGATATCAAAGTCGTCGGAATTAATCTCAACACAAGTTCCCATCTTGTAAAGCTCGTTGAAATTCTTGAAAGGATAATAACCCTTCAAAGGCTTGTTAAATCGGTCAAACATACCGTTGAATCCAGATGGTCTTGCATCGTAGTACATAAGCATATACAAGGGCGTATACTGGCAAACCGCCATAACACCTGCAGTAAATGCAGCACCCTTATGGTTCTGGATAGACCTCAATGTATATTCAAACTGTTCTCCGCGCCAGCCTTTAAGGTAGTTCCACTCATTCAAGATAAGCTCTGTGCCCTCGTTACCGCATTCTTTCATAAGTCGCATAGCTTCTTCGATGTCGGGCAAGAATTCCTGAGGAGTTCTTGTATATCTGTGGAAAGAGAAAAAGTCGAGTTTTAAGTTTTCTTTTTTTATCGTTTCAATAATACCGGGGAGCATCCAGGGACTCCATATCCACGCAATAGCAGGACCACCGATTTTAAGGTGAGGGAATCTTCCCTTTAAGTATTTAAAAGCAACTGTGAAAAACTCTGCGAATTCTTCGTCAGTACCCTGCCAGGTAGAGCTTGGGCCCGTCGCACCTGCTCTGCAGTCAGGCTCGTTCCAGATTTCCCAGTACTCGATATCATAGTAAAATCCATCTGCCCAACCTTCGGTGTAGTGCATAATGATATGCTCACAAATCTGCGCCCATTTAAGATAATCCTTGGGAGGATATGTACCCTCTTTTCTCTGATGCTCGATAGCAGCACCCAAGCGGTAGAAGGTCTTTGTTCCAACCGATTCTGTATCTGCGATATATTTATCTGTCCACTCGAATTCGTAGGATGCGGGGTCGTTTACGTCGGCATCAAAATTTCTGAAAATTCTGTGCACGTCTACTGTGCCATCTCCGCCGTAGCCTGTGTAATATGCAGCGTCATGGTTTCTTGCATAAGGAATACCTGCGTCTTTATAGTAATCGTGGTTATACATACACTCTCTAACTTTGGAACCTGCGGGTCCGTTGTTCACAGCGTGCATAGGTTTAATTTTACCGATAGTTTTAGAAAAATCAACTATTACTTTACTCATAATTTTTCCTCTTTTCTGATTGTTTTAACAAATATAAAGGCAAAAACTGCCAAAATAACACTGATTAAACTTAAAAACTGTTGCGCATAGATATTCATACCGAACAGTTTATTGCCCGAACTCTGGATATAAGTTACCAGAGGGCTTACTGAAAGCGTTGTAATAAATCCCGTAACACCCGCAACCGACTGGGTAATCGCCAGAGCATTGGAACGGATTTCGTAAGGCGCATAGTCAAAAACCATATTCATAAGTGCCGAGTTGATACCGCCCATAGCAACACCATAAGCTATATAGTAAAATGTGAACATCAAAAAGCCGTTTGAAGGTACTGCAAAAAGTGTAAAGACATATGAAAGAGCTAAGATAACAAAACATTTTGTAAGCATATTGACAAAAGACGTTTTGTCCGCATATCTTCCCCAGAACCTCGAAAAAGCAATTCGCGAAGCACTTGTAATTATCGAGAAAATCGCAATAGTTTTAAGGGATATCGAAAGCTCGTTTATCTGATAAACTGCATAAAACGGGATTGAAGCATAGTGTGATGCATAATACAAAGCAAAAACGAGTGTTACTTTTAAAAGGTTTTTATCACCTATGATTACACCGATACTCACAAAGGGATTTCGTTTTACAGAAATTTCCTGCTCCTTTTCGGGAGTAAGCACCATAGTAACGGTATGCAGAATCATCAGCACAAAGATAACAACCATTGAAAGGATAAAAGCTTCATAAGTTTTACCCATTTCCTTAAAATGGTCAACCACGGCACCCATAGCATAGGAAAACGCCATACCCGCAACAAGCGAAACTATTTCCTTGTTAGCAGTATATATACCGCGTTCTGAGTCATCAACAAGGCTCATAAGCCAGTTTATCTTTTTCGGGTGGGCAAAGTTATAAAGTATGTAGGCTGTGATTATAAAAATTACAAATATTATAGTTTTTATCTTTTTGCCGAGTTCAAAAAGCGGTACCGCATAAAGAAGTGTAAACAAAATCTGATTTGCAACACTCAATACAATCACAAAGTTTTTGACCTTTTTTCGTCTGAACATAACCGACAAAAGCTGAAAAAGACAACCAAGCGAAATTATTGATGAAATTATTCCTGTAAGACTGTCAGAAAAACCTAACTCTTTTGTTATAGTGGCAAGAAACGAACCTGCAACCAGAATTGAAATCAGGTACTCAAGTCCCGCCTGATAAATGTACATAAGCCTTCCGCGTTTTATTGATTTTTCATTAAGCATCATATATCGCCTCAACACAATATTATCATAGCAAATTCGAAATTGCAAGTATCAAATCAACGAAACTTTTTCGAAATTTATTGACATATCAGCCACCTGAATATATACTGTAATCAGGTGATAAAAATGACGATGAAAGATTTGGCAAAAGTCTGCAACGTATCGGTTGCAACTGTCTCAAAAGCGTTTTCGGGTGCCGACGACGTTTCAAAAGACACCAAAGACCATATTTTTAAAGTAGCAAAGGAAAATGGTTGCTTTAATAAGTTCAACAAAGGAAAATACCAAAAAAAAGTAATTGCGGTAATCCTTCCTGAAATCGGCGGAAACTATTACATAAAATACGCCGAAATCCTTGCAGGGAAAATCGAAAAAGAAAACTGCATCTGCCTTATTGCAAAATGCGATTTCAGTCCCGAAAAGCACGAAGCGCTTATCGAATACTTCTGCGAATTCTGTAAAGTGGACGGCATTATCACGTTCCATTTCCGTGGCGAAAAAAAGGATTATAAAACACCGATAATTTCCCTCTACTCAGGAAACGATAATGTGGACAATATAAAAATCGACGAAATCAAAGCCTTTAAGAAAGCTATGAATCTTCTTTTAAACTACGGGCACAAGCACATCGCCTTTTTCGGTGAGCCTCTTACCAAAGGCCGTGCCAACCGCTTTAAGGAAGTTGCAAAAGAGCTTAATCACAAAGATATTTATATCGTAAACACCAATAAACGCTTTGAAAAAGCAGGTGAAGACTGTGTTAAAAAGCTACCCCAAAACGTAACCGCCATCATCTGCGCTTACGATAAAATTGCTTTAGGCACAATAAAAGCGTTACAGAAAAAAGGACTTTCAGTCCCCCACGATATCTCGGTTATCGGTGTAGACAACATCTCCGAAACCGAATATATTTCATCTTCCCTCACTTCGATAGGCCCCGATATTGAAAAGCTTTGTAATATGGCGTGGACTACCCTTAAAAAGAAGATACGCTCCCCCTATTACAAAAGCCGTACCAAACCCGTAATCGAAGCCGAGCTTTTTATAAGAGAAAGTGTAGCAAAAAATCCGCATCGTTAGATGCGGATTTTTCTTATGCAAAGGTTATATAATCCCTTAAAGCTACCTGATTTACAAGTTCTTTGTATTCCGAATCGGTATCCCATAGCATCTCGGAATAAAGGGCTATGTGGAAAAAGATATTTTCTTCAAACACCCCATCCTCAACAAGCGATGTGATAAGTAAATCTCCTTTTTTAACATCCGCCATAAGCTTTATCATCTCGTAAGCTTTGTCTGCATGGTTAAACCAGTAAGACTGCACCATCTTCCAGAGCTTACTTTTTCTCACAATTCGGTTATCAATAAAGGATTTTGACCCTTTTCCGATAAAGACAGAGGAGTCAGCGTGTTTAAAGTTGTTCCAGTCGAGTGCCGAGGAGCATTTGGTCACAACCCCGAATTTATCGGCATTTCCACGCAGTAAAGCAATTTCCTTTACAAAGGATTTTCCCTCCTCAAAAAGCTTATCGTCATAGGTAAAATCAATAAACGGGAATACTTTACAGTTTTCCCAGACAATTCTTATTCTCTCGTCAACGTTTTTGATAAACTGAAGCTTATCGTGAACAGAATTTGCGTGTAAACCAAACTGCAATTCAATAGCGGGATACTTTTCAAAGAAAAGATTACTTGTGTGATTTACAAATTTCGTCACCGCATCGGCAATAAGAATGCCGTTGATGTTATCCTTGTCAAGCTCTGTAAAGGACTGGAAGTAAATTCCGTCGGCGTTAAGATTAGCATACTCTTTTTCGTATTTTTCAAAGACGTTTTCACTTTCGTTTAAAATGGTATCGAGTGAAAATCTGTTGCAGTCGGTATCCCAGCACCACGAAAATCCAAAGAACACCTTAACCCCGTTTGAATGTGCATACTCAATCATCTCTTTGGCGTTAATCGGTACAAAATCGTTCCATACAATCAAGGTATTCATCTTAAGCTTTAACATATTGTCGATAAAACTGCGGTAGTTATAGATAACGTGTCCCCACGTCCAGATACCGCGGTCTTTTACAGACGGTGATGACCAAAGCTCAAAATCAGGAAGTTTTTCTTCAAAAGGATTTTTAATTGAAAAATAAAGTGTCAGCTTATATTCAATGCTTAAAAGATACTTGTTATAAAAATCAACGCATCCGTAAAGAACACCCGCATCGTCATACCCTTCAATTATCGAAACCCCGTCTTCTACCTTTATTAAGTACTCCTGCTCTTTTGTAAGACACGCCTTACTGTTTTCCTTAATATAAGGGTTAGTAGCCTTTGTTCCTATATAAATACAATGAAAATTCTCCTTATCAAAAGGGGCGCCATTTTCAAAACACATCGGATATTCCTTTGTATACTCAAGCAAAAATTCCCCTAAAACCTCTATTGCCTTTTTCTGCAAATCGGTTAATTCTCCATAAATTATTGCAACTCTTTTCATAATATCACCTCGTTTTCATTTTAACATAAAAAAATACAGAAAATAAGGACTCACTTTCCCTATTTTCTGTACTCTATTGATTTTTTCTGTATTCAAGCGGAGATAAACCTACACTTTTCTTAAACACCCTTGCAAAATACTCAGGACTTGAAAACCCGCATTCAGAAGAAATATCGTACACTTTCTTACCTTTATCGCAAAGTTTTTCCTTTGCAACAAGTATCCTGTGCATATTTAAGTATTCCGAAAATGAAACGTTAAAGTTTTCTTTAAAGCTTCGGCAGAAATAACTTTGGGTGTAAAAAAGAGCTTTCGCTATATCTTTTGATGAAATATCAAGAGCATAGTTTTCACCGATATAGGAGATAACCCTTTTACAAAACTCCGCACTCTTTGAGTTTTTTTCTTTATGCCCGAAAAGATTTTCATTTATAAGTCTTGAAAACATCATCGAAACTGTTGCCGAAATATCAAACAAGGCTGTATCCTTATCCGATTCCGCCATATCATAAAGCTTTAAGAATAAATCACTCAAAACGTCGTCTTTTATTTTATGCAAAATCGTTGTACCGCCGTTATGTAAATTCTCCGCCATCTTTTTGTCCACAATGAGCGACAAATCAAAGCAGATACATTTGTGGCAGTACGCTTTTTCAGTATCAGGGATAAAGGCGTGTACTTCTAAAGGATTTACAAAAATAAGTTCACCTTTTTTCGCTTCAAAGCTATCGTTTCCCACCACTGCATAAGTTTTTCCCACTTCTACGTAAATTATCTCAAGCTCGTTATGAATATGCGGTGAGGTTTCATACAAACGGTTTTCGTATATACTTACGGGTGCCGCCTTATAACGGCTTTTGAAGTGATCGTCGTACCTCACGGGATTCCCCCCTATTTTATCTTTTTAAAATTTCCGTAGGTTTCGTTTACAAGCTCATAAAAAGCAAAAGTATCGGAATAAGAATTTATAATCTGTTTGAAATCCACAAGCTGATGAGGGTTTACAACGCATAAAAGCACTTGTTTTTCGTTACCCGTATATGTACCCTCTGCAGTGATCTTTGTAGCAGAGTGGCGAAGCTTTACTGCAATATCCTTTGAAATTTCATCCGCGTGAGTAGTGATTACAGTGAATTTATAAGCAGTTTTCGTACCCTTTATAATATAATTTCCCACAAAGTTTGAGATAAAGCAGTATGTAATACAAAGTGCCACAGGCTTATAGTCAAGAGTGTTTTCAGAGTAAACAAAAAGGGAAATTACCGCTACAAAAGCGTTTAACGTAAAGGTAACCAAGAAGAAATTGGTCTGAGGTTTCACCTTATTTATATACCTTGAAATAACATCCGTTCCGCCGGTTGAGGAATTATTTTTCATACAAATGCCGTACACCACTCCCGAAATCACACCACTTATAATAACGGGGAAAATGGTATCGTGGCCGTTTGCATCGTATTTTATAAAGTCAAAGCTACTCTGTTGCAAAAACAAAAATGAAAAGGAATAAACAAGCGCAAAAACTAAAGTTTTCACCGAAAAACTCTTTTCCACAAGAAAAAAAGCAATAGCACAAAGCGGAATATTTATGATAAGTGACATATAACTGATGCTAAAGCCTGTTTTGTACTGTATCATAGTAGCGATACCGTTAAGCCCCGCAGGTGCAAAACTGTTGTCCACAATAAAAATATAGTAGTTAAAAGCAAGCAGGAGCGCTACTAAAATTACATTAAGATAAGAAAATACCGATTTGAACTTTGTTTTCATAATATCACCTTACAATCATCAGAATACCGCTTATTATCATCACGATATAGATAACCTTTTTAACCTTTTCGCCGTTGAGTTTGTTAAAGACAAGTCTGCCCACACTGTCCCCCACAAGGCAACCGACAAACCCGATAATTACGTACAAAAGAACTTTCAAGTCGATTATCCCGTTAATCGCACGGATTATCGCCGAATAGATACCCATAATCGCAAAATAAAACTGAATTGATGCAAAGTAGATAGTTTTATTATCGGTAGCATTCACAAGATAAAGCACAACTGGTGGCCCACCCGTTGCAAAAAGTCCGCTGAGGGCTGCCCCTAAACTACCCGAAATAATTCCGTTTGTAATGGTAGGACGCATCTTTATTTTGTTACTGAGTGACAGAAAATAAACGCTTAATATTACTAAAACAACGCCTAAAATCATCTTCATAATTCTTTGCGGTACAACCTTTGAAAAGGTTACTGCAACGGGCAACACAACCGCACAGGAGCAAAGAAGCGGTATAATCATCTTAAAAGCTATATTCTTTCTGTATTTTACGGCATTATACGATGAAGTTGCCGTCGACCAGAGCGAGGAAATTGCCGCCGCAGTCGGAGTATCGTTAAAAATATACGGCATAAACATCATAGCGGTAATTCCCGAACCGAATCCGCTTACACGTTGCACAAACGAAGCCGCTGCCGCAATAAGTATAAGCAACGTAATTCTTGTAACCGAAAAATCCATACCAACCCTTCTTTCATAGGCAATTATACCACTTTAAAAAATTAAAAGCAATAAATATTTACTTTTTTGTTTTGTTGTGATAGAATAGAAAAAAGGAGGATTTTTATGGATTTTAAAAAGGCAGTAACTTTCAGTTATGACGATGGCGTCACTCAGGATATCCGTCTTATCAACCTTCTCAATAAATACAATTTAAAATGCACTTTTAATCTTAACTCCGAGCTTCTCGGCAGAGGTGATATCCATAAAACCGTTTCCCATTATAAAATAAAAAAGGAACAAATCAAAGAAGTCTACGAAGGTCACGAGGTAGCGGTACATACCCTGACTCATCCCAATCTCACCACCCTTTCCGAAGAGGAGATTATATATCAGGTGGAAACTGACAGACTCAACCTTTCCGAGCTTGTCGGATACGAAGTTGTCGGAATGGCTTACCCTTGCGGCGGTGTCAATAACGACGACCGTGTGGCTGAGATAATAAAAAACAACACGGGTGTTAAATATGCCCGTACCATCACGAGTACCAACAACTTTGATTTGCAGGATAATCTTTACAGGTTTAACCCGTCAGTTTATCACTTAGACCTTGATGTTTTGATGGATTTAGGACAGAAATTCGTGGATTTAAAACCCGAAACCCCACAGATTTTCTACATCTGGGGACATTCCTACGAAATGGACTTTGATACCTCGTACTGGCAAAAGCTTGAAGAATTTTTCAAGCTTATAAGCAATAAAGACGATATTTTCTACGGAACAAATAAGGAGATTTTATTATGAGAAAGTTTTTATCAATTACCCTTTGCCTGATACTTTTAGTATCCCTTTGCTCTTGCACCAAAACAATGCCGTTTGAGAGCGAAGAATTAGCCCTCGTTCTTACCGATGACTCAGGGGCAGGACGCACCGATATCGTCATCAATAAAGACGGTACTTTCAAGGGAACTTATATGAACGTAAACCCCGATGACGTTGACACAGATTACCCCAAGGGTACTGTTACAAAGTGTGAGTTCACGGGCGAATTCAGTAAAATCAAAAAGCTTAACGACTATTCTTACAAGCTCACAACCGAGGGCGTTAATTTAGGTGACATCGTAGGCTCAAGCTGGATTGAAAACGGTATTCAGTACGTTTCTGCTGCAGCACGTGGAATTGAAGACTGTAAGGAATTTATACTCTACCTCCCCGGTGCACCTACAAAAAATCTCTCGATGGAATTCTTAAGCTGGTGTCACTACCCCGTTGCCGCAACTCTCCCGGGTTACGGACTTCTGAACACCGATTTGATGTACGGATTCTTTGAAGCTAAATAAAAAAAGTAAGACATCTTTTCAAAAAGATGTCTTGTTTTTTTGTTGAATTAGCTACTCCTATATGGTATAATCAAGCTCGAAGGAGTGATTTTTTTGAGTATCAAAATTACGATAGATGACCCCGTTTTAGTGTACGAAGGCCCTGCTGCAAACGTCGGATGGGGTCCCGTGCAGTTTCCCCATCTTCACAGAATAAAAGACGGCAGAATTGTGGTTTCCTTTGATGACTGCAAAGATTTGCCCGAAGATGAGGGAATCCCCAGAAAACTTATGATTTCTTCCGACAACGGAAAGTCCTGGGAAGAAATAAAAAAAGATGAAGAAAAGCATATCTCTTCCCAGACGGGAGTTTTACTTGATAACGGAAAGTACTTGAAATCGGTACAAAACCCGCCCGTTGCTACCCGTAAAAATTACTATAAGGAACTTCCGAACACCTATTTTACCTATATCGGTAACCTTACTTACGGGCTTATAACCCCTGCAGAAAATATCCCCGATGACCTTGCTTCAAAAAACTGGGAATTTAAAACCTACGACCCCAAAACAAAAAAAGAAGAAAGCTTTGAGTGTGAGCTTGACTATCCGGGTCAGTGTATGTATCTCGGAAAAGGCACTGACGACAGCCACTTTGTCTTAAGATGCTTCCCGCGTTCCTTTGACCCCGTCATAGCCCCCGATAAAACTCTCTGGATAGCTCACTATGACTACGGCAGAAACCCTGAAACGATGGAGATTACTCTCCCTTATTATTTCTGCTCGTATTTTCAGTCCAAAGACAACGGCAAAAGCTTTAAGCTTAAAAGCTTTATCCCCTACACACCGGGTAAGCTTAATTTCCCCGAGGCATTCAAAGAAGAAGGCTTCTGTGAGCCTTGTCTGCATTTTGCACCTGACGGCAGTATGATTACCATTCTCCGTACGGGAAGCCGCAACTTCTCTATATCCTCTCCTTGTTATATCGCAAGAAGTACCGACGGTATAAACTGGTCTGAGCCTTTGATGTTTGATACCTTCGGTGTCTGGCCACAGCTTCTTGCCTTAAAATGCGGTGTTACCCTTGCTTCCTACGGACGCCCCGGTGTATTCTTAAGAGCAACCGACGATGAAAGCTGTAGAAATTGGCAGGATGCCATTGAAATCTTAAAAGACACTGGCGAAAACCTTAAAGACAATCTTCCCGACACCTGCGGTTACACAGCCCTCCTTGAAATCGACGACAACACAGCGCTTATGGTTTATACCGATTTTACTAAAAAAGACAAAGACGGCATTAACCGCAAATGCGTTATGTCAAGAATAATACATATAGAAAAAGCTTAGGGTTTCCCCTAAGCTTTTTTTACAAGTTAATAATTATAAGACCTATGAAAGCAACTATAAGTCCCGTTATTGCAGTCACTGTAAGCTTTTCTTTAAAACATACTGCAGACATCGCAGAGCTTAAAATAAGTGCCGCACCCTGATTAAGCGGGTAAAGAGTGGCTGAGTCAAGGTATACCGCCGCCTGAGTTTTAAAGTAGCTGTTCGCAAAAAGACATACCGACATAATAAGGATAAAGAGGATAATCTTTTTAACCGAGAAGGTACTTCCCTCTTCCTTTTTGCCTATAAAAAGTGCAGGCAAAAGGCAGATTGCAGAGAATATATAAGTATAAAGGTTAAATACAGAAACAGGTATATCGGTTGCAACTCTTACGAAAAGTTTCTGCGAAAAATCGGCAAAACCACTTGCCGTACCGCAAAGGCACAAGAGCAAAAATACAGGAACTGTGATCTTCCCTTTTTGCTTGTTGTTGTACATACACATAATAATAGTTGCTAAAATCAAAACTCCGATTCCGATATACTGTTTTAACAAAATCGGTTCGTCAAAGAGAATTTTTCCAATCACGATAGGAATTAAAACCCCCATCATAAGGAAAACCTCGACCACCATATAAGCACCTTTTCTTACCGATAAGAGCCAACTTACAACAAATACCGAGGTGGAAAATCCCGAAAGCAGAGTAATCATAAGAGTCTGCAAATCAACCCTTAAAAGTTCCACCGAATTCTGAAAAATTATAAGCGCAAACCCCGTCAGTATACAAAAAAGCATCCTGATAAAGTTTGAGACCATAGCATCGTTTACAGTAGTTGCGATTCCGCTTGTTCGCTTACCGCAGTAGCCTTTGACAAGTCCTGCCATAAGTGCAAAGCACAAAAATATATAACCCATTTTCCATCACCTGAATTAGAATAACACAAAACTTCTTAAGTGTCAACGTTAAACTATCTCAACCGAACGGCGAAGGGAAACCTTTTTAAAAATTTCATCATAAGGCTTGTCGCATTCCCACAAAATCTGAGATACGAGCGCGTGAGCAAACCAGATGCCACCCGAAAGCTGAGCCGCAACACCAACAGTTGCATCGGGGCGCTTTTCGGCTATAAATTTCACCATTTTATAAGCATATTCGCCGTTTTTCATATATAGTGTCTGAAAATGCCTCCAGATAGGCTTTAACATTTCCTTGTCGTGATTTTTAAGTCTTTCGGAAGAAACACCTAAAACAAACGGCCCCTTCTGGTGAACAAATCTGTCCCCACACCAGTCGAGAGTCACAAATCCCTTAAAGAGTATACCGATTTTACCCTTGTCACGAAGCGCCATAATATCATCATTAAACCTGATGGTTTCTTCAAACTCCTCATCGTCTACTTTCATAGGATCGCCCCAGTAAGGGAAAGTAGGTGAGCAAGGGAAAGCACCGCAGTTTTCCCAGATAATCTCAACGCGTTTGTCAACCTTATCGATAAACTGCAACCTTTCTTTTACCGAGGTGGCGTGAAGCCCGAACTGAATAAGCAAATCGGGACTTATCTTATAAATCTCAGCCGATACCATATTTACAAGGTCAACAACCGCTTCGGCAATAAGCTTGTCACCTATTCTGTCAACGTTAACTTCGGTAAATGACTGGAAATAAATCCCGTCACCGGGGAGGTTAAGATAGTTTTCCTTATAGTTTTCAAGGATAGTTTTCGCTAAGTTTTCAAGGGCATTTACTTCCCCGTCCATACAGTTTCTGCTCCAGCCCCAGGCAAATCCCCAGATAACCTTAATGCCGTACTCATGGGCGTAATTTACGATATCCTCGGCATTGAGTGGCACATAATCGTTCCAGATAATAAGCTGGTTGAGTTTAAGGCGCGCCATATTTTCGATGTAGTTTCTGTAATCGGTAATCGGGTGCCCCCAGGTAAAAATATTTCTTGTTTTAATCTGTGGTGCCGAGGAAATATAGTAATCGGGAAGCTCAGAATCAAAAATCTCATCGGTAAGCCTTATGGGGTAATGGTCTTTGGGTATTGCAAAGGCAAAGTAATCGTCAACAAAATCTACTGCCCCGTAAAAAAGTGCCGCTTCATCGTTTGCAGTAATTAAAACCACCTTGTTTTCGCCTTCGTTTGTTACCTTAACAACGTATCCGTCTTGTTTGATTTCATCCTTTTTAATGTATTTTCTGATAATTTCATTTTCATCATAAAGTCCCACAACAACAACGTTCTTATCAATAACAGCGTTATTTACCTGTTCACAGGGGAGGACGTGAATTCTGTAAATTCCCGCATCTCTTAAGATAAGAGCGCCCATTTCCTTATTAATAAGCTCAACTGCTTTTTTCTCCATTCCTTTGTAGGAAGTGTAGATAATTTTCCAGTTTCTTTTATCCATAAAAACAACTCCTTGCATTTTTTAAATTTCTGTAATATAATTGTATCGTACAAATAAGTATTAGTCTATAACTATTTTTGACATATTTTATAACTGTATTGACTTTTGAGGTGAGTTATGTTAATCGAAGATTTCAAAAAAAGGTACACTTCCATTCCGTTTGCCGTATATTCAAGAAATTACGGAAACAATGAAAATGAAATGGACGGAATTTTCCATCTCCATAAGGAAATTGAAGTTTTGCTCGTCCTTGACGGATTTGCAAATCTGCATCTTGAAGACAGTATCCTTACAATCAAAAAAGGTGATATTATTTTCATACCGCCATTCACTCCGCACCTCTACAAAATCCCTAAAAAAAGTAATTTCAGTCACCGATGTGTCTGCTTTGACTCATCAATTATCTATGACAAAAGTATCGCAAAAAACCTTGAAGATAAATGCATCACCCCCAAAATAATAAACAATGAAAGTTGTTTTAATTTTATAAACGAAGCTTTTGAAAGCTATACTGAAAAGACCGACGGGTTTGAGCTTTTTATTATCGGCAATATCTCTCTTTTCTTTGCAACTCTCATAAAAGAAAAACTTATGGTATCAGTTGAAACCTCAGACACCTCTTTTCACAAAACCGTCATTGACTATATTGATAAAAATTTCTCTGAGAATATCACGTCTAAGGATATCGCAAAGATACTCCACTTAAACTCCTCATATTTTTGCAGACTTTTTAAGAAAAACTTCGGTCTGCCCTTTCAGAAATACCTCTCTTTTTACAGAACAGAAAAGTCAAAGAAGCTACTTAAAAACACCGATTTGTCGGTTGCTGAAATTTCGATAAAAGTCGGGTTTAACAGCCAGAGCTTTTACAGTAAGCTTTTTAAATCTCACAACGCCTTAACCCCCTCTGAATACCGAAATCAAAAAAACAGGACATCTTTTTAAAAAGATGTCCGTTTTGTATATTGTAAAATAAAAGTATTTATGATACGATATTAAGAATGCAACTACCAAGAGAAAGAGAGGAACAAAATATGGAAAATAATAAACCTTTCGTTATATTACGCGATGACGGTTTCACCCAGTATTTTTATACCAAGCCGTCCGAATTTACAGCAGAAAAGTTTTTGAAAGAAAACGTAGATTTTCTCAAAGATTATCCCGAAGTTAAGGTAAAGGAATTTGGTCTTGGTCCCGGTAGTGTATTCACTTTCGATACAAAAGTGGGCGAAGTATTTATGGAAAACGTACCGGATTACGGATACAAAATATGCCGTCCTGAGGACGTATACGTACACGATAACGTGATGAAACTGATTAAATCAGGCAAAGACGGGCTTAAACTCGTTACCGAGAGATGCCACGAACTTGGCATAAAGGTCTGGGCAAGACTTGAAATGAACCACGAATACGGTCCTCCATTGGAAAGCAATTATGCCTGGGTGGATTTTACAGGTTCTTTTAATAAAAATCATCCCGAATACAGAATCGGTAATAATAATCCTGTGAACCCTGAGTGGTCAGACAGTGTTAATCTTGATTTTAAATATCAGGAAGTACGCGATTTTAAGCTTAACGTTTTAAGAGAAGCTGTAGAGCACGACGTTGACGGATTATCTTTGGATTTCTGTGTATATACACCATTTCTTTCAAACCCTCAGCGTGACCACGAATGTATTACTCAGTTTTTGCGTGACGTACGAAAGATGCTTGATGAAGAAGGAGAAAAACATAATAAATATATCGAGCTTATCGTACGCCTTGAGTACGATTCAAGAGACCGCGACGGACTTCACTGGGATGAATGGATTAAAGAAGGGCTTATAGACTGGATTATCCCAAGTGTACTGTGGATAAACGAGTGCTTTGACGTACCCAACGAGGAATTTGTAAAAGCTTGTAAGAAAACCAAATGCAAAGTAGCAACCTGCCTGAGACCATATTTTGGCAGTGCAGGTACCGATGAAGAACCCGGTGACGAACGTTCAGGTCTTGTACGTCGTGCAAAGCCCATATTGCCGAGAATATTTTATGCAAAAGCATTCCAGGGGCTTATGTGTGGAGCTGATGCCATTCAGGTCGCTCTGGGAAGTGGAAGTATTACCTGCGACAAACCTGATGACTGGAAACCGCTTTATGGAAATCTTGCAAACATTGATTTTATGAAAAATCAGGAAAAAGAATACTGCTTTAATAATCTCGATATTTTACCCGCCCCGCTATCCCCAAAAGAAAATGAACTGACGTTATCCTTACGTATAGGTGACACTCCAAAAGATTTAAATAAAGCCGTTTTATCCTTCTTGGCAAGAGGTCTTACCGTTCTTGAAACCATAACTCTTTACGTAAACGGAAATCCAATAGAACTTACAGAAAAAGATTTGCACTGGTCACCTGTGGATAAACCGATTATGGCAAAACGCGGAGATCACGGACTTATTAAGATGCACCCCTATATTCTCTTCCGTATTGATAAGTGGTGGGATATTTGCAGAAACGATATTGAAATCCCCGTAGAATATTTGAAAAAAGGTAGTAACGAATTTAAATTTGTCTATAATCTGCACGAGGTAACAGAGCAGCCATATCCACTTGAAATCGGAGAAATCAGTTTAATCGTCACACCCAAGGAGTAAATGATATGTGCATAGAACAGTATATGGGTGAAAAAATCCCCGAAGTATTGACTACCAAAGAAGAAAAAGAAATCTACAAAGTAAACTGGGATCAGCTTTACATAAATTATGGCGACAACGTAGAATGGCAACGCCTTAAAAAACAGATCCTTTTGTGCGACGAAACAAGAGATTATCTATACGCGGTGCCATCCCCCGTTAAATACCAAAAAGGCACACGCCCATATCTTGAAGCCGTAGTGGAAAAAGTCACCAAAAACTGCACCTCTCCCCGTGAAAAGGTACTGAGTTTACTCGTGTTTTGCAGAGATTTATATAAAACTCACGACGAACAGTTATTTTACGGAGGTACTGAGGAAGAACTCATCAAAAAGGGCGAAAATCTTTGTGAGTGTATGGGAAGACTGATGGTTTCTTTATGTGAAATTTGCTCTTTTCCGGGCAGAATTGTTATGCAGATAGTAGGCGGTCATATCGTCTGCGAAATCTTTTTAGAAGACACTTGGGCATATTTTGACCCAAGATGCGGTATGTTCTATCTTGATGAAAATAACAAATTTCTTTCTATAGACGAATTAGTAAAAAACCCCCATTATATTCTGGAGCAAAAGGACTGGGTACGTGATTTCGTTTCAGCCAAATGGACGTATGAACAGCGTATGGACAGAAATCACAACATACTTTTTTCAAAAAAAGAACTCCAGTGTTTTTGCGACTATTCTTTAATGGATGCACCGGAATATGATTACGAATGGAAATCTTTAAAAAATGCCGAGCGAGACGGCTTGTTCGTTATAAACAAACGCTATGACGAACTTACACAAATAATAATAAAGTGAAGAAAGGCACCAATCGGTGCCTTTTTCTATTTAAAAAATTCATTTATAAGTGCAAAGAATAAGGCAAAATCCTGGTCATTTTCCCATGGATCATACCTCTGACCTCTTACCCCGTTACATTTAAACGGATAGATATAAGCACAGGACGCCGTTCCGTCAGGATTAAAAAGACAAAGGGTATTTCTCATACACTCGTTTGCCATTTTAAGATACTTTTCATCCCCTGAGATAAGATAATAATTCTTATAAGACCTTGCAGTAAGTGAACTCCAGTACTGAGGGAAGGTGTCGCCAAACACGTTAGTTTTACCGCCAAAGAAAACGTCCCAGTACCTTATCGGAATTTCATAAAGATGATACGAAGGCTCTGTAAAATTAAATCTCTCAAGGTTTATAAGCTGTTTTTTCGCTTCAAGAGTATACCTTTCTTCACCCGTAAGTCTTCCAATCTCCGAAATAAACGATGCCGCAGGGGAAACAATAGTCTGCTCGTAGTTTACTTCGTGTTTCGGGTATGATGTCCCCTTTTTAATCATATTTTCAACGTGAGCTTTAAAAGACTCGAGCACAAACTCATAATCCTCGTTGCTTCCGTACTTTTTAAAAGTATCCACAATTCTGTAAATCAGAAAACCGTTTGGATAAAATTTAAGTCCGTCAAAATAGTTATAGTATTTATCAAGAATTTTAACGGCATACTTTAAATATTTTTCTTCCTTTGTGATACGAAAAATCTGTGTCAAAAGTGAGATAGCCCACGGCGCATTGTAAAGCCTTAAATACACTTCACTTTTTCCCGTGTTGCCAAAAACTCTGCCCGTTTCAACGTCGACAAACTCCCTGAACATAAACTCGACAAAAAGGAAGAAGGATTTTTTGACCTTTTCGTCCTCAGGGTGCATAAGCAGATATTCACTGATAAGGAGTGCCATACCGAGCCTTTCGGCACAAGCGTTGTGGCAGATGATAGTATGGTTAAATACCTTATAATCCTCTTCCCTGTCATAGATAACGTACGCCCCGTGAAGACGGCTTTTGGGATTTATAACCTGCTGATTGTCAACGATATAATGCACACGTTTTTCTATGAGTTTATCAAAAGCTTCCGACACGTAAAACTCGGTATAGGTATGAATTCCGCCAGTATAAATATCAAATCGGTGTTCTTTGAAATCGGTGGGAATATATTTTACGTATCCTCTGCCGTTTTTGATGGTTACGGGGATTTTCTCACCTTTAAAAAGCACAAATACGTCGTCTTTTACAGTAAAATCAAAGCTTATTTCCTCGCCCTTAAAGACGGTGAAATGCTCTGCTTTTATATCGATATAACGCTCGTAAGCTTTGAGTTTTTCGTAAAAATCCTCTTTTCCCTTGTGGACAAAAATCTCCCACTCTACTTCATACTCACCGTGAGGCAGAAGCTCAACGTGGTCGGAATTGAGGATAAACTTACCTCTTATATTGCTGTCGCTATCCAGAACACTGTAGGAACGGATTGTACCCTTGGTGACAAAAAGCCCCAAGTTAATATCGCTTTCGCCCATTTTAAGAGCATTCACGTAACAGACGTCATATCCACACCAGAGATGAGTGTTACATCGGTTTGTCATACAGTCGTCGGCGTAGGTGTAAACGTCGTTAAAAGGCACTGAAAAACCTAAGTTCCCATGCTCAAGATAAACGTCAACGTCTAAAAGATTTTTAATCTTAAAGTTCTCAGTAAAATTACCATTTGCGTTAAAATAATGAGTAACCTCTGCCATAATAATGCCGTTTGAGAATACTGCTTTTGCAGAATTTTCATCTTCTTTAAAAGATATAAGCTCCATATCACGGTTTTCTAAAAAAGTCGATTTACAAAGACTTTTAATTTCACCGAAGCCGTAATTATCGGCACACCAGTTCATTTGAAATCTGTCATCCTTGCAGACAAGCTTCTTTACAAGCCCGTTTTCAAATTCTATATCAAAAATATCATTATGCATAGTATCACCTCTACATCTATTTTATAGCAGAAGATATTTTTTTCAATAGACGATTTGACTTTTAGTGAGTATAATTCGATTTTCATTGACATCCCTTTTTTATTGATATAAAATAAAAATAACAAATAAAGGGGTTGATTTTGATTTTAAACAATTTATATAAACTCAAATTTGTGGACTTTGATATAAAAAACATCGAAGTCTACAAAATAACAAACGAAATAGCCACAATAGATTACACCGTATCTCCAAGAAAAAGCAATCTTCTTCATTTTATAACCAATGGCAAAAGGGAGTATGAAATAAAGGGTGAAAAGTTTACAGTTGAAAGCAATACCCTGATTTTCATTCCAAATAATACAAAATATAAAACAAAAGCTTTATCAGGAAACGCAGGTATCGGTATCTGCTTTAACGGAGATATCTTCAAAGAGGAAAAAGATTTTTACGTTTACTGCAAAAACCTTTCTTTGCAAAGCGAAAAAATAAAAAGTCTTTTTGAAAAAGCTTCAGACGTTTATAATACCGTCCCGTGCGATTTTCTCGAGATAAAACTTACAATAATTAAAATACTCTCCATTCTTACACAAACAGAAAATCCCGAAGAATATTCGCTTATCAAAGACGCCGTGGCGTTTATTAATAAACATTACAAAGAAAATCTTCCCGTCAAAGTTTACGCCGATAACTGCAATTTAAGTGAAAGCTATTTCAGGAAAAAGTTTTCAAAACTTTTGGGTAAATCCCCCATCGAATACCGCAACGAACTCCGTTTCCGTGACGCCCGACACCTTTACCGCAAAGGCTTAAGCGCCGAAGAAATCGCAGAAACCTTAGGCTTTTGCGATGCAAGATATATGTTAAAGCTTTACAGGAGTCATACGGGAAAATCCCTAAAAAAAGATGCAGAGATAATATAAAAGAACCCGATTCGGCGTCTTCAATTAGGGAGAAATCGGTTTTTCACGAATATTTGCTCCGCCTTATTGTCACAAAACCTTGTAAGACACCAAGTATTACTGCGTTTTTGTGACTTCAATGCAAAGCAAATATATTCGTTACAAAACTGTATACACCCAAATCATTAACTTTTTTGATGAAATAAAAGGCAAAAGCCTACGATAATGCTGACGCATATCGTAGGCTTTTAACATATTAGTTCGCAAATAA
>JBGVGI010000081.1:0-2393 GCA_045121595.1 Oscillospiraceae bacterium | reverse complement strand
GTAAATGCAAAGGAAGAGCATACGGTTCATCCACATGGTTACTTTTAAGAACGGTACATTTGGTGTAATACACTGATGTATTCGCAATTTGCATTGGAGGTAGGAATAATGCAGGAAAAAAGTTTATCGGAAAGACAGAAGGAGATATTGGCAGAGATTATCAAATTCAAAAAAGAATATGGTTTTTCACCGACGGTCAGGGAACTGTGCAAATTAGTTGGACTCAAATCAACATCAAGTATGGCAGCACAGTTAAGTAATCTAAGAGATTCAGGACATATCACATGGATAGAATCAATGCCAAGAACAATAACAGTTGTGGAGAAAGGAGTGACTGAAGCATGAATACGAATAAAGTGTATGTGGATGTGACTGCTGTGTTTAGTAAAGAGGGACAGCTGAAGCCGGTCAGTGTTAAATGGCAGGATGGACACATTTATGAGATTCAGCGCATTACAGATATCAGGCGGGCTGCCAGTCTAAAAGCTGGTGGAGCAGGAATGAGATATACCTGTATTATAGATGGAAAAGAAAGCCATTTGTTCTATGAGGATAACAATATGTGGTTTGTAGAGGGAAGAGCCGGAGCCTGATTATGTACGATGGTATGTAATCAGTTGGCTTCGAGATCAGCATATGCAGGGGCATACATAGTATGCGTCGGAACTCCCGGCAGTAAGAAGACTTGCAAAGGTGATTTCCCTTTCCTTTTCAAGTACAAAATGAAACTTGTTGATTTTGTATTGTAAAGGAGCAGACTGAGATGGATAAAAATGGAGTAATTGAATTTCGCTGCAAAAAATGCGGCAGACATTTTTGGGATTATTTAATCCAGAATGATGATAATTTAGTAGTTGTACAGGCTGTTTGCATGAAATGCGACAGATGTAAGAGAACCTTAGTATTGAAGAAATACACAGAAGGCTATTTGATAAGCCACAGTAAAAAAGGTGTATTTAAATTATAAAACTGAATTATGGCTCACCTGATAAGGGCGGCATATTTCATAAAAAGCTACACAGGGTGTAGTGAAGTATTGTCAAGCACCAGAGACGCAGGGAAAGTTGGGTAAGATTCTTACCTGATTTTCTTTGCGTCTTTTTTGCTTTTAGTGTTATGTAAGTCAAAGTTACCGATATTACCGATTGTAAGAAATTTGTCGAGAAGTTGTCGAAAACCGTTGACAAAAACAGGAAAATAATGGTAAAATACAATACTACAACTGAATATTGAAATGTCTAAAATCAAATGAATGAATATTAAACTTAGAAAAATCTAATGAAATTGATGGATAAGAATGAATATTTTAAGTGTATTGTAATTTAGTGATATTATGCCAAGATTGATTTAGAGAAGACGATTAGAGATAAAAAGTAATTAGGCAGAGAAGATAAAATAGATTAATACATATTTGATTTAATTAGGAAAAAATTTAAAGACTTACATAACAAAATTAAAGAAACGATTGGAAAAGTAGAAATTTAGACTTGAAGAGAATTTTCTGTTTTGTTGTGGAGGTCTTTTTTTGTTTGCCTCCGCAGAAAAAATAAGTACGAAGGAGGTGAAGCAGAACATGGGAACTCAGAATGAAGTCTTTGACGCAGAAGTCATGGGCGAGCAGTTGAAGAAGTTACGAAAAAAAGTGAAATTGAGTCAGGAAAAATTTGCAGAGCGAATGGGCATGAGCAAAGATACCATCTATAATTATGAAAAAGGCAAGACTGCCATTCCACATGATTTGATAAAGAGACTTTGTCAGGAGTTCAATGTTTCTGCTGATTATTTCTATTTTGAAACAGACAAGCCTCTGGTAGAGGATAACACGATAATCATTACAGATGCATTTACAAAAGAGCTGGAACAGTGCACCGATTTAGAGAAACAGCAGCTTATGGAAATGCTGAAAATACTACGAATGAAACCAGTAGCCGTATAAAAATCGTAAAATCTTACGAAAAAATATCTGGTTTTCGGAAGGACGCTCCGTTTTTGGATGCGTCTTTTTTTTATACAATTTAACCATGGTTGATGACCAAAGCGAAATCAGGAGATACAACTTTCCGAAGGAAAGAGCGAATAAACACTGATGAAGCAGAATGGCAAAACCTGAATGATCTTTGAAAACTGAATAGGACACGGCGATTCCGTTAATTATTTCTCGCCTGACATTTGTCGGGTGGCGATGCCCCGTTTCGTGCGATGACTGACCTCACTTTTATGCTGATTATGAGAAACAGATATTATGTGTGCCTGTGAAGGTTAAGAGCAGAGGGCAGAGCCTACCGGATTAGCACCCGGAGATAATGAGTTTAATAACGCATTCGGATTTCAGCGAAAAGCATTTCCGAGGAGTGGCTACCGATGCAAGTCCTTGATGGGCATGGATACTACAT
>JBGVGI010000080.1:0-1756 GCA_045121595.1 Oscillospiraceae bacterium | reverse complement strand
CAGGAAAGGGAATATTCGGAAGAGGATTCTCATGGAATTATGAGAGCAGAACAGAAGAAAAAGACGGAAAACTGAGAGTATACAGAACACCATCGTCATATACGGAATATGAGAAACAGGAAGACGGAACATATATATCAGCAGTTCAGGGAAGAAGCAGGGAGAAGATAACAGCCACAGAAGAAGGCGGATATCTTCTTGATACAGGTTCATCACAGTATATATATGACAGCAATGGAAGGCTCATCAGAGAGAAGAATGCAGAAGGACTTGAAGTAATAATAACATATGCAGACGGCATAACTCAGATAGAGGACGGTTCATCAGGGCAGAAGATAACACTCACACACAACAGTGAAGGACTTGTCACACAGGCAGAAGACGGATGTGGCAACAGAGCTGTACTCACATACGGAAGTGACGGAACACTTACGGGAATAACGACACCGGACGGATACACAACACATTATACATATGATGAATATGCGAGAATAACATCTGGAACAGACGGAGAAGAAGTATGCTATTTTAAGGACAGCTACGACAGCCTTGGACGTATCATAAAACAGGAAGATGCACAGTCGGGTGTAACATATTTTGAATATGACGACAGTGCATGTGACGGAACAACCACAGTAACTGTTACAGACAGGGAAGGCGGAGTAAAGAGCTATGTGTACAGTCCGTTAAAACAGCTTCTCTCAGAGACAGACCAGAACGGAAATACAGTAAGATATACATATGACAGCGAAGGAAGACTTGCGGCTGTAACCGATGCTGCAGGAAACAGCGTGATAAAAGAGTATACGGAAGATGGACTTCTTAAGACACAGACAGCATCAGACGGAGCAGAAACGAAATATGAATATGATGACAGCGACAATGTTACATGCATAACATATCCTGACGGAGGAACAGTAAGATATACATACGATGATTATGGAAGAAGAAAGACAGTAACAGACCAGAGAGGAACAGTAACAGAGTATGTCTATAATGAAAAAGGATATCTCGCAGAGACGGTAACCGGAGACAGGGTAACAGAATATACCTACGAAAACGGACAGGTTAAGACAGTTAAGGATCCGGAAGGAGCAGTGATAACAACCACATATGATGCCGCCGGAAGTGTTACAGGGACAACAGATCCGCTCGGCAACACAGTTGCGCAGACAGTCACACCGTCACAGAGAGTAAAGAGCATGACAGATGCTCTCGGATATACATCATACTATGAATACAACAGTCGTGGAGAGATAACAAAAGAGACAGATCCGGAAGGCAACAGTATCACATATACGTATGACGGCAACGGCAACCTTAAGACCAAAAAAGACAGGAACGGTGCAGTAACAGCATATGAGTATGACAGGGAAGACAGACTTGTAAAGACAACATATCCTGACGGAAGTAAGAGCAGTATTACATATGATCCGGCTGGAAGAGTCATAAGGATGCAGGACAGCGAAGGCGGCATAACAGAATACGAATATGACAGTACAGGAAGCATAACATGTGAAAAAGGACCTGAAGGAAAGACAGTAAGATATACATACGACAGTACAGGAAGAAAAAAGAGTGTAACAGACAGTGACGGACACACAACGTCATACAGTTATGACAAAGCCGGAAGAATGATATCACAGACAGATCCGGACGGAGGAGTAACAGAATATACATACAGCACAGCAGGAGATCTTCTTGCCCAGACAGATGCACTTGGAAGAACAACACAGTATACATATGATGCATACGG
>JBGVGI010000079.1:0-5367 GCA_045121595.1 Oscillospiraceae bacterium | reverse complement strand
TACACCCAAATCATTAACTTTTTTGATGAAATAAAAGGCAAAAGCCTACGATAATGCTGACGCATATCGTAGGCTTTTAACATATTAGTTCGCAAATAAAGTAATGATTTGGGCGAATTATCCCTAAGTGAAGACGCCGTCAGGCACCTTTTTTCTTATGTAAAAAAGCAGTGAACAAAGTAGTTGTCGGAATTGTAAAGAGTATCGCAATACTTCCCGCCATAGCCTGTAAAATCTCTGAAGCAATCATTTCCATATTGAGGATTTCTTCTAAGTTTCCTTTGTAATTTAAAAGAAGCACCGTCATATGAAGACCGCTTCCTATATAGGCTAAAACCAAGGTGTTTGCCATCGTTCCCATAATATCACGTCCGATGGAAAAACCTGATTTTACAATTTCTTTAAAAGAAATATCGGGAACTTTTTCTATAATTTCCGAAAGTGAAGATGCTATCGACATACCAACGTCCATCACAGCGCCCAACGCACCGATTATAATTCCCGCAAACAGTAAAGAACGCAAATCAACAGGCCTTTCGGGGTTCATTACGTAAATCATCAGAGAATCGTCGTCAAGCATACCCGTCATATTCATATAGTAGTTGCTTAAAACGGTGATAATACCTGCAACTGCTACACCACCAATACAACCAAGCGATGCCGAAAGGGTTTTGAAAGTAAATCCACTCACTAAAAGTAAGGTTGAAAGAATTGTAAAAACGCAGATAATAATTGAAGTAATATAGACGTTAAATCCGCAGATAATTGACGGAATGAGAATCAAAAAAATCGAAAGACAGGTAAGAATCAAAGCTATTATCGTGCTTATTCCCTTTTTTCTGCCAAACAGTAAAACAAGCCCCACAAAAAGAAAAACCAAAAACAAAATCCACGGAGTTCTTACGGGGTTTCCCGCAATCCACTGATTTTCCATATACTCGTTTGTCACTTCGGAAACGAAATAAACGTTACCAGGTTTTACGGGAGAAGCGAGCTCCATCTGGGTTAAGTCCATAACCTGAGTTGCGACGATTTCTTCGCCTTTTTTGTCACCGTTTAAAATTTTTGCGTAGTAGACTATTCGCCTTTCGGTGACGTCGTTTGTGTATTTGCTGAAAATTTCATTATCACTGATTATTTCAAGAGCCTTTGCTTTGTAGGTTTCGGAAGGGATTTCATCGGATTCAGGCATATTTTTACTGCAATACAAAAATCCTGATATGATAAAGAGTAAAGAAATAAAAATAACTGAAATATATGACAATACTTTTTTCATAAAATCCCTCCTTTTTACACAGTATAACATATTTTCGCAAACTTTAAAAGAAAATATTGAAAAGTTTTTTCAAACAAAGTATAATGTAAAAGTATGCTATTTGAAAGGAAAAAGAAAATGGAAGTAAAAGAAAACAAAATGCGATCAACCCCAATGCTCAAGCTTATAATTTCAATGTCACTCCCTGCGATTTTCTCAATGCTTATACAAGCCTTATATAACATCGTTGACAGTATGTTTGTAGCACAGTATTCAAAGGAAGCACTTGATGCGGTTTCGTATGCTTTCCCGATACAGATGCTTATGGTGTCGGTGGCAGTAGGTACGGGCGTTGGTGTAAACTCTTTAGTTTCAAGAAGACTTGGTGAACAGAATCAGAAGGAAGCTGACCACGCTGCTACTCACGGTATCGTTTTAGCTGCTTTGAGTTACCTTATTTTCGTGGTTTTCGGCTTGTTCTTTGCAAACGGATTTTTTAAGCTTTACACCAATAATCAGAATATCGTTTCTATGGGTACGTCTTATCTTTCTATTGCTTGTACTTGCTCTATTGGTTGTTTTATCGGTATTGCAATTGAAAAGATTTTGCAGTCAACGGGTAATATGATTGTTCCGATGGCAGGTCAGCTTATCGGTGCGATTACTAATATTATTTTAGACCCAATTTTTATTTTTGGTTATCTGGGTGTTCCCGAACTCGGCGTAGCGGGTGCCGCAATTGCTACTGTTATCGGACAGATCTGCTCGATGATTTTCCTCGTTTTGATGATTTCTCTCAGGAAAAATGCGGTTACTATCCGACTTAAAGGGTTTAAACTCCGTGCAAAAACTGTAAAAGATATCTACGTTGTAGGGTTGCCTTCAATTGTTATGCAGTCTATCGCTTCCGTTCTCATTATGGGACTTAACGCAATTTTAGGCGCAATTTCCGACGTTGGCGTTACGATTTTGGGTGTTTACTATAAACTTCAGTCTTTCGTATTTATGCCTGTTTTCGGACTTACTCAGGGACTTATGCCGATTATGGGATACAACTACGGCGCAAGAAATAAAAAACGTCTTACCGATGCTTTGAAAAAAGGTATGATTATAGCGCTTATCATTATGGCACTCGGTACTTTGCTTTTCTGGGTTAAGGCGGATTTTTTGATGAGCATCTTCAACGCCGATGAAAATATGATGACAAACGGTATCCCTGCTCTCAGAATAATAAGCCTTTGCTTTATTCCTGCAGCCTTAGGTATCGCGTTTTCAACTATTTTCCAGGCAACGGGTATGGGACTTTACAGTTTAATCGTTTCCCTTTTAAGACAGCTCGTTCTTATCTTGCCGATAGCTTATATACTCTCAGCTTTCGGGCTCGTTTACGTTTGGTGTGCATTCCCCATTGCAGAAATCGGCTCGTTTATTGTCAGTTTGATTTTGTATGCAAGACTTTACAACAAAAAGATAA
This sequence comes from Oscillospiraceae bacterium, assembly GCA_045121595.1. Taxonomy (GTDB): domain Bacteria; phylum Bacillota; class Clostridia; order Oscillospirales; family Ruminococcaceae; genus Fumia. Next base: position 2,638 of record JBGVGI010000079.1, on the reverse strand, counting down.
AATTCCTTTCAGAATAGGTGGTTTTATGGCTTTTTCCGAAAAAGATTTTGAATATATGCGCCTTGCCTTGAAAGAAGCTGAAAAAGCTTATAAAAAAGGCGAAACACCGATAGGTGCCGTAATCGTCTGGGAAGACGAAGTTATCGCAAAAGCGCATAATTTAAGAGAAAGCAAGAAAAATGCTCTTTTACACGCAGAATGCGTCGCAATTGATAAAGCTTGTAAAAAGCTTGGTGGTTGGCGTCTTCATAAGGCGACTTTGTACGTGACGTTGGAGCCTTGTCCGATGTGTTCGGGTGCTATTATAAACTCTCGTATAAAAAGAGTGGTTTACGGTGCTACCGATAAAAAAGCAGGCTCCTGCGAAAGTGTTATTAACCTTTTCGAACTCCCCTACAACCATAAACCGTTAGTCGAAAGCGGACTTTTAGCCGAAGACTGCCAGAGCTTGCTCACAAACTTTTTTAAAGAATTACGCGCGAGGAAGAATAAGTAATGAAAAAAGTTAAAATGCATATGCTTTTTCTTCTTGTTATATTTATCGTAGTTGGTATTTTTAAATACTATTTTAATGTTCCCGATGGTTCTACAATTGTAAGCCGAGAAGAAATGATGAAAGATTTACCAAAGGGCAATAATTGGACAACTGCTATTGAAAAGAGTTTTGAAGATTGTATAATCAGTGGGATTTATTCGGATAAGGGGAAAAGCGGAATTGCGGTTTTCAGCTCTAAAAAGAATGGAAAGTATAAGCTCGTTTCCAGAGAATGGCGAGAAAATGACCAAATCATTATTTCGTCTGCATTTGTCAATGGCGATTGGTATGATATTATATGGTTCAATGGCGCACAAACCGAATATGCAGAAATAACATATAATATTTCGGGAAAAGAACAAAAGCTAATACATAATTCCCAAAATATGGAAATATTCGTGAACCCGTCACCTGACACTGATTACAGCATAAATGTAGTTTACTATGACAAAGAAGGTAATATCTACAAATAAACAATTTTCTTCCGTAGGGGGAAGGCTTTTTGAAACCAAAACCCACCGCGCTTAATCGCGATGGGTTAATTTTTTCATATCGTCGGGTAAGGGGGAGGAGATTTCGGTTAATTCTCCCGTTTGCGGGTGGATAAAGGTGATTTTTCCGCAGTGGAGTGCCTGACGGCGTATAAATTCATCGCGCCCACCGTAAAGGGTATCACCCTCAAGGGGATGACCAATGTGAGAAAAATGCACTCTTATCTGGTGGGTGCGTCCCGTTTCTAAAATAACAGACACAAGCGAATAATCGGAAAATTCTTCGATTACCTTGTAATGAGTAACCGCCCTTTGTCCGTTCTCGTCAACTTTTCTCGTGATGATTGAGCCGGGTACACGGATTAAGGGCAAGTCGATAGTCCCTTGCTTTTCCTCTAAAATCCCTTTTACAATTGCAAAATACTCTTTTTGAAGCGTTTTTGAAATCTTGTTTGCGGCAAGGGTGTTTTTTGCAGAAATACAAAGCCCCGTCGTATCGCGGTCAAGACGGTTTATAGGTCTGAAAGCCATTTGCTCTTTTTCAAAAAGGGCAGCAAAATAGTTGCCTAAAGTATCGTTATAATAAAGTGCCGATGGATGCACGGGCATATCTGCAGGTTTATCAAAAACAATCAAATCATCGTCTTCAAAAGCTATCGGAACTTTCAAATCGGGGTTCGGGATAAGCTTTGTGAAGTTGTCGGAAAACTCAGTTTCAACGATATCGCCCTCGAAAACCTTGTCAACCATCCTTAAATGCTTTCCGTTTACCGAAATTCCGCCGTGTTTTAAATCAATAATAAGTCTTTTTGAATATCCGTGAGCCTTCATAAGAAAATTCTGGAGCAAAGCACCATCAAATTCTTTCGGGACTACGTATTTAAACTTTTTCATAAACCTTTATGATTTCTCCCATATAAACGTCGTGGTAGTCTTTTAAACTGTAATTTCCTTCGATGTAATCAGCTAAAAAGCCTTCGGGCTTTATTGTATCTTTATAAATTTTTTTGCAGATAAAAACAAGCTTTGCTTCTTCAAAGTAAACGGCGTCATCAAAACAAGGGGTAAGACGCGCTTCTTTTGTTTTGTCAACGTCACGGCCTGAGTTTCTTCCACAGAATAAAAGGTCGTTTTTCTTATCCTCGGGGTAGAAACTTAAAGAAAAATACTCATCGTTTTCAATAAATCCGTGGGTATAACGCTGAGGGCGGACAAAGGCGGTAACGATATTTTTGTTCCACATAACCCCCACATTGCCCCAGCTTACCGTCATGGTGTTGAAACTTTCCTTATTCCCTGCGGTTAAAAGCGCCCATTCCTTACCAATAAGAGTAAAAGGGTTAAAACTTAAATTTTCGATATTGATTTCTTTAAAAGCCATAAAAATTCTCCTATTAATATTTCTTGATTTAATTATACCACAAATTCAACAAAAAAAGAACAACAAAAAAGAGGGTAACGGCGTCTTCAATTAGGGATAATTCGCCCAAATCATTTGCTTTTTTGCGAACTAATATGTTAAAAGCCTACGATATGCGTCAGCATTATCGTAGGCTTTTGCCTTTTATTTCATCAAAAAAGTTAATGATTTGGGTGTATACAGTTTTGTAAC
>JBGVGI010000078.1:0-53651 GCA_045121595.1 Oscillospiraceae bacterium | reverse complement strand
TAACTAAATAACTCCGTTCGACTTGCATGTGTTAGGCGCGCCGCCAGCGTTCGTCCTGAGCCAGGATCAAACTCTTTGTTAAATCCTTTATATCAACTACCTTACGTAGTTAATACTCTACTCATTACGAATTCCGGCGATGTTTTCCATCGCTATCTTCGTCTTGAATTACTTTTCTTCATTGCTGAAGAGTTACTCTGATATCTCTCGATATCAGGAATTTCAGGTTTGTTAATTCGTTACGATATTGTTTAATTTTCAAGCTCCTGTCTGTCCGCTTTTTTCGGGACAGCTTGTTTATTTTATCACTTTCTTTTCCATTTGTCAATACTTTTTTGAAAAAAATTTTATTTTTTTTTAATTTTTTTCATAAACCTCGGATTTTCTAACATAAAATGCCTTAATAAGGGGGTTTTTCAGGTGAAATGGCTTTTTACTTTTATGATAATTATTTCCGTTTTTTGCTCAATTATTACGGGTAAACCGGAAGAATTCACAAATTCTTTAATTGAAAATTCAAAATCTGCCGTTGATTTATCGATTTCACTGCTCGGAATGATGTGCTTCTGGAGTGGGATTATGCAGGTTGCAAAGTCGTCAGGATTTACAGAAATTTTAAGTCGGTTTTTCAAACCCATCACAAAACTTCTTTTTAAAAATTTATCTAAAGAAGAAACGGATGCTATTACAATGAATATGTCGGCAAATTTTTTGGGACTTGGAAATGCCGCTACACCATTCGGGCTGAACGCTATGGAAAAACTGCAAAAATCCTCTTTACATAAAGATACGGCAACGGATAATATGATAACCTTTGTGGTTTTAAACACCTGCTCAATACAGCTTATTCCGACAACGGTTGCAGTGCTCAGGCAAAATATGGGGAGCGAAAACCCAATGGAAATTTTGCCTGCGGTTATTGCCACCTCTATGATTACGGCGTTTTGCGCCTTATTTGTAACCAAACTATGCAACCGCTTGTTCCCTTTAAAAAGGAGTAAATAATGAGTTATTTTTCAAATCTCGTTTTACCTTTATTTATATTTATTATTATAACGTATGCGTTTTTTAAAAGAACTGATATTTTTTCAGAATTTATAAAAGGTGCAAAGCAAGGTGCTGTATCAACCTTTAACATACTGCCTTCACTCGTGGCTTTGGTGGTTGCAATCGGACTTTTCAGGTCTTCGGGGGCACTTGATATGACAACAGCATTACTGCGCCCCCTGACCGCATTTCTGCACGTTCCTGACGAAATCGTGCCTCTTGCGGTTTTGCGACCGCTTTCAGGGAGTGGTGCTCTCTCGGTTTTTCAGAGTATTTTAAAAGAAAACGGGCCTGACAGTTTTATCGGCAGAGCCGCAAGTATTATTCAGGGGTCTGCGGAAACTACATTTTACACCATCGCTGTTTATTACGGAAGTCTTAAAATTTCAAAATCCAGGCATACCGCTTTTTGTTCACTTGTGGGTGATATGACAGGACTTCTTGCAGGCCTTTGGATAACGAGGTTATTTTTCGGTTAACTATTGCAAAGGAGATAACTTTGTGTTATACTGACCTTATCGGGGGTGTAGCTCACCTGGGAGAGCGCTTGAATGGCATTCAAGAGGTAGTCGGTTCGATCCCGATCATCTCCACCAAAAAAGACCAAGTCGTTTGACTTGGTCTTTTTTATTAGTCGTTTTCGCGTTTGCCGTACTGTTTAAGCACGATGCTTGAACCCTGAGAGGAATCCTGAATAGCAAAGCCGAGTTCGCCGATATAATCACGGATTCTGTCAGCTTCAGCATAATCTTTAGCCTTTCTTGCTTCAAGACGTTTTGAAAGCAAAAGACTTGCTTCCTGTTTTTTCTCGGGGTCAACACCCTGATAATCCTCAAGCAAAGAAAGCTCGTAAGCGGAGTTTTTAAGGTCAAGACCCAAAACTTCGTCGATAACAAGAGCAGTTTCGATAATATCGTCTGCTTTTTCGCCACTGTTGATAAGCGCCCACAAAGCATCGATACCCATAGGCATATTGAGTCCGTCGTCCATAGCAGCTTTAAACTGTTCAACGTACTTATCCAAAACCTTACCGTTGTACATAGGATGTTTTGCAAAGAATTCCCAGATTTTAACAAGCTCGTTCTGAGCGTTGTGGAGAGTACTCCATCTAAAGTCAAGGGGTTTACGGTAGTCACTCTTCAAGAACATATAACGGAGTGACAAGGGGCTGTAACCCGATGCCTTCAAATCGTCAAGAGTATAGAGGTTACCCAAAGATTTTGACATCTTGGTACCGTCAACCTTCAAAAACTCGGTGTGCACCCAGTAATCAACGAATTTCTTACCGCTGAAAGCTTCGGACTGTGCGATTTCGTTGGTATGGTGAATCGGAATATGGTCAACACCGCCTGTATGAATATCAACCTGTTCACCAAGATATTTATGGCACATTGCAGAACATTCGATATGCCAGCCGGGGTAACCAACACCCCAGGGACTATCCCATTTCATAATATGGTTAGGCTTATTTGTGATCCACAAAGCGAAGTCCCACTCGGATTTTCTCTGTTCGTCAACGGTAACGCGTGCGCCACCCATCTGGTCTTCGAGTTTAAGTCTTGCAAAATCAGCGTAACTTGCAAATTTTGCGGTATCGTAGATAAGACCTACGTCGGTTCTGTAAGCGTAGCCTTTTTCCTCAAGACCTTTGATAATTTTAATCATCTCATCAACGTGCTCAGTTGCACGGGCAATGATTGTAGGTCTGCTAATCTGGAATTCAGCCAAGTTCTGCAAAAACATCTTCTCATAATGACGGGAAATGGACCAGGGAGTTGTATTCTCCTGTTTTGCCTTTACTTCGAGTTTGTCTTCGCCTTCGTCAGCGTCGGACTGCATATGTCCAACGTCGGTGATGTTCATAACCTGTTTCACCTGATAGCCTGAAAACTCAAGATATTTTTTGAGGATATCACTTGTAAGATATGCTCTCAGGTGACCGATATGTGTGAAAGAATAAACCGTCATACCGCAGGTATACATCGAAACGTGTTTTTTCTGCGGGTCAAGCGGAATAAATTCATCTTTTTTGCGAGAAAGTGTGTTATAAAGATACATATAAAGCCTTCCTTTTAAATAATGTATTTAAAGTATATCATATTATCTTTTAAATTTCAATATGATTTAAAATATCGCCATCCAAAGATTTTAAAGTAAAAGTTTTGTTGTCATAAATCATATAGCTGTTGATTCCGTTGCCTTTGGGAATAGAAACGGAGCCTGGGTTTAAATAAATAAAGTTTTCTTTTTCCTCAATTGCAGACACGTGGGTGTGACCGTTTATGAGAATACTGCCTTTCGGGAATGGTGGTGGATTATCAGGATTATGGTGATGTCCGTGAGTTAAGAAAAGCTCTTTACCCTCCACAAACAAAATAGCATAATCAGCAAGTACGGGGAACTGGAGCATAAGCTGGTCAACTTCCGCCTCACAGTTGCCTCTTACACAGATAATTTCGTCTTTATATTCATTTAAAAGTCTTGCGACTTCTTTGGGATTGTGGCCAAGGGGTAAATCGTTTCGTGGTCCGTGATATAAAATATCGCCGAGCAAAATAAGACGGTCGGCTTTTTCTTGCTTGTAAAGATTTAAAAGTTTTTCAGTATAATATGCCGAGCCGTGGATATCAGAAGCAATCAAAAATTTCATCAAAAACACCTCTTAAAAAAATTATACCAAAGAGGAAAAAATTTATCAAGTTTTATTTGCTTTTTTAAGAAAAATCATATATAATACTTTTATGCCCTCTTAGTTCAATGGATAGAATAAATCCCTCCTAAGGATTAGATGTGGGTTCGATTCCCGCAGGGGGTGCCAAAAAAGCGTGCTGAATTTTTCAGCACGCTTTTTCTTTAAGCTTATTTTTAAAAAAGCAAAACGGCTCTGATAACACAGAGCCGTTTTGCCAGAAAAAGAGATATATATAAGGGGGAATTATAAAACCCATTTACCGTCTGAAGCTAACTTGTAGCCGTCAACGGTTGTGTCTTTAAGCATCTTGCCGTTTGCGGGGTCAAGGTAGTACCAACTGCCTTTAACTATCTGCCAGCCTGTTGCCATAGCACCTGATTCTGTGAGATAGTACCAGTTATTTTCGTAAAGTACCCATCCCGTTGCCATAGCACCACTCTGAGTGAGGTAATACCAGTTACCATTTACTTCTACCCAACATGCTTTAGCCATAGCGCCGTTTGAGAGCATATAGTACCATCTTCCGTTATCAAGTACCCAACCTGTCTTCATATTACCTGAAGCGCCGAAGTAGTACCATACGTTATCTACTTTGTACCATCCTGCCTTAGCCATAACACCGTTAGCTTTGAGGTAATACCAGGTATTACCGTCTTTAATCCAACCTGTCATCATATAGCCGTCGGCATCGGTATAATACCATTCGCCGTTAACTTCTGCCCAACCTTTTACAAGGTTATCATCTTTATCCTTAAGCTGATAGCTTCCGTTTGAAGTAATCCATACGTAGCCGTCTTCGGAGCGAACTGCAGTGTCTACTTTAAGTTCTTCAACGGGTTCTTTGTAGTAGCTTCCGCCACCACCTGAAGCGGAGCTTGAGCCTTCTGCAAACTGACTTCCGTCAAATCCTGAGCCACCCAATATTTCTCCAAAAGTGCCGTCAGCCTCATCCAATTCCTTAGGAATATTATCAAGGCTTGTAATATAGGCTTTTGGGGTATATTCGCCCTGCATCATCTGATAACAATATTCATAAAGGGCACGTGGAGCAGGTAATTCGGAATAAGCACATTCCGCAAGACCTTTTACGCCGTCGTACCAGTTTCTGTAACATTTGTCACCATCCATACCATTCTTAACAAGTCCGTTAAGATAGTCGAGGAACTGATTATACTTCATCGGTTCTCTTGTAACGTTACCTTCAAGCTCAAGTTCAATACCGGTATTGAGATAATTTGCTCTTCTTGCGATATTATCAACAAATTCGTTGCCAAGTTCAGATTTTGCGCCATCTTCGTAAGGCGATTTGAAGAAATGTCCCGGCTGAATTGTAATAGCATCAAAACCGATATCGTCTTTCCAGTAAAGTCCGTCGGCATGTTCAAAAGGAATCCAGTACATTCTGTAACCGAGTTCATGACATCTTTCAACGTGGTATCTCGGAATTGCATGTGCATAGTTTACAGTTTCAGAAAGATAATAGAATCCTGCAAATTCAACGTGTTCGTAGTTTCCTGCCTCAAAGCGTTCTATTACCTCTTTGAACCACCAGTCAGCCGCTTTCTGCCAACCAAGTTTTTCGTCTTCGTTCATACTGTAAGCATAACCGCTTGCCGAAGTATCGTAGTACTCGCCATCAAGTGGGCCGAAATTCTTGTTAGCCATACGGTCATTGGAAGGATGCATAACAATAAGTTTCACTTTATAATTCGGGTCACCAAGCTCCTCTGCCGCAATTCTTGCCGCCTTGTTAAGCTCGTCAACGTCTCCGCCTTCTTTAAAGGTCTTGTCGAGATACCAGTACCAGTCTTCCGCCTGGGTAGGTTCACTCTTTCCGATTTCAACTTCAACGTTAAACGAACGTCCTGAACGCGCCTTAAGAGCGAGTAAGCATACAGTGTCAAACATCGGAGCAACTGCGTTGCCTTCTTTGTCTATATACGTAAGATAGGGACGGTACTGGTAAGACAACCAGTCACCTCTGTAAATATTCTCGCCACCTGTAGCCATACCATACCAGCCATTGTAGCAAAGAATCATATCCTGCACGTAGCCTGTATCTTCACCAGCTACCGTGTAATCCCTTGCGGTATCAAGATTTCTGCCATCTGTAATGATATAGGCATTGTCCTGAGGAACAGTGTAGCCGTAAACTTCAATTTCGTCGATAAGACAATTACGCAAAAGTTCAATATCGATACGAATATATCTTGCTTTTACACTGCTGTAATCAGCAATCGTATCGTTAAGACCATAAATGTTGGATGCGCCTGAACGCCAACCATGTGTCACAACGTTAGGTTTTGTCGGGAAGTTTCTGTTAATATCCCACTGACGACTTAACAAAAACCAGTTTTCGCCATCGTTGGAAGCGTAGGTGAATACTGTCCAGGGATGTTCTGCAGGGCCCTGATTTCCCTTAGCCGCCGTGTAAGTCTTCATATTAACCTCTGTAACGTACTGTTCTTCTTCGAGGTCAACGATAAACGTCTGCAAAAACGTGGATGTAGTTGCGTTGTTAGGATCCGTCTTGTATCCGTCGGTATATACGCACCATGCGGAGTCATTCGGGTCGGCAATAGCCTTGATGCCATCAGTAAGCTTTTTGCCCGTTTCGTCCCACTGGTTGTTCACCTGAACGGGAACGGCTTTATAAGACTTACCTAAAGCAAGGTTGCCGAATCCTACTGCGGAAACGGGGAATGAACCGGTAGAGGTTTTACCCTTCTTACCAAATACTTTGATTTCATCCAGACAAGCGTAAGAATCATCAGCAGGTGTTTCGAAAATAATTTTAAGGTATTTTGAGTAAACTTCGGTAGCTCCTTCAACTTCGGAATCAAATCCGTTAGAAGCAGTCCATTTAAGTTCAACGTTCCCTTCCGTCGTTACGTCTTCAACAGTGCCAAACTCATCATAATAAACTCCGTCATTTGAAGTATAAAGCCTGATGTTTTTGGGAGTTGTAACGCCGTCACCATTTCTGGAACTGAAGATAATCTCACTTATAGAGTTTACGTTTTCCATCTCAAAAATCAATTCGATTTTGTTCAAAAGCTGATTTTCATTTTTAAGAAATCCCGTCCAGTGAGCGTCATACTTGCTATAATCCTGAGCGTAAACGCCGTCTGTAAGAATACCATAAGTGCTTCTGTAATCGGCAGAACGGGAGATTTTGTAATCACTGTTCAAAACAAGGTTATACAAATCACCTTCGTCAGGATTTGATTCATAGTCACCATTTACCATTTTATTTTCATAAATTGCAATTTCGTCAATGAAAAATGGACCAACAACCGCAAAAGTAAATCTCACGTACTGTGCAGATACTTTGCTGTCAAGGATAAAGTTATAACGATTTACGCCACCAAGGTCTTCGGGATTTTCTCCTTTAGCAAACAAATTCCAGTTGATTCCGTCCAGAGAATACTCTGCTTTAACAGTTTCAGGTAAAAATACTTCAAAATTCTGAGTTTTTGATTTTAAAGCACCAATCTGCACGTGTTCAAATTCTTTTACACTGCCCAAATCGACAGTCACATCAAAATCTTTAAGTTTTGTATAGGTTGACCCATCTTTTGCAGGTTCTTCGTATGAAATAGCATCAAAGCCCACCCATCTTTCATCAATGTAAAGATGAGTTGCACGTTTAGCATCAGTTAACTCCTTATTATCCGTATCGGGATAAAGTTCACTAGCTTCCTGCGAAAAGACGTATGAAGCACCTAAAGCGATATTATTCTTATCCACATAGCTTTCTTCTGCTTCGGTTTCAAAGAAGTTCTGCTTTTCAAAAACTTCAATTTCGTCGATATAAATTTTATTATCAGCATCGAAAACAAGTTTTATATATTTAGCGGTCTTTTCCTGAGGCAAAAGATATTTATAAACCGATGCTACTGCATTTTCGGTATCAAGTGGTGAAATTTTAAGAGAACCGATTTCATCCCAGTCCACGTTATCATCGGATACAAATACGTTCATTGTTGCAGGAACTGAAATACCGTTTTCGATATCACTTAAAAATCTTGTGTTAATCTGTCTGAACGAAGATTTCTTTGCAAGGTCCAAAACAATCTCAACGTTTTCATCGGCAAAGCCTGTCCACGCTTCATCAAGATAATCGGCAGACGCAAATTCACCATCTGTAAGTTCCGAGCCTTTTGCATCATCGTTTTCGGTATCGGCGTTAAACTTATAAGTTTTTCTTGCAGCAATATTGTTATCGTATGAATCGGGGTTTTCGGTTGCCGTTCTTAAAATCTCAACTTCCGAAATAAACGCCCATCCTGCATCTCTTACGGCAAACTTAACGTATCTGCCGTACGCAGTTTCAGGAACACGCAAAGAATAATTTAAAACCATATCCTGAGTGGAGGCAAGAAGGTAATCACTTGCTACCTGTGTCCAGTTTTCCTTATCGTCGGAAACGTAAAGCTCAACAACGGGAGGAATTCTGATAGCAACCGAAGGAGAGTTCAAAAATACAGCTCTTACCTCTTCAAAAGAGTATGTATCCTCAAGGTCAAAAGTAAATTCCGACCACACGCGTCTTCCTACCCATTTCTTGTCGGTATAGGAAACTGAGCCTTTAATACCATCGGTAAGTTCTTTGTTATCCGTATCAGGGTACCATGTGTCTTCGGGCGCATTACTGCCAACGCATTCATAAGATTTACCCAAAGCTACGTTGTTTTCACGAACAATTTTAAGTTTACCCGTTGCATCAAAACCTGTTGTATCATCGAAAATTTCGATTTCATCCATAAAGAGCCAGGTTTCAAAATCATTAAAAGTGAAACGTACGGCTTCAGATTTAAAAGCAACGTCGTCAGGTACGGCAAAAATGTATTTTTGTTTGCCGTTACCTGCGGGAACAACAGCAGAGTTGAAGATATACTTCCACTCATCGCCGTTTTTTATTTCAATTTTTACTGATTTGGGAGAAGCGATACCTGAGTTTCCGGGGTTATAGGAATAGAGGTGAATTTCCTTAAAGGATTTTTCTCCGTCAAAATCAAAAGTAATATCTACACCCGCATTACATTTTTTGAATGCAACGTTATTCGAGTTGTCCCACGCGGTAGTTCTTTTACCATCTGTAAGTTTTTGGCGGTTTGCATCCTTATAAGAGCCGTGAAACTCACTGTCAGCAGAAGAAGTTGTGTACTTAATGCCTGAAATAATATTCTTAGGTTTATTTTCTTTAACTGTTACTACACATTCAGCACTTTCGGCTTCTCTTGTATAGATACCGTCTACTGTATTTGTTACGACAACTTTATAAGTACCACTGTCGGATACTTTCGCCAAATCAACGATATAGCTATCTTTGTTTTCGCCAAAAGGAACACCGTCTTTATACCACTGATAAGAAAGTGTGCCGTTATCCGTTACAGAAACCTCAACGTCAAGTGTAAGAGAATCTCTGTAATCTACATTAATAGCTGTGGGAAGATTTTTTCCAAATACAGGTTTTGCCACTGTTAACCCTGCAGGATAAACTACAACGTCACAATGAGTAGTTGTAACAGATTTTGCAAAACCATTATAGTTGTTTGTGATTACAAGGTAATATACGCCCGTGTCTTCTGCTTCGGCATTCTTTTCATAAGTATTAAAAACAGCGCCTTCAATAGCCTCACCATCTTTGTACCACTGATAAGAGAGTGTGCCGTTATCAGAAATTTCAGCATCAGCAGAAAGGGTAAGTGTATCCCCTTCGTTCACGTCAAGTTCTTTTGCAAGGTCGTTTGTAATACGGGGGGACAAAGGCTCAACGGGAGCATTTGCCATTACACGCATTTCGGAGAAGAAAGACCATTTATTGGCAAGGAATTCAACCTTAACGTATCTGCCTTCTACAGGTTCAAGGTCTCCTGTTTTATAAGTATATACTGAATCTTTAGGTGCATCTGCAGGAATAGGTCCTGTAAAAAACTCAGTGTATCCTGAAGTTTCGTTATCGGAATAGGAAATTTTTATATCGCCCTGAGGATATACGATGCCGCCGTTACTTGCAGAGTTTAAAGTAACAAGCTCGACTGCCTGGAACTCTTTTTTGGCACCAAGGTCGATGATAACGTTCACGTAAGTGCCCTCAGGTGCCCAACACCAGCCAGACCATTTCTTATCAGAATAAGTTGCAGAGCCGATCTGACCGTCCGTCATTTCGCCTCCTGCATCAGGATAGCTTGAGTTAGGGGATTGAGAAGTAGTATAACTACAACCAATAGCAATATTTTTGTACTCTTTTATCTGAGCACCAAAAACACCGACAGGCAATATGCTCACAGTCAACAAAGTTACAAGCAAAAAGCTTATGATTTTTTTCATATTTTCTCCTCCGTATTATAAAAATTCCTTTTTATCTTAATTTTACAATATAAAATACACCTTTTCAATAACTTTGTTATGCAAAATCAAAACTATATTACGAATCAACAGGGGATTTTTATATAATTTTCGCAGTAATTTCGCATTATCATTATACCACTGATCTGCTGTAATGTAAAATATTTAATAAGCAGTACTACTATATCTTATAAAATACAGTATCTTACAACAAAACTATTAATGTCAGTATAAAGCACAAATCTGCAAAAAACAATATCTGGCGTACATTTTGAAAAAACGCTCTGATTATTGATCATTTCAGAAACAAAACGAAAGCATACGAAAATCCTTTGTTTATCAGCGCCATACACGAGGTTGCATTCTCTCTGTTTTGGTGATATAATTATTGAAGAGGAGATGATATATAATGAAAATTGCAACCACAACGGGAGATTTTACAAAGTTCACTTCACAGCAAGACGCTATGAAATACATAGCCAATGCAGGGTTTAAGTACGTTGACTACAACTTCTGCATCGACTGGCGCAGAAAAGACGGCTTTTACGGAGAAAATCCTGAAGAACATCTTGAATCAATAAAAGAAACTGCTAAAAAGCTGGGACTTACCTTTGTTCAGGCACACGCCCCTATGGGAAGACCTTTAACTGAACCTGAGGTTGTTGAAGCTACAAAATATTCCATTAAAATTTCCGCGGAGCTTGGAGTTAAAAATCTGGTTGTCCATGCAGGTTGGGAAGAAGGAATGGGCAAAGAAGAAAATTTCGCAAAAAACAAACTCTTTTTCGACGACGTTTTAAAAGTTGCAGAAGAATACGATGTAAATATTCTGCTTGAAAACTTCAATATAATGTGTATCGAAAACACCTACTGGGCAGACAACGCTCCCGACATTCTGGAAATGGTTGAAATGGTAAACCATCCTCTTTTTCACGTTTGTTGGGACACGGGTCACGGAAATCAGCAGCCGTTAAGCCAGTACGAAAGCGTAAAAATTATCGGTAAGCATCTTTATGCTCTGCACGTTCACGACAATCAGGGATTAGACTCGCATCTCATTCCATTTTTCGGTTCGGTAAACTATGACGCTTTGATGTACGGACTTTTTGAAATCGGATACAAGGGTTACTTCACCTTCGAAGCCGACAATATGTTTTTACAGCCGTTTGAAAGAAAAACTTTTGAAAAAGACGACCGCTTGATGCTTGTTCCTCTTGAACTCAGAATTCAGGCAGAAAGTCTTTTGTACAACATCGGAAAACACATTTTAACTTCCTACGATTGTTTTGAAGAATAAAAACAAATCCCTGAGTTTTAAACTCAGGGATTTTTAATTATTCAACGGGTCTGGTACTGACAGGCTGACAGATATGATATGCACCGTCAAAAGAGTAATACATATCATCACCAACTAAAATATAGGTGTCTCCCACACTTCCGAAATTCGCGTCACCGTTCTGAACGGGTACAACACCGAATTTAATTACGTTCTGTACTTCAATAATTTCACCTTCATCGGGAATTTCGGTAACCGTCTCACCCGAAACAAGGTAAAGAGTATCGTTGTGCATAAAAAGCGGTAAGTTTTCCGACTGCTGTGAAGTGGGTTTACTGCCACTTACAATTGCGTAAATGCCGCCACCTAAAGCGCCTATGCCAACAAGACCTGCCAGAAGTATACACATTATTCTTACTGTTAAATTCTTTCTCATTTTCATCACCTGAATATATTGTACCTTTTTAAAATAAAAATTTCAAGTATAATTTGTAAATTATAAACGGCAAAGATTTCTTTGCCGTTTTATTCTTCAAAAATTAAAAATTTGTGTGGCGGTACATCCAAAACTCTCGCAATATCTAAAAGTGTATCCAAGGAAACCGCCTTGATGATATTGGGTGCCTCAACGTGACCTATGAAAGCAGGGGTTTTCTCTATCTTTTCTGCAAGTTGTTCCTGTGTAAGACCCCGCAGTTTTCTATAATATGCAATTTTAAGTCCTATCTGCAAATATTCAGCTTCATAAATCTCTTTCATGATCTCACCCCATACTATATATTTTACCAAAATAAAAAATATTTGACATATTTTAAAAAATATGTTATTATATCTAACAGATATAATTATATAACTTTGATATAATAAAAGAGGTGCTTTATGAGAAAAATGACACTTTCCGAATACGAAAAATACAAATCTGCTATTGAAGTTTCAAATGCAACTCAGGATAAAGAGGCTTTGAGACAAATACAAAAACAACTTATAGCTGAATATGGATTGCATAACGATGATGTGCAAATACTTTTAAAGAAATTCAGATACACAGTCTGATATTAGAAGTGTTTTATAAATATTATCGAAAGGAGTGTATATATGAAATGTCCAAATTGCGGTTTTCCTATGAGAAAATCCTCAACCTCACATCGTGATGAACACGGAAATTGCTATACTACATACATTTGCGATTCCTGTAAAACAATCACAAAAGTAAAAGAATAAAACCAAAAGGAGAAAAATTATGATTACTGAAAACTATCTCTACGACTGGGGCGATGATTTGCCTGGCTCTATTAGAATCCAAGGTCAATATTCCCTTTCGGATCTCAAAAACATTCTCGCTGATGCTGAAAGTGGAATTCCTGGCACGGGTTTCCGCGTTTCTTTTGAGAATGATCAAATCTCACGTGGCGGACTGTTCAACAAACAGTACACAGATTGCCTTGTGCTCAAAAATGCTGAGCATATGACTGATTATTTTCACTTTGTTTTCACTGTACGCGTGACCGGAAACTGGACATTTATTAACATATATCGCTCTGGTACAAGTACCTTGAATCAACAAAAATACAAACAGCAGCAACGCAAAAACAGTGATAGTCTTTTCCAAAATTTATTGGGTGCTATCTCCGGAACAGATGAAGCAGGATTGGCGGCAGAATCCGATTATTATGACATCCTCTGCAACACAATAAGAGCTATTTTAGGAGTATAAGGAGAGTTTGCAAAATGAAAAAAATTCATGTACCTGATTTGAAATTTAATAGCGAATACTTTAAATGTCCAAAATGTGGTTGGCAATATCCTGGTCCCTTGTTAGTGAAAGGCGATGTCGCAGCTTATACGCAGTGTCAAAGATGTGGTCATTCCTATTTGATAAGAATCAAATAATGTGAAAAAACCAGTTTTCATATCAAAAAAATCATATTTTGAATTTAAAAAACAACTAAAGATTGCTGATAACCTTCAAGAAACAGGCGGTTTGCTTGTTGGTTATAAATTATTGTCTGTTTTTTTTATAACAGCAATAACTATCTCAAAACATGATGACAAATCGTCTTCAACATCATTTCAACTAGATGGAAATGAACATACACAACAGGCATATAAGATAATTGATAGTTGTTTTTTCAAACCACATATTATTGGATCCTGGCATACGCATATTTGCGACTATAAATTTTCAAAGCAAGACATTATTTCTAATTTAAAGATGGCATGCTTGTTAGGAGAATCTTTAGCAATACTGATTCTTCCGTTTGATGTAAAAAAAGAAATAAATTTTCTAATTGAGTATTACACCCGAAAAGGAAACACCTCTTCTTGCCAAGAATTCATTTGTAAATTATAAAAAAGCACGGTGGATTTCCACCGTGCTTTTTATTTTACCCGTAAGGGTTTTAGTAACGTTATGCCAATTCGATAATTGCCATCTCCGCTGCATCACCACGACGCGGACCGATTTTGATGATTCTTGTATAACCACCGTTTTTGTCTGCGTATTTGGGTGCAATTTCATCAAATAATTTCTTTGCAACGCCTTCTTTAGTTACATATGCAAGAACTTGACGTTTGGAGTGGAGATTATTGGATTTTCCGAGAGTAATCATTTTCTCGGTCATCGCACGAACTTCTTTAGCTCTTGTTACTGTGGTTTCGATTTTGCCGTTTTCAAGCAAAAAGGTCACCATTGCTCTAAGCATAGCTTTTCTATGATCCGAGCTTCTTCCAAGTTTTCTGCTACCTGGCATCGAAATTCACTCCTAACCTTCAGTATTATTCGTCATTAGGGGAAAGGCTAAATCCCAATGTATCGAGTTTTGCCAATACCTCTTCAAGCGATTTTCTTCCGAGGTTTCTGACTTTCATCATTTCTTCCTCGGACTTGCTGATTAAATCTTCTACCGTGTTGATTCCGGCACGTTTCAAACAGTTGAAAGAACGAACAGATAAGTCAAGCTCCTCAATGGTCATCTCCAAGACTTTTTCTTTGCCTTTGTCGTCTTTTTCGACCATGATATCAGCCGCATATACCTCATCTGACAAATCTACGAAGAGATTAAGATGCTCGTTGAGAACCTTGGCTCCCAGAGAGATTGCCTCTTTCGCTGAAATAGTACCATCTGTCCATACTTCAATTGTCAACTTATCGTAGTCGGTAATCTGTCCTACACGGGTATTTTCAACGGTGTAGTTTACCTTGAGTACGGGTGTGTAGATGCTGTCCACCGGAATAGCACCGATTACGTTCTGAAGATTTAATTTGTTACGGTCACTGGGAACGTAGCCTCTTCCTTTATCGATAACTATTTCCATATAAAGCTTTGCACCTGCGCCTAAGGTTGCGATGTGCATACCGGGATCGAGGATTTCAACTTCGGAATCCACTTTAATATCACCGGCTGTAACTTCGCATTCACCCTCAGCTTCAATATGAATTGTTTTGGGAGCATCGCCGTGGATTTTTGCAATCAATCCTTTCATATTGAGGACGATTTCTGTTACATCTTCTTTTACGCCCGGTACTGTTGAAAATTCGTGCTGAACGCCATCAATTTTAATTGATGTTACTGCTACACCGGGAAGCGAGGAGAGCAGCACCCTTCTTAAGCTGTTACCTAAAGTAGTGCCGAAGCCACGCTCGAGAGGTTCCAATACGAATCTTCCGTAAGTACCGTCCGACTTCATTTCGGCTGTCTCAATTACTGGCTTTTCTATCTCAATCATTTATAACCCTCCTAAGCAGTATAATAATTGAACATTAAGCAGTACCCAAACATTATTTGGAGTACAACTCTACAATGAGCTGCTCTTCAACTTCCAGATCAATATCGTCACGATTGGGCATACGAGCAACTTTTACACTAAAGTTTGTCTTGTCTGCTTCCAACCACATAGGAATAGGTCTGGAACCGCAAGCTTCCTCAATTGCTTTGAATTTTTCGCTCTGGCGAGATTTTTCAGAGATAGTGATAACATCGCCTTCTTTTACGAGCAAGGAAGGAATGTTAACTTTCTTACCATTGAGCTTAAAGTGGTTGTGAACAACCAACTGTCTTGCTTCTGCTCTGGAATTAGCAAAACCTGCACGATAAACGATGTTATCGAGTCTGCATTCCAACAAACGAAGCAAGTTTTCACCAGTCTTGCCGGGTTTTCTTTCGGCAATTTCAAAATAGTGTCTGAACTGACCTTCCAAAACGCCGTAGTAACGTTTTGCAGTCTGTTTAGCTCTGAGCTGCAAACCGTATTCAGAAACTTTTTTACGGCTCTGACCATGCTGGCCGGGAGCATAGTTTCTTGCTGCTACGGGGCAATGCTCTGAGTAACATTTAGCGCCTTTTAAGAACAATTTCTGTCCTTCACGGCGACAGAGTCTACATACCGCACCGGTATATCTTGCCATATACTTGCACCTCCTAAGAATTATACACGTCTTCTTTTCGGCGGACGACAACCGTTGTGAGGAATGGGTGTTACGTCTTTAATCATACGAACTTCCAAACCTGCTGCCTGCAATGCTCTGATTGCGGCTTCTCTTCCGGAACCAGGTCCTTTTACGTATACTTCAACAATTTTGAGGCCGTGTTCCATTGCAGCTTTTGCAGCTGTTTCAGCAGCTGTCTGAGCAGCAAAAGGAGTAGATTTTTTAGAACCTCTGAAGCCCATTTCACCAGCACTTGCCCAGGAAATTGCATTACCCTGAGTGTCTGTGATAGTAACAATGGTATTGTTGAATGTGGACTGGATATGAACGGCGCCACGCTCGATGTTTTTACGTTCACGACGTCTGCGAACGGTGGTTTTCTTAGCAACCTTTGCCATTTGTCATTATCCCTCCCTATTATTTCTTCTTGTTTGCGATTGTCTTTTTCGGGCCTTTTCTTGTACGTGCGTTAGTTTTGGTTCTCTGTCCTCTTACAGGCAAACCTTTTCTATGACGCAAGCCACGGTAACAACCGATTTCAACCAATCTCTTGATGTTCAGAGCAACATTTCTTCTTAAATCGCCCTCAACTTCATAGTTTTTGTCGATATACTCACGAAGCTTTGTAGCGTCGTCTTCTGTCAGATCTTTAACTCTGATATCAGGGTCAACGCCTGTAGCTGCGAGGATATCGTTAGCAGATTTACGACCAATACCGAAAATGTAAGTCAAACCGATTTCGATTCTCTTTTCTCTCGGCAAGTCAACACCAGCTATACGAGCCATTAAAGTTGCACCTCCATTACAGGAAATTTCCTGCAGTTTATAAGTTTATTGCCATCTATCGTCAGAAATTAACCCTGACGCTGTTTGTGCTTTTTAGTTTCGCAAATAACCATAATTTTGCCTTTGCGTTTAATTACTTTGCACTTTTCGCAGATGGGCTTAACGGAAGGTCTTACTTTCATTTGAAATTACCTCCTTGTGAACTGTTCGAGTTTACTTAGAACGCCAAGTAATGCGTCCTTTTGTCAAATCATAAGGTGACATTTCCACTGTTACCTTATCGCCCGGAAGAATTCGAATGAAGTTCATTCTGAGTTTTCCGGATATATGAGCTAAAATGATGTGTCCATTAGGTAGCTCTACTTTAAATGTTGCGTTCGGCAGTGATTCCTTGACAACACCTTCTATTTCGATTACATCGTCTTTAGACAAGGTCTTTCCCTCCTAATCGTCAGATGGCGTAAGCCCACCGTAGTTATACGGCCAAAGGGCTTTTTTCAGTTTTTTGTTAGTTTCCATTCGCATCGGTTCAAAAACTTCTGCAGAAACCCTTAAGTGTTTAGGATTTTTCTTTTTCGGATTTTCAAGCAATCTTGTTTTTCCGTTTGCGATATAAGCAAAATCGTCTTCGATTTTAACTACCGCGAAAAAGCCTTCATCGTGTCCTGCAATATTCTGAACCACCGAACCTGTTTTCAACTGAGGCATTTTTACTTCCTCCGGTTAACGTTTAGTCAGTATCACGGGTCCGTTTCTGGTAATAGCTATCGTATGCTCAAAATGAGCTGAAGCTGTTCCCGAAACTGTCTTTGTAGTCCATCCGTCGTCCATAACCTTAACTGCATCACCTTTGAGGTTAATCATAGGTTCAATAGCAAGTGTCATTCCTTCGACGAGTCTCGGACCTCTGCCCGGTCTTCCAAAATTCGGAACCTCGGGTTCCTCGTGCAGTTTCTTGCCAACACCGTGACCAACAAACTGTCTGACTATTCCGTAACCAAACTGAGATACATGAGTTTCAATTGCATTGGAAATATCACCAACACGGTTTCCGACTATTGCCTGTTCAATACCTTTATAAAGGCTATTTTCCGTTTCTTTAAGCAGTGACTTGATTTCATCCGTGGTATCGCCAACTATGAAAGTATAAGCGTTATCACCGTGAAATCCCTTGTAGTAAGCCCCAACATCTATACTGACAATGTCACCGTGTTTAAGACGGTAACCCGACGGTATACCGTGGATTACAACGTCATTAACGGAAATACAAGCAGAAGCAGGATAATCCATATACCCGAGAAACGAAGGAGTTGCACCGCATTTTTTGATGTACTCGTACATCTTGCGGTCGATTTCCTTAGTTGTAATATCAGGTTTAATCATTTCCTCAGCTACGTTCAATGCATCGGCTGAAATTTCACAAGCCAACTTCATTGTTTCGAGCTCAGTCTGCGTTTTTAAAACTATCATTAACTTACGCCTCCACAGCTTTAAGAGTAAGCGCCGTGGTATCGGCTACGTCCTCTTGTCCTTCTACGACAATAAGTTTGCCGGTGGCATAATAGTAATCTTTCAAAGGTTCTGTCTGCTGATGGTATACCTGCAAACGCTCCTTGATAGTATCGGGATGATCGTCTTTACGCTGTACTGTTTTGCCTCCACACTTGTCACATTTGCCTTCTTCTTTGGAAGGTTTGTAATCAAGGTGATAAGAAGCTCCGCAGTCTTCGCAAACACGTCTGCCGCTAAGGCGCTGCATAATCTTTTCGTCTTCGACTTCGATGTCTACGACTCTGTCGATATTCACGCCCATTTTGTCCAAGGCCTCAGCCTGTGGAACCGTTCTGGGGAAGCCGTCCAAGATAAAACCGTTTTTGCAGTCATCTTCTCCGAGTCTTTCCTTCAGAATGTTGATAACAATCTCATCGGGAACCAATTTTCCGCCGTCCATATAGGACTTGGCTTCCATTCCGAGAGCTGTTTCATTTTTGATTGCTTCGCGCAAAATGTTTCCTGTTGAAATTGCAGGGATTTTCAAAGCATCGCAGATTACTTCTGCCTGTGTGCCTTTACCTGCGCCGGGTGCTCCCAATAAAATAAGATTCATTCGGCAGCTCCCTTCTTATTCCAAGAAACCTTTGTGGTGACGCATCATCATCTGAGATTCCATCTGTCTCATAACTTCCAAAGCAACACCAACTACGATGAGGATTGATGTACCACCCATAGATACGTTTGCTTTTGTGAAGTAGCTGAACAAGATGGGGAATACCGCGATAATACCGAGGAACAAAGCACCAAGCAATGTAACTTTAGAAATTATGCGGGAAACAAAGTCAGATGTGGGTTTACCGGGACGAATACCGGGGATTGCGCCATTGTTTTTGCGAAGATTGTTAGCAATCTCAATAGGATTGTACTGAATTGCAACGTAGAAATAGTTGAAACCAATGATGAGCAGGAAGTAAATCACTGCATAGAAGGGGTTGTTTGTGTTGAAAAGTTCAAAGAACTTAGCCCAGAAACCACCAACAGGAACATTGGGTCCCATAAATGTTGCAATCATATTAGGCAATGAAACCAAGCTCATAGCAAAGATGATAGGCATAACGCCGCTCATATTTACTTTGATCGGGATATGAGAATTCTGTCCGCCGTACATTTTGCGTCCAACAACGCGTTTTGCATAAGAAACGGGGATTCTGCGTTCTGCGTTTGTCATCCATACAATGAAAGTAATCATTGCAATGAATACGATAACTACTGCGGGAACGTAGAAGAAGTACTGAGGCTGACCGTTCACACCCATATCCCACCAAGCCAAGAGCATCTGGAATGCTGCGGGGCCACGGGAAAGGATACCTGCGAACAAGATCATGGAAATACCGTTTCCAACGCCTTTTTCAGAAATGCGGTCACCCAGCCATACAACGAGTGCTGTACCTGCTGTGAAGCAGAGTATAATAACTACTGCTGCAAAGAATCCGCCAAAACCTCTTGTGTATTTAACAATACCCTGGTTGTTTTTGAGAACGAAGTAGAAAGCTGTAGCCTGAAGCAAAGCAAGACCAAGTGTTGTATAACGTGTGATCTTCTGAAGCTTTTTGTGACCTTCAGAGCCTTCTTTCTGTAAACGTTCCAAAGCAGGAATTGCTACAGCGAGAAGCTGAATGATGATGGATGCGTTAATGTAAGGTGTGATGGACATTGCAAACACTGTTGCCTGAGACAAAGCACCACCGGTCATGATGTTGAGGTAACTTAAGAAGTTAGCCTCAGAAGCAAGACCTGCGAAGTAGTCTTGGAGTGCTGCGCCATCCAAGAAAGGAACTGTGATGAAAGAACCGATGCGGAAAATAAGGAGTATGAGCAAAGTGTACAAAATCTTCTTGCGAAGCTCGGGCATCTTAAAAGCATTTCTCCATGTTTCAAACATCTTAGATCACCTCAGCCTTTCCTCCTGCAGCTTCAATCTTCTCTTTAGCTGTCTGAGAGAAAGCTGCTGCTTTAACGGTCAATTTTTTGGAAATTTCACCGTTACCGAGAACTTTTACGCCGTCATACTGCTTGTTAACCAAGCCGGAAGCAACGAGAGCATCGGTATCAACCACTGCGCCATCTTCGAACTTATCCTGCAAGTCGCTAAGATTTACAATGGCATATTTTGTTGCAAAGTTGTAGTTGTTAAATCCTCTTTTGGGAAGACGTCTGTGCAAAGGCATCTGTCCGCCTTCGAATCCGGGTCTTACACCACCGCCTGAACGGGCATTCTGGCCTTTGTGACCCTTACCTGCTGTTTTTCCATTTCCGGAACCGTGACCACGACCTACGCGGTAATGCTCTTTTGTAGAGCCGGCTGCCGGAGCTAATTCGTGCAGTTTCATACTCGCACCTCCTTACTAGTCTTCTGTAACCTCGACGAGGTGGGAAATTTTAAAAATCTTACCTTTGGTGGCAGCGTTATCAGGCTGAACAGTAACGTCGCCAACTCTTCTCAAGCCGAGAGAAGCTGCAACAGCAATCTGATCTTTTTTCTTGCCAGCAAGACCTTTAACGAGTTTTACTTTGAGGTTTGCCATAACTCTGCCTCCTTATCCTAAAATTTCTTCAACAGTTTTACCTCTGATTGCTGCAACCTGCTGTGCAGTTCTCAAAGATTTCAAACCGTTAATTGTTGCTCTTACAACGTTACAAGGATTATTGGAACGGAGAGCTTTAGTTCTGATGTCCTTGATACCTGCAATTTCAACAACCGCACGTACAGGGCCACCTGCGATAACTCCGGTACCTTCCGGAGCGGGTTTCAAGAGAACTCTACCAGCACCAAACTCACCAATTACTTCGTGAGGGATTGTTGTACCTTTGAGTGCTACCTGAATCATATTTTTCTTAGCATCTTCGATACCTTTACGGATTGCATCCGGAACTTCACCGGATTTTCCGAGTCCGAAACCGATTTTTCCATTGCCGTCTCCAACTACAACCAATGCTGCAAATTTGAAGATACGACCACCTTTTACAGTTTTGGAAACACGGTTAATCGCTACGACTCTTTCCTGCAAATCCGAAACGGGATTTTCTATTCTAGCCAAACGAATAACCTCCTCATTAGAACTTGAGGCCGCTCTCACGGGCTCCTGCGGCTAACTGCTCTACTCTGCCGTGGAAGATGTAACCGCCACGGTCGAACACTACTTCGGTGATTCCTTTTGCTGCAGCTTTCTCAGCAATCATCTGTCCAACTTTAAATGCGCCTTCTTTGTTGCCGCCGTTCAAGTTGAAATCTTTATCTGTTGAAGCAGCTGCTGCGAGTGTAACACCGTTTACGTCATCAATAAGTTGAGCGTAAATATGCTTAGCGGAGCGGAATACATTTAAGCGTGGACGTTCAGGTGTACCGGTGATTTTACCGCGTACTCTGAGATGTCTTTTTAAACGAGCCTTGTTGCTATCAGGCTTATTTACCATTGCTTGTCACTCCTTTAATTACTTCTTACCAGTCTTACCTTCTTTACGCTGAATATATTCTTCAGCATATTTAATTCCTTTGCCCTTATAAGGTTCGGGAGGACGTTTTTCGCGAACGTTAGCTGCGAACTGTCCAACTTTCTGCTTGTCGGGACCGGAAATTATGATTTTGTTGGGAGCTGGTACTTCGATGGAAATGCCATCAATCTCAGACATGATAACCTGGTGAGAATAACCAAGGTTCATTACAAGGTCTTTACCCTGTTTTGCAACACGGTAACCAACGCCGTTAACTTCCAAAGTTTTTGTGAAGCCTTCTGTTACGCCAACTACCATATTGTTAACCAAAGATCTGGTCAAACCATGCAATGCTCTGTGATTTTTGTTATCACTGGGTCTTGTAACAACGATTTCGTTGTTTTCCAAGGTTACAGTCATGTCATTGTGGAGATCTCTCTCCAAAGTTCCCTTAGGTCCTTTTACAAGGATATGGTTGCCGTCGATTTTAACATCAACACCGGAGGGAACAGCGATAGGTTTTCTACCAATACGAGACATAGCTATTTTACCTCCTTACCATACGAATGCAAGGACTTCGCCGCCCACGTTCTCTTTGCGTGCCTTTTTATCGGTCATAACGCCTTTAGATGTGGAAACAATTGCGATGCCGAGGCCTTTCATAACCTTGGGCATATCCTCGCAGTTAGAATAAATACGCAGGCCGGGTTTGGAAACTCTGCGCAATCCGGTGAGAACCGGAGTTTTGTTTTCGCCGTATTTCAGCGTCATACGAATCACGCCCTGTTTGCCGTCGTCGATAACCTGGAAACCTTTAACGTATCCTTCGTCAACGAGGATCTGCGCGATTGCTTTTTTCATATTTGATGCAGGAATATCCACCGTGTCGTGTTTAGCTGAATTTGCATTACGAATGCGAGTCAGCATATCTGCGATTGTATCGGTGATTTGCATACCGTCAACCTCCTTTTCTCGGTACTTTACCAGCTAGCCTTCTTCACGCCGGGAATCTGACCTTTGTAAGCCAATTCTCTGAAGCAGATACGGCAGATGCCGTATTTTCTCAAGTAAGCGTGGGGACGACCGCAGATTTTGCACCTGCTGTAGGCACGGGTGGAAAACTTAGGCTCTCTCTGCTGTTTTACAATCATAGATCTTTTAGCCATTTATACATTTCCTCCCTTATTTAGAAAATGGAGCGCCCATCAGTGTTAAAAGCTCACGGGCTTCCTCATCGGTGTTCGCAGTAGTAACGAAGCAAATGTCCATACCACGAATCTTGTCGATTTTGTCATACTCGATTTCAGGGAAAATAAGCTGTTCTTTGAGGCCCATAGAATAGTTTCCACGTCCGTCGAAAGAATCTGCGCTGATTCCTCTGAAGTCTCTTACGCGGGGCAGAGCTACATTGAAGAAACGATCAATGAACTCATACATTTTATCAGCACGAAGTGTAACTTTTGCGCCGATAACCATGCCTTCACGAAGTTTGAAGTTCGCTACAGATTTTTTAGCTCTGCAGAGAACAGGTTTCTGACCTGTAATAGCAGTCAAATCTTTAACAACAGCGTCCATCATTTTCTGATTGTCACGTGCTTCACCGCAACCTACGTTGATAACTACTTTTTCAATCTTCGGAATCTGCATGACACTTTTGTAGCCAAACTTTTTCATCAAAGCAGGAGCTACATCGCTTTTATAATAGTCTCTTAAACGAGCCATGTCTTATCCTCCATCCTTAGAAAGTTGCTCCGCAAGAAGCGTGTTTGCACTGGCGCTTTTTGGTTCCATCTTTCTCGACTTTATGACCTACTCTTGTAGGTTTGCCGCATTTAGGGCAGATCGGCATTACTTTGCAAGCATACAAGGGAGCTTCAGCTTTAACGATGCCGCCCTGCTGACCCATAGCGCGAGGTTTAACGTGTTTAGTCGCAATGTTGAGACCTTCAACGATTACCTTGCCTTCTTTGGGGCTTACTTCCAAAACTTTACCTTTTTTACCTTTGTCTTTACCGCTGATAATCATTACGTTATCGCCGGTTTTAATGTGCAATTTATTAGCCATAACTTGCACCTCCTATTAAAGCACTTCCGGTGCGAGAGAGAGTATCTTCATGTATTCTTTTTCACGAAGTTCTCTGGCTACCGGTCCAAAAATACGGGTGCCTCTGGGGTTTTTATCTTCTCTGATGAGAACTGCAGCATTTTCATCGAATCTGATGTAAGTGCCGTCCTCACGGCGCAAGCCTTTTGCTGAACGGACGATTACAGCTTTAACGACATCGCCTTTTTTAACAACTCCGCCGGGTGCTGCTTTCTTAACGGAAGCAACTACGACGTCGCCGATATTAGCGTATCTTCTGCCTGTACCGCCCAAAACACGGATACACATAAGCTCTTTGGCGCCGGTGTTATCAGCAACCTTTAAGCGAGTCTGCATCTGTATCACAGTGAGTTCCTCCTTTCGAGATTAGGCAATCTTATTTAGCCTTTTCGATGATTTCGCAAACTCTCCATCTTTTGTCTTTAGACAACGGACGAGTTTCCATAAGCAACACTCTGTCGCCTTCGCCACATGCATTTTCTTCGTCATGTGCTTTGACTTTCATTGTGCGTTTTACAATCTTGTTATAAAGGGGGTGTTTAACGTTGTCCAAAATGGCTACAACTACTGTTTTATCCATTTTGTTGCTAACAACTGTACCGACCCTCGTTTTTCTGAGGTTTCTATCGCTCACAGTTTTGTCCTCCCTTCTTATTTAGCGCCTTCTTTGGCTTCCAGCTCAGACATTACAGTTTTCACGCGAGCAATATCTTTCTTAACTGCTTTGATGCGTGTAGGATTGTCAAGCTGGTTTACAGCGAGCTGAAAGCGAAGGTTGAAAAGTTCACCTTTGAGTTCTTTCAATTTGTCGCCGAGTTCTACCATATTCAATTCTCTGATCTCAGTAGCTTTCATTATTGCTCACCACCTGTCTGTGTATCTTCACGTTTTACAAATTTACATTTGATAGGAAGCTTGTGCATAGCAAGACGCATAGCCTCACGAGCGAGCTCTTCGGATACGCCTCCGATTTCAAACATAACTCTGCCGGGTTTAACTACTGCAACCCAATATTCGGGAGATCCTTTACCTTTACCCATTCGAGTTTCAGCAGGCTGTTCTGTAACGGGTTTGTCGGGGAAGATTTTGATCCATACCTGACCACCACGTTTGATGTAACGAGTCATCGCGATACGAGCTGCCTCAATCTGATTGGAAGTAATCCAGCAAGGCTCTAAAGCCTGCAAACCGAACTCACCATGGCTAACTGTGTTACCACGGGTAGCTTTACCTTTCATACGTCCTCTCTGCTGACGACGGTATTTAACACGTTTTGGTAAAAGCATTATCGGTTACCTCCTTCCTGTCTGGGTCTTCTGGGTTTTCTGTCGGGTCTGTCACCTCTGGGAGCTCTTGCGGGTTTCTTTGTTACTTCACCTTTAAGAACTTCACCTGTGTAGATCCAAACTTTAACACCAATTTTACCGTATGTGGTATTAGCTTCTGCAAAACCGTAATCGATGTCTGCACGAAGTGTCTGCAACGGAACTGTACCTTCGTCGTAACGTTCTGTACGAGCAATTTCAGCACCGCCCAAACGACCACTTACGCTTGTTTTGATACCTTTTGCGCCAAGACGCATTGTGCGTCCGATAGCCTGTTTCATTGCACGGCGGAAAGAAATTCTTCTTTCGAGCTGAGATGCAATGCCTTCAGCAACGAGCTGAGCGTTAAGGTCAGGCTGTTTAACCTCAACGATGTTAAGGTGAACGGGTTTGCCGATCATCTTTTCAAGACGAGCGCGGAGCTCGTTGATTTTTGCGCCCTGCTGGCCGATAACGAGGCCGGGTTTAGCGCAATGAATATGAATTTTCACTTTGAATGCATCACGTTCAATTTCGATGCGGGGAACGCCTGCTGCTTTCAATTCCTCTTTGATGAAATTACGAACATTGTAATCTTCAACGAGTGTGTCGCCGAAAGCGTTAGCGTTCACAAACCAGCGAGAATCCCAATCTTTGATAACTCCTACACGTAATCCGTGCGGGTTTACTTTCTGGCCCATAGTTAACCTCCTCTTTCAGCTTATTCCTTTTCCTTAAGGACAAGGGTAATATGCGAAGTTCTCTTAAATACTCTAAAAGCACGTCCCTGTGCTCTCGGTCTGATTCTCTTCATAATAGGACCGGGACAAACAAAGCATTCCGCAACGTAAAGATTATTAACATCCATATTAAAGTTGTGGTCTGCGTTTGCGATGGCCGACTTCAGAAGCTTCTCGAGATGCTCACAAGCAGCTTTAGGTGTATGTCTGAGAATCGCCATAGCGGTTGTAGTATCTTTACCTCTGATAAGATCAAGAACGATCTGAACTTTTCTGGGAGCGATACGTACATTTCTCAGGTAAGCTTTTGCTTCCATTCAAAAATCCTCCTTTCGGCCTACTTTCCGTTATTTGATGTTTTAGAGCCGGCGTGGCCTTTGTAAGTTCTGGTGGGAGCAAACTCACCGAGTTTGTGACCAACCATATCCTCTGTTACGTACACCGGAACGTGTTTACGTCCATCATGTACTGCAAATGTATGTCCAACGAATTCAGGGAAAATAGTGGAAGCTCTGCTCCAAGTTTTCAAAACTTTCTTTTCGCCTGCTTCGTTCATGGCTGCAACTCTTTTATACAACACAGGCTGTACAAAAGGTCCTTTTTTAACACTTCTACCCATTATTCATCTGCCTCCTTTCTTTACTTCGCATTTCTGCGTTTTACGATAAACTTATCGGAGCGATGATGTTTAGCACGTGTCTTGTAGCCCAATGTGGGTTTACCCCAAGGAGTAACAGGGGAAGGACGACCGATGGGAGATTTACCTTCACCACCACCATGAGGATGGTCGCAGGGGTTCATTACAGAACCGCGAACAGTAGGTCTCCAACCCATATGACGTTTTCTACCTGCTTTACCGATAGAAACGTTTTCGTGGTCGATGTTACCAACCTGGCCTACAGTAGCCATGCAGATTGCGGGAATATTTCTAAGTTCGCCGGAGGGCAATCTTACGAGTGCATATTCGCCTTCTTTAGCCATGAGCTGTGCCTGGTTACCAGCAGCACGTACAAGCTGTGCGCCTTTACCAGGATAAAGCTCAACGTTGTGGATGAATGTACCAACGGGGATGTTTACCATAGGCAAAGCATTACCGGGCTGGATATCAGCATCCGCACCGCTTCTGACTTTATCGCCAACCTTGAGTCCGTTGGGAGCCAAGATGTAGCGTTTTTCACCGTCTTCATACTGCACGAGTGCAATATGTGCAGAACGGTTGGGATCGTATTCCAAGGTAAGAACTACAGCGTCCATACCCTGCTTGTCGCGTTTGAAATCGATAACGCGGTATTTTGTTCTGTTTCCACCACCGCGGTGACGTACAGTGATTCGACCGTAGCTGTTACGACCGGATTTTTTCTTCATGGGTTCCAAGAGGCTCTTTTCGGGAGCAACTTTGGAAAGAGAAGAATAATCAGTAACTGTCATCTGACGTCTTGCGGGAGTAGTGGGTTTGTATGACTTAATTGCCATTTTAATTCACTCTCCTAATTTGGTTTAGCGAGAAGCTTTCGCTTCCCATACATCACCCGGGGAAGATCCCCGAATTGCTGAAATCAGCTTAGATCATGCCTTCAAAGAATTCGATTCCTTTGGAATCTTCGCTCAATGTAACGATTGCTTTCTTCCAGTCGGGTGTATAGCCTTCGTTACGGCCCATTCTCTTAAGTCTGCCGTGGCAGTTCATTGTGTTAACTTTGGAAACTGTTACGTTGAAAAGTTCTTCAACTGCTTTAGCAATTTCAATCTTGTTAGCATCCTTCGCAACTTTGAAGGTGTATTTTTTAAGAGAGATGCCAGCCATGGACTTTTCAGTAATGATAGGCTTCAGAATAATATCCTGTGCTCTTTTCATTATGCGTACACCTCCTCAATTTTCTGAGCAGCGTCTTTAACTACGATGAATTTGTCATAGTTAACGATGTCGTAAACATTCAAGGTGTTAACAAAAGCTGTTTTTACGCCGGGAATGTTACTTGCGCTCTTAACAACCATTTCGTTGTTGTCAGCCAAAACGATGAGTGCTTTTTTGTCTGCACCCAAAGCGCCGAGCATATTAACGATGGTTTTTGTCTTAAATTCGTTCATCTCGATTTTGTCAACAACGATGAGGTTGCTGTCCAAAACCTTAGAGGAGAATGCGGATTTAAGAGCAAGTCTTTTCATTTTCTTGTTCATTGCCAGTCTGTAGCTACGGGGTTTAGGTCCGATTGCAACACCGCCACCTACCCACTGAGGAGCTCTGATGGAACCCTGTCTTGCATGACCGGTACCTTTCTGACGCCATGGTTTACGTCCGCCGCCTCTTACCTCTGTACGAGTGAGTGTGGACTGTGTACCCTGACGCTGGTTGGCAAGGTAAGCAACTACTGCCTGGTGCATAACCGCTGTGTTCGGTTTGATTCCAAATACGGCATCGGAAAGTTCCATTGTAGAAACTTCTTTACCTGCCATATCAAATACGGAAACCTTTGGCATTATAATTCCTCCTTCCCTTAAGCCTTCTTGCTGTCAGAGAGGATAACCACGCCGCCCTTAGGACCGGGGATAGCACCTCTGATTGCAATCAGATTGTTTTCGGCATCAACTTTAACAACTTCAAGATTCTGAACGGTAACGCGTTCATGTCCCATGTGACCTGCCATACCTTTACCTTTAAAGATTCTGGAAGGGTCAGAGATAGCACCCATGGAACCTGCCTGTCTTGCAACAGGGCCTGTACCGTGTGAAGCTCTGAGGGAGTGGTTGCCGTGACGCTTGATTGCGCCTGCAAAGCCTTTACCTTTACTTGTACCGGTAACATCAATCATATCGCCAACTTCAAATGCGTCAGCCTTAATTACGTCACCTACATTAAATACGCTGCAATCATCCATTCTGAATTCTCTGAGAGTTCTCTTTGCAGCAACGTCAGCTTTTTCGAAGTGTCCCTTCATGGGTTTGCTGACTTTGTGGGGTTTAGCATCGCCAAAACCTACCTGGATAGCTTCGTATCCGTCGTTCTGCTCAGTTTTCTTCTGAACAACAACGCAGGGGCCTGCTTCAACCACGGTTACCGGAACAATTTTTCCGTTTTCGTCGAAAATCTGTGTCATACCGATTTTCTTACCGATGATTCCTTTTTTCATCTTTTTTCCTCCTTATAGGCTATTGGTTGGTATACACCAACGTGACCTTCCGAAACGAGAAGCTTCGGAAAAGCAAGGCGTTTTCATAAACACATTGGTTTATGTCGAATTACATGTTGATTTCGATTTCTACGCCTGCGGGGAGCTCAAGGCCCTGCAACGCTTCAACTGTCTTAGCAGACGGTCTCAAAACGTCGATGAGTCTTTTGTGAGTCCTCATTTCAAACTGCTCACGGCTGTCTTTGTATTTGTGTACAGCGCGGAGAATTGTTACGATTTCTTTCTGTGTGGGCAACGGAATAGGACCTGCAACTCTAGCTCCTGTTTTCTTTGCTGTTTCCACAATCTTAGCTGCGGAAGCATCCACGAGGTTGTGATCATAACTTTTCAGTTTGATTCTAAGTTTTTCTTTGACTGCCACTTGTCATCGCCTCCTTATAGTTTTGCGGGGACAAGACAATAGGTTAAACACGCTTCCGGGTGTTTCGTGAACGAGCATCAAAAAAACCGAAAAAACACATGGTTTTTCCGGGTAGTCGTCCAAAAGCACCTCGCACTTGCAGCCTTAAAAGGCGCAGTTTGCACAGAAACCCTGTTTTGAGGGCAAACTCCCCCTTAACAGTCGATTCATTCGGTATTCAATCTTTTGTCGCCCGGTTTAAAATCGGACATACTCGGCGGAAATTACCTGCTAAATGCAGCAACCTTCCGCTTCAACGCATATCTGTCGCAGTCACGCGAAGACTATTATAACGCATAAAAACGCCCTTGTCAATAGGTTTTGAAGAAAAAATGTAAATTTTTTATGAACAACCAAAAATCAGGTGTTTTCCGTAAAAAAAGCTCCGCAAATCTGTTTTGCGGAGCCAAAAATCATCTTTTTAATATCTCTGCCGATATATCTTCGCCAAGTTTCATCTTCATTCTGATTTTATCCGATATCATTGCAATAAACTCCGAATTGGTCGGCTTACCACGGCTGTTTTGGATGGTGTAACCAAAATAAGAATTAAGCACGTCGACGTCTCCTCTGTCCCATGCAACCTCAATTCCGTGTCTCACTGCTCTTTCTACCCTGGAAGCAGTAGTTTTAAATACCTTTGCCACCGAAGGATAAAGTTGTTTAGTAACCGAGCTCATCATCGTCGTATCGTTGACAGAAAGATAAATTGCTTCTCTTAAATAATGATAGCCCCTGATGTGTGCGGGTACGCCTATCTGAAGAAGCATATCAGTAATAATTGCAATTTGCTGTTGTTCGGTATACACTATTTTCTGTTTCTTTACAGTCGAGTTATCATTACACATACTGTCAACCTGAGAAAGCAGCACCGAAGTTTCAAAGGGTTCAAGCATATAGTAACAGTGATCATTTTCCATTATCTTCTTTTCAATCATACTGTTGTTATATGCAGAAGTCACAATGAACAGAGGATAACACTCCTTATCCTTCACTGCATCAAGAAGATGACATGCATCAATGCTTGTCAAAAGGGTATTCATTATAACGAGATGAGGCTGTTCGTGCTCGATAGCTTTTAAAAGCTCAGCGCCGTCTCTTTTCGTAAGAATTACTCTGTAACCCTTTTCTTCAAGTCTGTTCTGATAAATCATGCCAAAATCCGATGTTTCATCGCCGATTAAAATCGTTTTTCTTTCATTCAAAACAAAAACCTCCTGACTATTTTATCACGTGAGTAATTCTAACATCTTTCGTCCCATTTTTCAATAGTGTAAAAGAAAATTTGTAAGTAAAGCAAAATATTGTTTTGAAGTTTTGTCGATATTGCGTAGCAGATTTTGTCGAATAATGTCGAAAGCTAAAAAACAAGTAAGGCGCACGACAAAACGTGCGCCTGTCAAAATTATTTTTTCTTCCTTTTAAAAATAAACCTTCTGAAAAGAATAACGTTCATTATAATAAAGAAGCCAACTAAAATTATAAGTGTGAGATAAGGTTGTTTCGGTGCAAGTGTTGCAAGTAGCATCATCGGAAAGCCGAAAATGATAGCAGGAAGATTCTGATACACAAGGTTGTCGGAAGCAGGAGATTCAAAATTATTGTCAACCT
This sequence comes from Oscillospiraceae bacterium, assembly GCA_045121595.1. Classification (GTDB taxonomy): domain Bacteria; phylum Bacillota; class Clostridia; order Oscillospirales; family Ruminococcaceae; genus Fumia. The sequence goes on along the minus strand of JBGVGI010000078.1, from coordinate 22,737 downwards.
CTCTCAAAAGAATAATACCCGTACTTGCAGTACCCGTGAGCATTCCGTAAGTTGCAAGGAACTGTTCTTCCTCGTATTCCTTAAAAAGCACACGGCTTATAAATCTCAGGTAGAAATAGGTAGAAACCGCACCAAAAATACCAAGGGTGAAAAGTACCATGCCGTAATTTTTAAGAGTATCAAGTCTTATTGCCGCAATACCCGCTATTACCATAATGTCAAAACAGAAACCGCCGATTCTGTTCATGAGGAAGGTATTGATATACTGACGGTTAATAAGCTTCTTTTCACGAAGTTTGCCTACCACTGCACAGAAAAGGGTTGCGATAATCACGCCGAAAAGGAAGTTAAAGCCGTAAATTACCGATACCATACCGGGAAGAAGTTTGCCAAGAAGCAACATAACAAGATAAGAAAGCAGATAGGTTACAAACACGAAAGAAAGTTGAATGGAAAGTTTATCCATACTTCCGTTCATCGGGATTTCATCGGCACCCTGAACGTCAGCGGTCGAAAGCTGTTCTGCTTTATGTCCTTCGGAGCTTACCTTTCTTTTTCTTACCACGTTAAGATGAATAACGCCACCGATACTCGCACTTAAAAATCCAAGAGCCGCAACCGAAAGTCCAAAACTCTTTCCTCCGACAAAGCCATAGGTTACCTCGTAAATTCCACCGTAGTTAAGTGCCTGACCCGTACCCTGACCGTAACCAAACGGCAAAAGTACACCTGCGTAATCGGGAACGTTTGCAAAAACAAGATATGCCACAATCGTTATTCCCATACCGAGTATACCCTGCAAAAGGTAGGTTGAAACGGTAGTAACGCCCGAATTGAAAATTTCAACGTTGCGTTTTTTAGAAAACTTTTCTTTTTTAGGTTTAAAGCTTGTTGCGATAAATCCGAGCGCCAACATATGATAAGTGATAACTTCCAGAGCCGCGAAACCGTTTCCTCCAAAGAAAGCAGTATCAAAAATAGACTTGTCGGTTATCGCAGTATAAATAAGAGAAACCACCAGAAGAAGTCCTCCGCCAAGCACCGAAGTGGGAACGAGAGAATTTTTTAAAAACGGAACGCTTCTCTTAATCATATTTGCCACAAGCAAACTTAAAAGCAAAATCGCAATAAGGTTTATAACGCCCCAGGAACTATAATCCCAAAAATTCGTCATTTTCATCTTCCTTTCTTACCATGCGGTAATACATATTCATATATTTAACCGCACAGAAGCGTTTATGACTCTTAATCTGAAAAATTCTTGAACCAGCGTAAATATTAAGTTTGTTTTTTCCGAGAACGCTGACAGCAACAATCTCATCAAAAGTTAAAATCGTCTTTTCATTATTATATTCAATCTCATATCTGTCTGCAAAAACAGATAATTTTGCATCTTCTGCAATTAACTGCTTATTATTATAAGGTATAACTTCACTGAATCTTGCCACGTCTGATGCAAAAGCTTCTTCCTTATATAATGAAAGGTCTGCACCATTCATAAACTTACACTGCGCATCATACCATTCGGTTAGAAAACGGTATGGGAATTCTCCATTTACACAGTCAAGTTCTTTTGTAGGAAGATATCTTACCTTGATACCGCACTTTTTACAGCTTACGATATCGCCTTCACTATACCATTCGGAAAATCCGCAGTGTGGGCAATAATACATAGCCCTTTCAAGATACTCTGCACTCTTTTTATGGTAAAAACTACCATCAGCTTTACCCTCATCCACGTAAAGCTTTTCACAGATGATATTATAAAGTTCTTCGTCGGAATAATCTTTATAATCGTCATAAGTAATAACTTCTTTAACGTATGCACGCATCTTGCCTTTTCGTACAACGTCACTCCATCTGGGATGAACGCCAAAGCCACCCTCAATTCTGAAAATCGCAATGGGAAGAGCAAGTTTTTTTACAAGTGCCGCTATAGCCTCTTTCATATAAACCGTTTTGCCGTCAAAGGTACGGTTGCCTTCAGGGAAAAGAGCGATAGTGCCGCCCTCTTTTGCAACCTTTACACAGTTTAAAACAGCCCTTAAATCGGTCATTGACTTCTTAATAGGAATAGGTGCTACAAGATATTTTATTATCTTCGAAACAAAACCTATCGAAAAAAGGTCCTCACTTGCTATATAGTAAACTGCACCCGGAAAAGCCACGTCCACAAAAAACTGGTCAAACGCAGTCTGGTGGTTTGAGATAATAAGATACTGACCTTTTCCTTTGAATTTTTCTATTTTAACACGGTATTTCATCTTCATATAAATATGAAGAAAAGGCAAGGCGATAATTCTTATAAACTTATGCCTTGGTTTCAACCATTTTTGTTTCTTCTTTGCCATAAATATTCTCCTTAAAGAATAATATAGTTATATTTTAACACTTTCGACAAAGTTTGGCAATAAAAAAATAAAAGTCGGTTTAACCGACTTTTATTTTTCCAGATATTCTGCAATTACTTCCGTTAACTGTTCCGCAAATCTCTTGTACGAAGCCTGAGAATTCGGAAATCTTCTTTTAGCTGCTCTGTCCCAAATTTTACTCATACTGATTTCAAAAGTAAAGGTGGGACCATAATTTACCTGAGCATAATGTTCAAAGAGATTATCTCCGTCGTCGCAAATGATATATCCTTCATCCTCCGGATTTACATAATCGCAATTCTTTTTTACCATATCAATAAAGATTTTCTGGCTTTCGATAACTTCATCGGAAGTGTTTTTGTCAACTGAAATAAACGCGCCTGACTTGTAATCATCCTCATTACCCGTACCGCCGTGCATATCCGCAACAAAGCAGAACTTTTCTCCGTCAGCCATGCATTTTTTAATATACTCATCTATTGCCTTAACTTCAGGCAAAGTGAAATCTTTCCAGTCACGGTTGTAGTTAAAGCCTAAGCTGTCGCATCTGTTAGGATTTGTCTGTTTGCCGAGTTTCCATCCGAAAACGTCCACAACGGGAGTTATACGGAAAATATATTTTTTGAGGATATCATCAGTTTTGCCACTTGCAAGGTATCTGAGCATATAATCACATATATGACAACCTGTATGCTCATGACAATGCTGTGCAGCCTGGATATAAACAGTCTTTTTGTCAGTTGCAGGAACAGAAAAATCCGTTGCCACAAAGGTTAAAAACTCAGAGCCATCGTATGCTTTCCCCAAAGATAATACCTGAATTTTATCCGTAGTTTCAACCGTATCAATAAGATTACGATAATTTGCAGGGGTATAATGCAAAGTTGAAGATATGTACATAACGTTGGAAGTCATCACGAAGCTTACCTTAATGGTATCCCCTTCCTGCTCGGCATTTACGATATTTCCCCAGTTGATTTCGTCTTCACTTAAATACAAAACTTCTTTTACCGTTGGGAAAAATGATGGCCAGTCAGCAGAGTATGATGCCCATTTCTGATATTCTTCCGAAACAAGAGCAGGGTCATACTGAGGCCATTTGATATTTATATTAACTCTTTCTCCTTTTTGACCGACGATCTTAGCATAAAACATATGATAATCGTTATAAATCTTATGTTTTTTATGAAGCTCACCTACGTCGGGTTCACATTCATAGGTATTATTCCCTGAATATTTTACAGGCAGGCAACAACCCTGCTCTGTCTGTCCTGTAATATAAGCCATATTCTTCTCCTTTAAATACCGCTTTCAAAAACCTTGTCGGTAGATTTTCCGTTTTCGCCCTTTATAACAAGCTTACCGGTAAATGAATTTTCAGCGAATTTGCCGTTTATGATATCTTCTTCCGTAAATGTAGCATAGTAAATTTCTTCTTCAACGTAGCGGTTGAAATCGTAAGCCACATAAACCCTTCCGTCCTTGTCAACGTGTCCTGCAGGATAAGAGGTAGCACATTTTTTATCAAGAAGCAATTTACCTTTCAACTCTCTGAAGCCTTCGCTATAAAGGAATGCCGTCATATCTTTTCTGTCTTTTGCATCATCGTTTGTAATGAGCATAAAGTTACCTGAAGGCATTTTCGCAAGATAACTTCTGGAACTGCAGTGGTCCATAAGTTTTACAGGTTCACTCCAGCTCACACCACCGTCTTCGGATACCGAATATTTGATACTGTTTTCACAACGGATAGTCATATAAAGCTTTCCATTTGCTTCGACGATGGTATTTTCGTCAAAGGTGGAGTCAGGTGCATCAGCACCACCGACATATCGGAAGCTTTCACCATTATCTTTGGAAACGTAAAGACCTGAATTACCAAAATAAGGATAAGGATGCCATAAATCTCTCCAGGGCTTCCAGATGCTTACAGGGAGAAGGATTTCTCCTTTTTCAGTTCTGATGGGAGGAGTTGCCATAACTCCGTCGCAAAGACGTTTTGGCATAGACCATTCGCCTTTTTCATCAATTTTGATTGCCCAGACGCCACCTCTGCCGTCCCACCAGTTGTAAGACTGTGCCCAGAAGTGCCAGAGTGTGCCGTCAGTATCTGTCCAGAGGATCGGCTCGTGCATTCTTACAGACTCAGGGTGGTCGATAACACAAACTGTTTCCCAGTTTTCGCCGTCTTTACTTTTTATAATTACGTTATAGTTGTTAGGTTGTTCGTCACCGCCGAAGTTATCCCCGGTGAACGTCATATAAAGCTCACCATACGCTTTTGTGATACAGGGAGCAGACTGCCACTTTCTCATTTTTGCAGAGAAATAATCCCATTCAGTACTTTCCTTACTGTAGATATCGGGAGCATTAAGTGAACAATGGATATCCTTCGTAAGATTATCAGGGTTATAGTAAACCTTTTGGGGTTTTACGTGTGTGTGTTTATGAATTTTATTAAGAGTATTCCTCGTCTCAATAGCTCTGTCACAGATAAATGCATAATCAGCACCTGCAGAAATCATATCAATTCCGAAATCGTGCCAGAAACCAATGCTTTCTTCAGTTGTTTCACCGATTGAAATACCAACGTATTTTCCGTTTGCCTTCAATGCGTTATAGCTTTTCTTCATAAGTGCCTGAGTATTCTCACCGAAAACGTTTGTAAGTTCACCGATTGAGCCTGACAAGTCCATAGCGCCGTAAATAAAACCATCGATGTATTCGTTTTTGATAAGCTCGTCTACGCAGTCAACTGCATCCTTATGCTCAATCTGAATAAAACGGCAAAGGTTATCGCAGGTGTTATCGATATAATCCTTAACACTTTCCATACCATATTTAACTGCGTGCTGAGGTCCGTATCCTCTTGTTCCATAAGGAGGATACAACGTGGAATCAAGAAGGTCTTTTGCCTGCTCGGGAGTTCTCACCATCGGGAAAACGATACCGTCAGGACCCATTTCGAGTACCTTCTTAAGATATGTAAGGTCGTTTACGGGCACACGGACAATAACAGGTGTACCACCTGCCTGAATTGCAATAAGATGACCCAACACCTTATCAATGGGAAGGAAGCTGTGTTCCAGATCCACCCAGATATAATCAAATCCGCAAAGTCCTGCAATTCTTGCAGAAGTAATATCGGTAAGACTTACGTGCATACCGATAATTTTCTCTCTATTTTTAATTTTTTCTTTCAAATTCATATTAACAACTCCTTTATATCCATTATACTTGCCATTTTTAAAATATAAATATCAAATTTTGCATAAAATATTGCGTTTTTTGCAGCGTTGTGTTATAATCTCATAAAAGGGAGTGGTAATATGAAAAAGACAAGTTATCAATCGCGTGATATAAGCGTAAAATATGCAAAAGGTGACACCGATATATACGGAAGATATTTTCACAGTTACCATGAAATCTTTTTGTTACTGGATGGCGACGTTGAGTTTATAGGAAGCAGTCTTCGCACCAAGGTAAAACCCTTTGACTTATTTTTAATTCCAAAAGGTGACTACCATCAGTTTTCGGTTCTTTCCGATATTGAAAAATATGAGCGTTGCGTAATAGATATAAGAAAAAGTATTGTTTACGGTGAAATCGAATCCCTTTTTGAAAAACGCAGCATCCTGTCACTTAACAAAAATCATCGCATCGTAAGAAATATTGAATATCTTTTGTCTGCGATGTCTGTTATGTCAAAGGCGGATTACGACGTTTTACTTAACTCGGTAGTAACCGATATTTTACTTGAAATAAAATATTCTCCCAAAAAATCAACAGATCTCGAAAAAATCGACAACCTCCCCATGAGGCTGATCGAAAGCCTTGACAGAAACTATACTACCGACATAACTCTTGAATCCCTTGCAAAAGAAAACTTCTGCTCGGTTTCACAGATATGTCATATCTTCAAAAAAAGCTTCGGTATCAGTATCAAACAATACCTTTTGCAAAAGCGAATGGAAATTGCAAGAGAAAAAATCAAAAACGGAATCGATATCAAAACTGTAAGCGAAAACGTAGGTTATGCAGACTACGTAACCTTTTACAGAGCATATAAAAAGTACTTCGGCGTTTCCCCGAGAGAACATAAATAACGTAAAAACTCCCGATGTGTTAAATCACATCGGGAGTTACTTTTATTACCTTATTTCTTCTTCTGATACCTTTTCGGACAGATGGTCCGTAATCCCAACTTCTTTTAAAGAAAATTTTCCGTTTTCATATTCAGCAATTGTAACAGAAGCATTAGAAACGTGTGCTATTTTTTGAATTTCGCTAAGCGGAGTATCCGTCCACAAAGCACGTAAAACTCTTATAACTCCGCCGTGAGTACCGACAACTATAGTTTTTTCTTTGTTTTCTTCCGCAATATCCGTTATGAATTCAACCGCTCTTTTCTGAATTTCCTCATAGTTTTCGCCGTTTGGAAAGCGAAACATTCCGGGAGTATTCTTGTAAACTTCAAATTCAGCAGGGAATTTATTTTTCACTTCTTCAATTGCAACACCGCTCCACAGTCCAACGTCAAATTCCCTCAAAGCTTTGCTTGTGACAACGTCAAGTTGCAAAGCATCGGCAAGAGGTTTTACGGTATCATATGCTCTTTGAAGGTCACTGGAAAAAATCTTATCGACTTTATATTCCTTTAAAATATAATCCCTTATTGAATCTGCCTGAACAAATCCGACCGCATCAAGAGGAAGGTCAAGTTGTCCTGTAAATTTCTTTTCCTTATTTCCCAAACTGTATCCGTGACGTATCAGGATAATCTTTGTCATTTTAATCACCTTAAAGCTTTATTCTCGTTGCAACTGTTTTGTAATTACCCTCTTTTGCAAACCAATGTGACATCATTACATCTCCGTCACTTAAAAGTATCGCACCAGGCTGACCGAATTTTAAGAAAGAGAAAATCTCAGCCATATTGGTGTCTTTTGTAATTTTAAAATCAGGTGCCCAGACGAGTTTTTCTTCCACTATATTCCACTGTTTTTCGGAAAAATCAATTATATAAGCATAAATGCCGGGTTTATCGGTATCACGTCTTACTGCGTGAAGTGCCAAAAATTTTTCTCCGCCCAAAGCACACACAGAAGATGCCTGACCCATAATCCCCGTAGATTTCGGCTCACTGAAAGTTTTGCCGTTATCATAAGAAACAGTGTAATGATTAGGAAGTCTTTCACCTGTTTTAACGTTCTCATTCCAACCGATACAGATAATTGCACCCGAGTCAAGCTGACACATTCTCTGCTCGTAACAGGTAACGTCATCACCGAAATCCATACAAATCACATCGTCATTCCATTCTTTTCCGTCATAGCGAAGTGCTTTGCCGCATTGTGGTCCGTGCATTTTTCCGCTCCAGTCAGGAAATCCCGTAATCGGAGTAATTAGACTTCCGTCTTTTAAAATTGTAATCGGTGCAGAGGCCTCGATATGGGGCCCCCACGAACACGGAACTTTTACCATTTCGCCAAAGGTTTTGCCGTTATCCTCAGAAATGGAATAAAAAACAAAATCCTCTAAAAGTCCGCCGTTTTCGGGATTACCGATAGGAAGTTCGGGGTCATCCCTTAAAAAAGAATACCCAAACGCCATAATTTTACCGTCGGGCAGCACAGTCCCCTTGCAATAATCGGTTATAGCACCCTCGCCCTCTTTAAACATACGCTGAGGTTTACTCCAGGTGATACCTTTATCATTACTGAAAGATATATAACTTGAACTGTCAACACTTTCAAAAGCCTGACCGATTGCATAAACCGCAGCAATTGTACCGTCGGAAAGCTCCATTAAAAATGGAAAAAAGCTATGTTTACTGCAAAGCTGCGGCAACGGGTTTTCATAAATTACTGAACTGTGTTTTACTTCCATACAAATCTCTCCTTTACCAGCATATTGTACCAGAAAAACTCCGATACAACAAGGACATCTTTTTTAAAATATGTCATATTGATACTGCCCGCCGATATTTTTTATCTTCACACCGAACACATTACACAAAGTATCGCACACCTTTTCGGGAATATCAAAAGCAATTACTTTTCCGCCGTTTATAACAATCACCGCATCCGAAAAATTCAAAGCCAGCGGTAAATCGTGCATAACCGAAACTATTCCTTTTCCGTTTTGGGATAAATCCTTTAAGATTTTCATAAGGCCTAACTGATGGTAAATATCAAGATAGGTTGTAGGCTCGTCAAGCAGGATGTAGTCCGTATCACGGGCAAGTGCCATCGCGATATAAGCCTTTTGTCTTTCACCGCCCGAAAGGGTGTTAAGAGGTCTGTCCGCCATATCGCCTAAACCCAGCTTTTTTATTGAGTTTTCTGCAATCTCACGATCGGTGCTTCTGTATCTTCTCGGATAGTCAAGGTAAGGAAATCTTCCGTGTAAAACAAGCTGTTTTACTGTCATATCGGGGATATTTCTCCCCTGTGCAAGGTAAGAAACCTCTTTTGCCCAATTTTTACCAGAAAACGAGGAAAAATCTTTTCCGTCAAGCGAAATTTCGCCTTCAGAAACCGGATTAACTCCCGATAAAGTCTTTAAAAATGTGCTTTTCCCCGAACCGTTGGGACCTACAACCGAAATCAGTGAGTTTTTCGGAAGTGATAAATTCATCTTTGTTATCACATTTTTTCCGTTATATCCCGAAGAGAGGTTTTTAATTTCAAGCATCTCTGTGGCCTCCCTTCCCTTTTATAAGAATAAAGATAAAGAAAGGGGCACCCAGAAATGCCATAATAATTCCAACGGGTATTTCGTAGGGCGAAAAAGCTGTTCTTGCTATTGTATCGCAAATACTTACAAAGCCCCCGCCGTACAGAACTCCAAGGCTTAAAAGGTGCTTTGTTTCATTACCGACAAGACGCCTTATAATATGAGGGACAATAAGTCCTACAAATGACAAAAGTCCCGCAAGGCTTACGGCACAACCCGAAAGCAGCGCCACCGCCATCAAAAACAAGATTCTCATAAGCTTTGTGTTGAGCCCTAAAGATTTTGCCTGTTCTTCACCTAAACCAAGAACATCAAGCTCATTCGCCAGAGTAAAAAGCAAAATAACCGTTACCGAAATCAGAATAACGCAAGGGATGAGTTTTTTATATGTAATTGCTGTAAATTCACCAATTTTAAAGTCATTGCTCATAACACCGACCTCGGGCATAAAGGTCACAATGCTGTCCCTTATCGCCACGAGCAGGCTGTTAAAAGCGACACCTATAAGGATAACCGTCCCTCTTGACGCACCCCATTTTCTTGAAGCAATGCTCACCGCCATAACGGTAAAAAACGCACCGCAAAAAGCAAATACCGAAGTGAAAATGCCACCGTAAAATCCAAGTGCCGTACAGACAGCAACACCAAGCCCCGCCCCCGCATTGACACCTATTATACTCGGTGAGGCAAGTCTGTTTGCAAGAACGCTCTGCACCACAGCCCCCGCTACCGACAGCGAAGCGCCCGTAACAAGGGTAGCAATAACTCTCGGAAAACGGATATACAAAAGTATCTGCATTTCGGTATCGTTAAGTCCGTCTGCGACAGAAACGGGAGTGCTTCCGAGCATTATTCCCAAAACTGCCGAAACGACAAAAAACAGAAATCCCACGGCATAGATAAATCTTACTTTATCCGAACACTTTAACAAGTTCTTCATATGCTTCGTCCCATCTTCCGTTTGGTTTCAAGTTAAAAAGAGTTTTATCCATAAAGTGAACTCTGTCATTTTTCACCGCATCAAGAGTTGACCATACAGGATTTCCCATCACAACTTTTTTGAAATTTTCTTCCGCTTGTTTGCCGTCATCGCCCATCGGCACCACAAAAATGCGATATGGATTTTCATTAAGAATGCTTTCAAGGCTCAAATTATCAAGCAAAGTTTTATCGTTGTCAGCGATATTTATAAGGCCTAAATCCGAAAGCATTTCACCTAAAACCGTCCCCTTGCTCCCCTTTGCCTTTACGGAAGTTGAGGAGGTGCGTATCAAAAGCACCTTTTTTTCTTCTTCGGGCAAAGAAAAGTTTTGCTTTACCGTATCAATTTTTTCTTTGAGTTCAAGTCCGTTTTTCACGTACAAATCTTTCCTGCCGGTAATATCAGTACAGATTTCAAGCATTCTGAGATAATCATCAAAATTTCCGACATCAAAATATGCAACGGGAATATTTAATTTTTCCAGAAGTTCACGCATCTCAAGATTTGAAGCGGTTTTCGCACTTGCTATAACAAAATCAGGGGACACACTTATAAGTTTTTCGGCACTCTGTGAATGAGCATTTCCCAAATTCACGGCATCGATCTCTAAATTGAAATCTTCCCATGCTTCTTCGGTGGTGGCAACAATCTCACCGCCTGAAAGCACCCAGATATCGGCAAAACTCCCGATGAGTGTTGCCACTTTTTCGGGAGCTTTTCTGACTGTTACGGTGCGGTTTAGCGAATCGGTGAAAGTTACGGTATCGCCCGACACCGTATTTTCAGCGCATCCGCACAAAACAAAAAGTAAAATAAGTAAAACTGCCTTAAATAAGTTTCTTTTCAACATAGTCAAATCCAAGTCTTTCGATGGTATCAGCAAAACGTTCGCCCTTTATTCCCTCGTCTTTGAAAAGCAAAATTGCTTTTTCAATAACCTTTAAAACTTCCTCGTCAGTTGTAAAGATTTTTCCCAAAGGCTTTCCTTTGGCGGTTTTCTTGCCCCATCTTCCGCCGATGTATACTTTGTATCCTTCCTTTGCTTCTCCGAAAACCTTGAAAGGACACTTGCTTACGCATCTTCCACAATTATTACAAATAGTTTTATCTACGAAGATTTTACCATCTGTAATTTTAGCAGCACCCATCGGACAAGCCTCTTCCACAAAGCATTTATTGCAGTTTTTACATTTATCGGTGTCGGGTGTGAACACGCTCTGACCGATAACACCCAAATCGTTCAAATCAGGTTTTACACAGTTGTTGGGACAACCGCCCACCGCAATTTTGAACTTGTGGGGCAAAACTGTATCGTGGTAGCCTTTATAGAAAACTTCGTGAATTTTCAAAGAAAGCGCATAGGTATCAATCAACCCGAAAACGCAGGTGGTACCCTTGCAGGAAACTATCGGTCTTACTTTAGGACCTGTACCGCCTGTTTCGAGTCCGTACTCTGCTAAGAATTCACGCATAGGCTCAATGTTTTCAAAGGGTACGCGCTGAATTTCGATAGTCTGTCTTGTTGTCATTGCCACTTCGCCAGAGCCAAATTTTTCCGCAGCTTCCGCAATAACGTGGCTTTCTTTTGCAGTAATCTTGCCGTTTCTTGTGATAACTCGGCAGTTGAAACAGTCTTCTGTCGTCTTGTCACACAGGCAACCGAGCCCTTTTACCCTTGCGACATCTTCATTTGTAATTTTCATAATAAATTCTCCTAAAACGTTATCATTCGTTCTTCGATTTTTCTTATATCTTCTTCAATGCATTCAATACTTTCGGTGTTAAAAAGCTCAGCCATAACGTAGCGGTAAACCATCGCACGGTGGTCGGCATAAGGCGAACCTAAAATATGAGTTGCAAAATAAAGGGAAACGTTTTTCTTCAAATCAACCGCAAGGTACGCACAGGCTGCACCGCCCCAACCAAAATCGGTATATTTCTCATTACTGTCAGGGCAACGAATACCAAGTCCGTAACTATGGGTTTCCTTGAGCCAGAAATTTTCTTTTACCTTCCCCGTAAGCCTTGGTACACACATCATATCAAGAGTTTCTCTTTTGATAAGTTTGCCTGTTCTCAAAGCTTCCAGAAATTTTACATAATCTTCGGTAGCGGAAATACATCCCGCACCGCCCGAAGCATATTCCGAGCCAAATTTATAAGAAGCAATATTTTTGCCCACGTTACAGGGTTTGCCATCAACATATCTGTACTGCTCGGCAAGAGTGTCAAGTTCCTCATCAGGGAGCATAAACGTGGTATTTTTCATACCCGCTACGTCAAAAATATGTCTTTTTACGTAATCTTCAAACTTCTCGCCCGAAATCACCTCAACAAGTGCGGCAAGTACGTCGTGAGCAAGTGAGTATTCCCAGTTAGTGCCCGGTTCAAAAAGCAAAGGTTCCTTTGCAAGGTATTTCATAAATTCTCTTGTTGGACACTTGCTGTCTGTATCTTTTTGGCACTGCTTAACAGCCTCAGACTCCGTATCATAAGAAAAACCCGCCGTCATCTCAAAAAGATGCTTTATAAGAATAGGATTTTCTGCTTTTTTAACGTCCTTTTCCGTCTTAACGATCATGTTTTCAAACTCGGGCATATATTCTGAAAGCTTATCTTCAAGTGAAAAAAGTCCCTTCTCCCATAGTTGCATCGCCGCAACACAGGTAATAACCTTGGAACAGGAATAGATATTATATCTTTCATTCCCATTTACGGGAATTTTTTTTTCAAGATCGGAGTATCCGTTCATATACCTCAGAACGCACTCGCCGTCCTTTAAAACCATCAGATCAATCCCGGGAAAACCTTTTTCAATCAGCAAATCGCAAAACTCTTTTGTTTTATGGAACATAAAATCAACCCTTTCGTAAAATCAATTATACATCACAAATCTCCCAAAAGCAACAAAAAGGTGGGCAAATGCCCACCTTTTAATATGGATTTGTAGGTGCCATATCAAACACCTCAAGCTTTTTCACTGTATTTCTGTCACCGATAAAGCTTACGCCTGTTGCCTCTGTCGGATTTTCGGGATAAACTCGTCTGCAGATAGCCTGAATATCATTTGCATATACTTCCACAACCGACTTATCAACAAAAATATCAAGTTTAAGCTCATCACTATCTATGCAAAGTGGTGCCTCCTCTTTAATCGCAAATTTGCTTTTACCACTTTTTGACGCGTCAAAAACCAGAAGATTTTTCTCTTTATCATAATATATATCGGTTTGATTTGTATCGTCTTTTCTTACAGTAAAGCCTGATTTTGACTGATTTCTCATATCAATTATAGCTTTAAGTCTAAAAACTTCGCCGTTGTTCACAATAATACTGTTATCTTCTTTTATAGTCGGAGTCTGCTTATTATACTGAAGCTTATTCAGTTCAGTAACCGGTGCAATATGGAGTTTTTGATCTTCCCACCACAAAACTCGCGGAAGTCCATAAACACTGCTCCAACCGTAAGTTTCAAAATCGTTTTCAAGATTATCAAGCAGCCACGTCCAGAGAATCTGTCTGCTTTTATCGTCGATTAAAGCTTCAGGAGCGAAATACGCTTTGTCATTCCATGACATTCTGCCGTGAACTTCGGGGTAAAACTTCTCATTTTTGAATTCACCTACATAATACTGGCAGCCTCTGTTATGTGAGATAAAAAGCTGCAGATATTTGCCTGTTTTTTCGCCGTTTTCCTTCTTGTCGTATAGTGGCAAAAACGAAGAACACATATCGTCTTCGGTATCATCGGGCCAGTTTTCGTCTCTTTTGTCCCTGTCATAAAATCTGTCAACATATTCCCAGTTTTTAAGATCTTCAGACTTAAATAAATCTGTAAAGTCACCTTTATAAAACTCCAAAGAATCTTCTTGTCTGCCATAATAGTCAAGAACAGGTTTATTGCCTGTCTGCATATAATAAAATCCGTTTTCTTTCCAGATATTGCTCGGATCCGCACAGGCAATATGCCTTATTTCTCCGTTAAACTGCTTTTCAAGGACGCCCCATTTTTCGCGATCTCCCTCAATAGCAATAGGTTTTATCCTCTCCCATTTATCGTAGGGAGGCCTTGAGAATGCAATCGCAATACCGCCGTTATCACCCTTATAATCCTTTGATGGGAATTTCCAAAAAGACAGATAAGCCGTTTTGTCATCGTCAACAAATGCACCGCCGCTGAAAGCACCCAGATCACCCTCATCGGTGAAAAGTGCATCGGGGTGATGACGCCAATGCAACAAATCCACAGAGGAAATATGCCCCCAATGATAAGCGTCGGTTTTTGAATTCTTATAAAGATACATAAGATGATAAACGCCGTCTACAAAAAACGCGCCATTTGAATCTCCGGGAAAACCATTGTCATCAGGTTGTGCAAAGTGGTAGACAGGTCTGTACGGATCGTTTAAAAGTTTTTCTCTGTATTCTCTGGTTGCAATTATTAAATTTTTCATAGAGTTCCTCCCAAAGCGTTATTATCGCATCGCTGAAATAACGAAAGCAATCGTCAAAAATCACAAATACTCTTTACATATTGCAAAGGGGTAATCCCCTCTTTTCTTTTAAATGCTCTTATAAAGGTTCCGGTATCTTTAAATCCGATAAGCTCTGCCACTTCCGACACCGAATGATTTTGCAAAAATTTTTTCGACTTATCTATCCGATAAGAAACAAGATAGTCATGTGGTGTTGTCCCCACCATCTTCTTGAAAGTATTCGAAAAATGGCATCTTGAAAAACAACAAATTGAAGCAAGCTTTTCAGTTGATAAATCTTCTCTAAAATTTCTCGCAATATAATCGCAAGCCATTAAGATATTACTGTTTTCCTCTTTCAAAGTACAGGTTGTAAGCTCATAAAACATATCAGAGATTTTTTTGGAAAATATCATTTCATACATTGCCCTTTTATCCTTACAAAGCTCTATGCACTCAAAAACTGCAGTTTTTAAAAATTCCGCATCCTGAAATAAAATACTGTCGTTAATTCCCGTCAGATACTCAATCATCGAAAAAACTTCCTGACCTTTTATGTGAAGAAAGCAAAATTCCCACTCATGTACAGGATAATAAATATGATGTTGCTGACAATTTATAAGCACCAGACTATTTTCCTTTAAAAGATACTCGTTATCCTTATGTATAAGTTTGCCCGTACCCTTAACTGTGAAAAGCAATAGCACACTTTCATAATCGGCTCTTTCGATATAAAAATCAGAATTGCAGACAAATCTACCCACCCACTGTGGATAATAGTATAACTTCTGTGCAACCTCACTTGGAGTATTTGCATATCGTTCATAAACCTTGCAGCTTTCATTGCGCATCTTATCACCTCATTATACAAAACGCCTATTTTTTAAAACAAAATGTTGTTGTAATAGATTTTAAAACTTAGTATAATTTTAGCAGAATCAGTTTTATTTGTCAATATCAGAGGTGTTTTTGATGTGCTACCATATACTCGATTTTATAAAAACAAAAAGTCAATTTTATCAGAAGATGGGGGATATCTCCCCATTTGACGCAGGAATCCCACTTTTTGATTGCTCAAACAAAAAAATTACAGAAGTTTACTATTATCGATGGAATTTGTTTTGCAAACATATCAGGAAAACTCCCGAAGGTCACGTTATAACGGAATTTTATCCCGAAGTTCCGTGGGCAAAAAAATACAATACTATCTCCTGCCCGGCAGGGCATCACCTGTACGAAGGCAGGTGGCTCCATAATCCTCAATATGTTAAGGATTATGCAACCTTCTGGTTTACCGATGAGGATGCCGATCCGCGTTTATACAGCTTCTGGGCTGCAGATGCTGTTTACAACATCTGTAAGGTAACAGGAGATTTCTCACTTGCCGAAAACCTTTACGAAGGACTTTGCAAAAACTATGAGGGGTGGGAAAATACTCATCTGCACGAAAATAGTATGTTCTGGCAGACTGACGGGCGTGACGGAATGGAATACTCGGTAAGCGGTGCAGGCATTCGCCCTACCATAAACTCCTATATGTGCGCAGATGCAAAAGCTCTTTCGCAGATTGCTTTGCGTGTGGGTGACGAGCAAAACTTCAAAAAATACTCCGATAAATATGAATTTTTAAAAGAGAAAATCAACACCGTTTTGTGGGATAAGCAAGCTGAGTTTTTCAAACCTCTGTCCAAAAACTGCGATTACACTTTCCCCGATGCGAGAGAGCAGATAGGTTTCGTGCCTTGGTATTTTAATATTCCAACCGAAGAAAAAACGGTCGCCTGGAAGTTTTTAAACGATGAAAATTATTTTAAAGCACCATATGGACCTACAACATTGGAGAGAAACCACCCCCGTTTTATGGAGGAATTCGACCACGAGTGTTTGTGGAATGGTCCGTCCTGGCCCTTTGCTACTTCCCAGACATTGACAGCACTTGCTAATTTGCTTAACAACTACAATCAGTCCGTTATGACAAAGTCGGATTTTTATAATCTGCTTGACACTTTTGCAAAATCACAATACGATGGTGACAAGCCTTATACCGACGAAAACTTAGACCCATTCACCGGCGAATGGATAGCAAGAAAGAAGTTGCGGGAAATGGAAAACCCACCCGGTGGTGATGACAGAGGATGCGACTATAATCATTCAAGCTTTTGCGATATCGTTATAACGGGACTTTGCGGTATTCGCCCTTCGGAAGGCAAAAGTCTTTCGATAAATCCTTTGTTCAGAGAAGATGATCTGGACTTTTTATGTCTTGATGGTGTGCAATATCACGGACATCTTATCACTATTTTGTGGGACAAAGACGGAACCCGTTACCAAAAAGGCAAAGGACTACATATCTATACTGACGGCAAAGAAGTTTTTGCATCAGATAAACTTGCAAAAAAGCCAATAGGAGTTTTGTAATATGAGTTTTGTAAAATATGAAAACAACCCCATACTTGGAAATACTGAACTGGGTACCTGTTTTGATGTCTATGTAACAAAAGAAAGCGAAAGATACCGTATGGATTTTTCCTGGCGCCCAAAAAAATCCCTCGCCGTTACTTTTTCAGACGACGGAATACACTGGGAAATGCCACAGACAACTCTCGCTTTTGACGATAACACAGGCTGGGAAGAAAGAGTTACAAGAAACTGTGTTTTGAAAATTGACAATAAATACAAAATGTGGTACACAGGTCACGCAAGAGGATATTGCTTTATTGGTTACGCCGAAAGTGATGACGGAATTAATTTCAAAAGAGTTCTGACAGAGCCCGTGCTTATTAGCGACCATTACTGGGAAAAAACTGCCGTTATGAACCCTTGTGTGCTTTACGAGGATGGAAAATATAAAATGTGGTATGCGGGCGGAGAAACCTACGAGCCGAATGCTTTGGGTTACGCCGAAAGTGACGATGGCATCCACTGGACAAAATCGAAATTCAATCCCATTTTCGTCAAGGACGAAAAAAATTATTACGAACAGGACCGAATCGGTGGATGCCAGATAATCCGCACCGAGGATATGGGATATGTTATGTTTTATATCGGTTATGAAAATATCGATAAAGCACAGGTGTGTATCGCCCGTTCTGACAACGGCATAACGGGTTGGGAAAAGTCTCCCCTAAATCCCATTATCTCACCCACTCCCGGAAGCTGGGACAGTGACGCATGCTACAAACCATCTTTCTTGTGGAACGAAGATAAAAACTGCTGGATGATATGGTATAACGGCAGAAAACAAACAGATGAATTTATAGGCTTGGTATTCAAAGAAGGAAGAGAATTATTCAGATAAAGCAAAACGGCAGGTTTTCACCTGCCGTTTTATTTTAAAAGAAATATTTTTCAACCTCAGCACAAAGATAATGATAAATGGGAAGATGCAATTCCTGAACCTTATAGGTTTCTTTTTCGGGAGCTTTAATGCAGATATCGGAAAGCTCTGCGAGTTTTCCTCCACCTTCACCCGTTAGCGAAATAACCTTTATACCAAGTGATTTTGCAACCTTTACTGCATTCACAACGTTTTTGGAATTGCCCGATGTACTGAGCGCAATAAGCACATCATTTTCCCTGCCGAGTGCCAGTAACGACTGCGCAAAAACAAGGTCAGCATCCACATCGTTGCAAAAGGCTGTATTAAGTCCCGTAAAAGAGGTCAGCGAAATTGCAGGCAAGCCATCTTGCAATTTATCAAGCATATCGCTTACTTCGGGACAATTTTCCATCATTTTTGCTTTTTTATCATCGCTCAAAGCTCGTAAGCTTAAAAATCCCTTCATGAGCTCACCGACAATATGCTCACAGTCGGCACAGCTTCCGCCGTTACCGCAGCAGAGAACCTTGCCATTATTTTTATAACATTCAATAAGCATATCTCTTGCGCTAAGAATTTCATTTTTGCATTTTTCGAGGTTTGGATATCGTTCAATCAATTCTTTAATCATAATTTTCAACTCCTAAAAGTGCCGTTGATACTGCAGCATAGTCACCTATATTTTCGCCAAGTGTGGCAGGTAGAATTTTGCAACAATCGGCAGAAACTGAAAGCGCTTCCTTTTCAATTTCTTTTTTCATACTTTCCGCAAAAAGCTTTTCACTTCTTGTATAAACGCTCCCGATAACGATTACCTCGGGATTTAAAATATCAATTATTATCGAAAGTCCTCTGCCTAAATACTCACCTGAAACTCTGTAAACTTCAAGGGATTTTTCGTCACCTTTATCCGCCGCCTCGGCAATGGATTTTGCGGTAAGCTTTTCCCCGTTCATCATTTCACCGAGTTTTGCAATACCATTACCACTGCAAAAACCTTCGAAAGAACCTTTTTTACCAAAGCCCTCAGGTCCGTCAGGGGCAAGGCGGATATGCCCTACCTCCCCTGCATTTCCGTTAGTCCCGCTATATAATCTGCCGTCTAAAATAAGTCCTGCGCCAAGTCCCGAGCCGAAAGTTAAAAACACAACATTTTTATATCCTTTACCGCTTCCGAATTTCCATTCTGCAACAGCGCAGGCGTTGGCGTCGTTTTGTAAAGTAACAGAAACACCGTAATGGTTTTTGATTCTTTCAACGATTTTTACATTATCCCACCCCGGCAGATTGGGAGGCGACATAATCACACCCTTTTCAGAGTCAAGCGGACCTCCGCAGGAAATACCTATGGCATCTATTTTTCTGTCAACTATCGTATCCGCAAGCGCGATAAGCTTATCTATCATTGCCTCGGGGGAAATGTCAAATAAAGTATCGCATTTCTCCTTTTTCAGAAGTTCAATATTATTCCCGTCTGTCAAAGCTGTGACAACTGCACACTTTGTTCCTCCAATATCAAAACCTAATAAATACATTTCTTACCCCCTGGGATAATATTTTTGCAAAAATGCCTTGTACATATCAAAATCAACAGGCGGAAAACCGCAAAGATAATGGTTAAAGTCCTTTTTGCCGTCAACTTCCCATTCGAAAATCAAAAATTTCTTTTCGGAATAGAAAACGGGGATTTTTGCAATAACGGTACTTGTATTTTCCTTAACAACAAACTCACATTCGTGCAAAACTTCCTCTGTCAGTGCATCTTTGATTACAAGATGTCCACTCTTCTCATCAAGAGTATCATTGCAGGCGTATATATCCATATTCCAGTCTTTTAACTCATCGGCACAGACTGTAAACGGTGCCTGAGATTTTTTGATATAGTGATACGCAAGCTTTTTATTATAATAATAGTCAACAACTGCATCGGACATCTGTGGCCAGCCGTCTAAAAGATTCCACCAGATTATACCCGTTTTATCGGGACGACCTACTCTCATCCTTTCAATAAAATACTTTTTGGCTTCCGCCTGGGAAATCTGCGAAGCTAAAATATAATCTTCCATATTGGTATAAACTACACCAAATAACTGACGCACCTGATCTTCCATAAGCCTTACTCTTGCATCGTTTCCCTGCTGATCACTCGAATGTAAAATCCACTCAGAGTTATTATATGGCCATATATTACAGGGAGTTATAAATTTTCTTATAGATTCTGCCGAAGGACAACCATGGTATCCTACCTCACTTACAAAACGTGCCCTGCTGTTTTTATAAAACTCACTCTTAAAATAATCTCTGGCACCCCATAAGTGATCTTCAACGACATTTGAGCCTATACGCTGTGAACGCTCCCCTCTCTTGTACATTTCTCCTGTGAGATAAGGCGAACTCGGCAAATACGGTCTTCCAATATCGTTAAGTTCAATACATTTCGGCAAAACCTCCCGTGTAAGAGAGTTGTTGTCAGGGTTATACACCCTTGAGTTAGCGCTGTCAACCTCGTTATCCCCTGCCCACAAAATGATTGACGGATGATTTCTTAGCTTTCTTATAACCGAAACAGCTTCCTTTTCAAGTTTTTTCTTAAACTCTTCATCTTCAGGATATGTAGAACAAGCCATCGAAAAATCCTGCCAGACCATAATACCGTTTCTGTCACAGAAATCGAAAAACTCATGATCTTCGTAAACATTTCCGCCCCAGCATCTTAAGATATTACAACCAATATCCTTTACGAGCGATAATGCCTTTTCATAACGGGATTTATCCTTACAGTGCATTGCATCAAGGGGCACCCAGTTACTGCCCTTGCACATAATTTCAACACCATTAATAAGAAACCTGAACTGTCCTTTATCATTGCCGATGGGATCCCGTCTGTCAAGCTCGACTGTCCTTACGCCAAAGCTTACTTTTTCCTCATGGACAAGGTTTTTATCTTTATAAATCTTAACAGTACCATCGTATATATTCGCTTCCCCGTATCCATATGGAAACCACAACTTCACATCGGGAATATCAAAGTTTACAGAGCCGAATTTTTTGACAGAGTTAACTCTTTTGGATACTACACTATCACCGCAATTTACATTCACTTCAATATCAATATTTTTATACTCCTTATCGGTATCTTCAAGAACATACAAAAATCTGCCGAAACTACCCGGAGTATAGAAAAAAGTCTGTGAAAAATACACTTCATCACGCACTTCAATTTTAACGTCACGCCAGAGTCCTGCTGTTAAAAGCCTCGGCATAATATCCCAACCATAGCTGTGGGGAGCTTTTCTTGTATGACGGGATTCCATATTTGAATCATAAGCTAAAAGCTTAATCGTATACTCTTTTTCATACGATTCCAGAAGTACGGATTTTAAATGAACCTTCAAAACGTTTTCGCCGTCTTTTAAGTATTCGTCCACTTTAAACTCGTGAGCGATAAACATATTCTCGCTTTCGCCGATTTTTACGTCATTTAAGAAATATTCTGCAATACAGTCGACACCCTCAAATACCAAAAAGACATTTTCTCTTTCTTTACATTCAAAGGTTTTTTCGTACCACCATTCAAAAGGCTCATATTTTTCCGCCTCTTTGACGTTTTCTCCCATATATAAATCTTCGGGCAAGTAGCCATTTTTCATAAGGTCAAGCTGTACACAACCGGGCACAGTTGCTTCGAGAGATATTTTTTCTTCATCTTTAACCTGGTTTTTACCGCAAAGCTTCCATTCACCGTTTAACGATATAGTTTTCATAAAACCACCTCACTTTCAATTTTATACCTTTGCCCATATAGGAACAACTTGATTTTAAAGAAAAACAACTACTTTTTTCGGTTTTACTTTACAAATACGAAAAAATCATTTAAAATTATGGTGAGGAGTGGTCTTATGGAAAACTTATTTAAAGAAACACTGCACATCCCCGGTGGCAGACATCTTTTTGTTTCAGAGCATAACGTTGATACCGATTTCCGTTTGCACTGGCATTCTTTTTTTGAGATAGAGATTATTATATCGGGCGAAGGCGAATACACTGTAAACGACGTAAAATACTCTACCCGTGACCAGAACGTTTTTCTGCTTACTACAACCGACTTTCATTTTCTTAAAATAAACAAACCCATAAAACTTTTAAACATCTCGTTTGATGAAAATCTCATAAACGAAAAACTCCTTTTCCCACTTGCCTTTTCAAATCTCCCGAATGCTTACCATTTTGAAAAAGAAGAACTTGAAAGGCTTGTAAACGCCACAAATCTTTTAAGCCACGAAAACGAAATCGACGGTAACTGTCAAAAACAACTTTTGCAGTATATTTTAAACTGTATTTTCAGAAAAGATAAAACCCAAAAACCCTACCACACGGGCAATCAGTCT
This sequence comes from Oscillospiraceae bacterium, assembly GCA_045121595.1. Classification (GTDB taxonomy): domain Bacteria; phylum Bacillota; class Clostridia; order Oscillospirales; family Ruminococcaceae; genus Fumia. Next base: position 463 of record JBGVGI010000078.1, on the reverse strand, counting down.
AACGCAATCGAAAAATCGCTCATCTATATGGAGATGCATTTTAAAGAAGATATTTCCCTTAAAAAACTCGCTGAGGTTTCAGGATATAATCCCACTTATTTCAGTGAACTTTTCAAAAAAATTACGGGAAAAACCTATATACAGGCTTTAAACGCTTTACGCATAAAATATGCAAAAACGCTTTTGGAAAACGGCTTTTCGGTAGCTGATGCCTGTTTCCTGTCGGGATTCAAATCCCTTTCAAACTTCGGCGTTATCTTTAAGAAGCTATGTGGCACAAGTCCCAAAGAATACAAAAAGCATCACGCCAACGGCGTATTCACTTAGGGATAATTCGCCCAAATCATTACTTTATTTGCGAACTAATATGTTAAAAGCCTACGATATGCGTCAGCATTATCGTAGGCTTTTGCCTTTTATTTCATCAAAAAAGTTAATGATTTGGGTGTATACAGTTTTGTAA
>JBGVGI010000077.1:0-3075 GCA_045121595.1 Oscillospiraceae bacterium | reverse complement strand
CCTCAAAATGCCGTATCAGATCTTGCAGGCAGCTGTAGGCGCAGTGCTCGGTATGGTGCTGTGTTGGAGATGCGGAATCTATAAGCTCTATAATAAAATGATGAAACACTATCATTAAGAAATAAACAAATTCCAATTTGTAGGACTCAATAGAAAAGGAAATTAATTATGAAATATAAAGTGTTGGCGATATGTAAATCATTATTATGGTGTTTTGTGGTTTTGTTATTTCCAATTGCATCAGGAACAATATCGGTAATTTTAGCTTTAGATACTGTTACAACACTATTTTTACAAGGAACTTTTATGGCATTAGCTTTAATTCCCCCTACTATTTTTGTTTTTTGTGGTAAGTGGCAATGGAGAGAGGTTGGATTTGCATCGTTTGATTTTAAAGGTTGCAAAAAAGTATTGTATTTTATCCCTCTTCTTGTTATTTTTGTTCCAGTAGCCATTAAAGGATTCTATGTAAAATCAATTGGATACGTGCTGGGCAGTTTGTTTCTGTACCTGTTTGTAGGAATATCGGAGGAAGTATACTTCAGAGGGATAATACCCCGATATCTAAAAGAAGAATTTTCGACTGCAGGAATCGTGTTATGGTCTACGCTCATTTTTGGCATTGGGCACATTGCTACCGTATTGGCAGGTGGTAATGCATTTGAGATTGCTTTAACCGTACTGAATGCTTTTATTTTTGGTTGGCTTGCAATGGAGATGACTATAATATCCTCCAATATCATTCCTGTATTTCTGGTGCATTTTCTCTTTGATTTTGAAACTAAAATCGTAGTGATGAACGGCAAAGAATTGTTGATTGCGGAGATTGTTCGAGGAATAATGATGTTCATTATAGCCAGTTGGTTTGCTGTTGTTATATATAAGCAAAGAAAGCGTTAAATTCCAATTTGCAGGAATAATTAGTAATTCCACTTAGATTCTCCAAATAGGGGATGTTGTTTTTCAGAGAAAAGAGGTATGCTTTTTCTACAAATAACAAACGGAGGTAGAGAAAATGAATCAACAAGCAACGGGAAAGTTTATAGCACAAAAAAGAAAAGAGAAAAGTCTTACACAGGAACAGTTGGCAGAAAAGCTTGGAGTATCTAATAAAACAGTTTCGAAATGGGAAACAGGCAAATGCATGCCCGATTACTCTGTCGTAAAAATCTTATGTGAAGAATTAGAAATTACAGTTGCAGAGCTAATGGATGGAGAAGCTGCCGAGGAAAGAAGTGTTCGCGCATATGATGACGAGCAAATCATGGATTTGCTGAAAAGGACACAGGATTTGGAAAAGCAAAAAAACTTGCTTTACGGAGTGTTACTTATTGTAATGGGAATTGCATTGCAGGCACTTTCTTATACGCTTGGCGGTTCCAATGTAAAAGACTTTTTCTCAGGACTTCTATTGGGAATATCAATCGCTGAAATGCTGGTTGGTATTTATGTGGTTGGAAAAGGCATAGCTGGTCGATAAATTCCAATTTGTAGCTATGTAAAATCCCTTTTGCATCGTGATTTAAGCAAATGGAAAAGGCATTTGATAGACAGAGAAATGAAAACCGACTATACTTATGGCAGGTCGGTGAGCAAATCACGACGAAAAGGAGGTTTATATATGGAACTGAATGAGCAGATAAAAAAATATCGGACGGAAATGGATCTTTCCCAAGAAGAGCTTGCCGAAAAGATATACGTAACACGGCAGAGCATTTCTAATTGGGAGAACGGAAAAACCTACCCCGATATTCATAGCTTGCTACTACTCAGCTCATTGTTCGGTATCTCACTTGACCAATTAGTGAAAGGAGATATTGAAATTATGAAAGAGGAAATCAAAAAAGAAGAAATTGCAAAAATGAATCGTTATGGAAAGATCTACACCTTGATGTTAATTGCGACTGCTGTTTCTGCGGTTCCGCTGTTTGCGTGGCTTGGTGTTTGGGCGGTCATTCCTTGGGGAATTATTTGGGCAATCTCGTTGTGTTTTGCTTTTAAGCTTGAAAAGGTAAAAAAGACCAATGACGTTCAAACCTATAAAGAAATTGTAGCATTTTCTGAAGGAAAGCGATTGGACGATATACAGAAGCAACGAGAAATTGGCAAGCGTCCGTATCAGAAAATTCTTTTGTTTATAGGTTCTGCACTCATAACATTTGTTTTTTGCATAGTAATTGATTTTCTGATGCACATTTTTTTGAACTAATAAAATCAGCCCTCGTTCCGAAACGAAGCGAGGGCGCTTTCATTAAAAGTAAAATATATCTTCAAATTTCTTGTCAAGAGCTATGCACAAAATCAATGCAAGTTTTGCAGTAGGGTTGAATTGCCCTGTTTCGATGGAGCTTATGGTGTTTCTTGATACGCCTACCATATCCGCAAGCTGCTGTTGGGATATGTTTTTTTCAAGGCGTATAGTTTTTAAGTTGTTTTTTAATACAAGTTTATCATCCATAGCTTACCCCAAAGTAACAACGCAAAGCGTAACTGCAAAAGCTATTGTAAAGGCGAGAGCGACAATACCATACACAAGATGTTTATTAGTTTTCAGTTTTGTGTATAACGTGATGTGATGGCTTCCTTGCATTGCAAAATATACAAGCCAAGCAACCAATCCTATTTCGTGTACTTTGAAAAGGAATTCTGACAAGAATACCAACACAGCACACAGAATGCCGCCTACAAGCATTCCCACTCTTGATGCCGTTCCGAATGCAGCCATCTCTCTTTCGTCGTGCTTGCCTGCGTTCTCTTTGCGGCCCATTTCCAATATTTCATCTTTTTTCATAAAAAACCTCCTTAAATGATGAAAACTTGCCAAGTGTTCTTGGCACGACTTTATTATATCATTGCCAAGTGTACTTGTCAAGAGGTTTTGCGAAAAAATATTAAAAGTAAAGTAATTTTTTTGTCGTAATATGTCAATAAGTTTTCTTAACGATAATGAGAACCATTATTGACAAGGAGATAAATATATGCTATAATATAGAAAAATATTCCTACGGAGGAAAATAATGCTGACGGCAAATACGAAAATGCGGAACTCTGCTACCCGCAATAGTATATATCAAT
>JBGVGI010000076.1:0-1975 GCA_045121595.1 Oscillospiraceae bacterium | reverse complement strand
GACTTACCCATAAAATTTGCACTTTGACAACTGAATAAAGCTATGCTTAATGCCTCATTTGTAGTAAAATATTACTATAAGAATTATCTGTTTTGGAGGTACGAAAATGTCTTTTGTTACGAATGAATATCAGCAATTATCTTTATTTAATTCCCTTGGTTTTCTTTCACCTAGAAAACAACGAATTATCGAAAAATCATGGGCGAAGCCTTTTTCTGATTACATTTTTTCTAACATAGATGAGATGATATTTGCACCTCTTTACAGTGAGAAAACAAATTCACGTCCAAATGCTCCGGTAAATGTAATTGTTGGAGCTCTTATCCTCAAAGAATTCAATCATCTTTCAGATGATGATATCCTGGAAGAATGTGAATGTGATTTCCGATATCAGTATGCACTGCATACCTTCGGCTTTGAAAACCAGCCTATTAGTGACAGGACATTCAGCAGATTTCGTGAAAGAGTTGCTGCATACGAACTTGTAACCGGCGAAGATCTTATTCATACCTGTATAACCAAGCTTGCTGACAATATCGCAAAGTTCATGGAAATAGAACCGGATATAAAACGTATGGACAGTATGATGATTGAATCCAATATCAAGACAATGAGCCGTTTGGAGCTTCTTTATACATGCCTTTCCAATCTTGTAAAGACGATAGACCGTGATGGTAATACGGACATAATCAAAGGATTAGAAAACTATTGTGATCCGAACAACCGGAATAAGGTAGTCTACTATGAAAGACAAACACCTCAATCAGAACGTATCCAGAAGGTCATAAATGATGCAACGGATCTTCTTCCTAAATGTAAAGAGCTTTACGAAGAGAACACTGATTACCAGCTTCTGGTCCGTGCAATAAATGAGCAGACAAAAGACGATGATGATAATCCCGGAAGCCGTATTCTCAAAACATCAAAAGATGGTATAGGGGCAGATGTTCTTCAAAACCCGTCAGATCCAGATGCAACATTTCGGGTAAAAGCGAATAAACAACACAGAGGATATGTTGCAAACCTTGTTGAGACTGTAGATGCAAAAGGTTCTGTTGTAACGAATTACCAGTATGATGTAAACACCCGAAGCGATGTATCTTTTATCAAAGAAATCATTGAAGATTCTGAAGTCTCTGAAGAAGCAGTGGCAGTCATTACAGATGGAGCCTACAACACACAGGAAATCCAGGAACTGGCTGCCGAGAAAAACATAGGAGTTTTATCTACAGGTCTGATTGGCAGAAAAGGAAATCCGATTATTACTGAATTTTCAGTTGATGATAATACGAATACCATCACGTTGTGTCCAGAAGGACATACACCAAAAAGCAGCTCTTATATCAAACAGAGTAACAGCATACGAGCATCTTTTCATTGTGAGCAGTGTGAAAACTGTCCGCGGTTTGATGAATGTAAACCTGCCATGAAAAAACGGACTGCGGTCAAAATTCTTTCATTAAATGCAAGGCAAAATCTGATAGATGCAAATGCGATACTCAATGAAGAAGAGCGAAAACTTATAGGCAGGATACGAAACGGAGCAGAGACAGTACCGTCCATCATTCGAAATAAATATGGCGTAGACAAAATGCCGGTACGAGGTAAGCTGAAGACAAAGTTTTTCTTTGGCTTTAAAGTTGCTGCCCTAAATTTCAGTAAAATGCTGCGATTTATCAAAGGAAAAGAAAAATGCAGAGCATTTTACCCGGCATAAAGGGTAAATTTACTCTTCGACCATGCTATCCAAGCAAAAACATAGTTTTATTCAGTTGTCAAAGAACATATATGGTAAAAGTTCGATTTAAAAATCGTACTTTTGACACTCACATCATATAAATGTGAAATTCATGAGTAGTTTTTACCTAAATTTCATTGACTTCCCATTTTAACAATGATAAACTAAGCGTGTATTTATAAAGCGTTAACGATACCAACACTACTCGCTATGTTTTGGTATTCAAACTACCTCTAT
>JBGVGI010000075.1:0-2044 GCA_045121595.1 Oscillospiraceae bacterium | reverse complement strand
TGCATAGTGCTAAGAAAAAACCTGGAAGATAACTTCCGAATGTTTTAAGAGTTTTCATAATTTTCAATCCTTTCCTGTTAAGTATGATTTGTATAAATGATTCATTTATGCATGTTTTTTTGAATCCGTTCTTTCCTGGATCCTTAACTTTTCTTCAAGACCGTAACTAAATAAGAAAAAATATAGAAAAGTGCCGAGAAATCGGCACTTTTTTGCTTGCAGTATTGGTGTTTTTGTGATACAATTTAGTTATGTACATAACTAAACGCGAGGTGAAAAAATGATTAGAAAAGATGTTCTTGTAAAACGTCCGGAGGGGACGAAAATATATCGTCAAAGGAACTGTGAGTATGTTTATCATGTGACTGGAAGTGAGTATAAAAAAGATAAGCAGTATGTTGTGGAAAAAAGAGTCTGCATTGGAAAAATGGTGGATGACGAAAATATGAATCCGAATGACAGCTTCTATCAATACTATGAAATAGTTGGTGGAAATGATGAAGAAGCACCTGCTTTTTCTGATGCACTTCAGGTGGGGGCTTCCACGCTCATCTTTAAGGTTATGGAGGAATTAAAGATAAGCGAACTGCTTGAAAGTATTCATGGAGAAACAGATGCCAACCTCATAAAGGATCTGGTCAGCTATATGATAATCAGGCAAACAAGTACGATGCAACATTATTCAGATTTTGTGTGGGGACATCTTGTAAACTCGGAAAAGAAATGGGACGATACAAAAATATCGGATTTTTTTAAGAATGCGGTGGATTATGCACAGACAGAACTGTTTGTATCAAAGTGGAATGAAATACAGCCGGAGCATTCAGAGATATACATCAGTTATGACAGTACAAATATGAACACAAAAGCAGATGGTGTTGATATGGCAGAGTATGGACACGCAAAGGAGGACAGTGATATTCCACAGGTGAACATCAGTTATGCTGTGAATCATAAAGATGCAACACCGCTGTTTTATGAAATGTATCCGGGAAGTATTATAGATAATACCCAGTGTACACATATGGTAGACAGAGCGAAAGAATACGGATACAAAAATGTGGGACTGATACTGGACAGAGGGTATTTTAGTATAAAGAATATCCGGTATTTTGATGCAAAAGGTTACGATTTTTTGATGATGATAAAGAATAGCAGTATATTAGTGAGGGATATGTTGAAGGAAGCAAAACTTCCTTTACTTACAAAGGCGAAGTACTATCTGCCGGAGCATGATGTTTATGGTCTGACAAAACAGGGGACAATTGGGGATGACATAACAGTCAGATATTTTCATATTTACTATGACAATGTCCGGGCAAGCCAGGAAAAGAATGAGTATTTGAAGCAGCTGGTAAAGAAGGAAGAACATCTTCAAAAAAAGGTGAATGAAAAAATCAGACGGAAAGAAGATATGGTGGCATATAAAAAGCTGTTTAAACTAAAATATGACAATAACGGATATCTGGAATCATACAGTAGAAACGAGAATGAGATACAGAAAGAGATCGATAAACTTGGGTTCTTTGTGATTGTAACATCGAAAGAAATGAGTGCATCAGAGGCACTTGATATTTACAGAAAAAGGGACAGCGTGGAAAAGATATTTAGGATGCTTAAGACAGGATTAGAGTATGATACATTCAGGGTACATAGTCAGGATTCCTTGGAAAGCAAGACTTATGTGATGTTTATAGCAAGCATAGTCCGTAATTATATCTTTCAGGGATTAAAGAAAGTAAGTGAAAAAGAAAAGGACAGAAAGAATTATACGGTTCCGGCTGCAATAAGTGAACTTGAAAAAATAACAATTGTAAAAAACAGCAAAGATGTGTATATCAGAAGATATGGATTGACCAAAAAACAGAAGAATATACTGAAACAATTTGGGATAACTGAAAGCTACATAAATCAGGTGGCGGATCAGATGAATTCCAGGAATTAGTTATACAAAAAAAGAAAAGTTAAGGGTTCTATGCACCGGGTGCTTTATATTTAAATACAATGGGAGGTATAGGTGAAGACCATTGGCGCTATGATCCGA
>JBGVGI010000074.1:0-3628 GCA_045121595.1 Oscillospiraceae bacterium | reverse complement strand
CCATGTCACCTGCCATAGCAAGTAGTGCGAACATTGCAGTTCCACCTTTATTAATACGCTGTGATGAGATACTGATAGTTCCAGGCCACATAATACCAACTGATGCCCCACAAATAATACAACCTAATAGACCTATTATTGGATTACATGAAACAGAAGCTAAGATATAGCACGCAAGACACAGAACACCTGAACCAAGCATAAACTTTTTTAAATCTACTTTATCACCATATTTTCCATAAAATACTCTACTGATTCCCATAGTTAACGCAAACAGGCAAGGTCCGACTAAATCTCCCATAGTTTTTGAAAGTCCTAAAGCTGCTTCGGCATAAGCTGATGCCCACTGTGCCATTGAAAGTTCTGACGCTCCTGCACATACCATGAGGACTAGACATACCCAAAACATAGGAAGCCTGAACAGAGCTTTGATAGAAAGCCCCTGACCATCGTCAACTAAAGACTCTATAGGACATGTTACAAAGTTATAAATATTGCATAATGGAACCAAAGCCCAGATGCAGACAATCCATCGCCAGTTTTCTATTCCAAATATTGTAAAGAATAGTGAAGAAATCAAAATGACTGCAAGCGAACCCCAGCAATAAAAAGAATGTAACAGACTCATTACAGAGTCTTTGTTATCAAAAGGGCATGCCTCTACAATTGGGCTGGCTAATACCTCAATTAATCCACTTCCAATTGCATACAAAATCACGCTGATAATTATTCCCGCAAAAGGATTTGATAGTATGTCTGGAAGAACAGCTAATCCGATAAGACCTATCCCCGCAAAAATCTCTGATGCAACAATGGACTTCCTGTAGCCTATCTTGTCAACAAATCTGGCGCAAAATAAATCCACAACAATCTGTGAAAAGAAAAAAACAGAAGAAATAAGGGCAATTGTACCTAACGGAATATTATAATCCTTATGAAATTTTAAGAAAAGAAGTGGTGTGAAATTCGCAACTATTGCTTGCGTGATAAATGCCATATAACACGCAATCAAAGTTTTCTTATAATTTCTTTTCATTTTGAATTGACTCCTTTTAGACTTTATATTTATATTATGATGTTGGGGGCAAAACCATAAATAGATTTGCCCCTGTTTCTATACCACCTTGAAAAATTCATATTTTGTAGTATGTCTTCGGATTTTTGAGGCTATAGGCCGGGTATTTCCCACCTTGTTTTATGCAAGTACCGGATTTTGAGCATAATGTCCTAAGCCCTTCACATAATTGAAGAGTTTTCGGAAATTCAATGCTGCTATTTTAGAACCGAAAAAGAACTTGCCACGCTGTTTTCCACGGGGCATCTTTTCCAAATGGTAATTCTTACGGATATTTGATGGAACAGTTTCCACTCCATTACGGAGCTTTGCATAATTTTTGAATTCTTCACTGCTCATCTTCCGTTGGATTTTCGCCCGTTCATGTGCCGCTTTGGATGTTACGATTTTTGCAACCCGCTTATAGATCTTCGGCTTGCATTGATCCCTATACGGACAGTTGGCACACTGCTCATGCAAAAAAGAAACAGCACACTGATTGCTTTGTTTCATATAAGAACAGCTTTTAGGTGCATGGCCGGCTGGACATCGGAGGACTTTTGTTCCCTCTTCGTTGAATTCAAAATCAGCAAGGATATCCGGAGATGGTTTTCCTGTCAGACTTGTGGTTATCAGTTCTACGTTTTTATCGGCTGCAAGTTGTGTGTTTTCTGTTCCGCTGTATGCGCCATCCGCAACTATAACGGTTCGATCTTCCTGTCTATCCATCTGCGCAAGGTGCTCCTGGATAAACTGACTGTCACTATGGTTGTTCTGCTCATATTGGTACTCTGTTACAACTGAACCATTGGCTCCAACGGATTCTTCAAGGTTGGCCACATATCCCCGATGTTCTTTTCCTGCTTTACTTCGGAATGTAGCTTCCGGATCAGAAGGATTCTGCATCATGGATGATTTCATACCGCCGTCTTCTTTCGTGCGGAGTCTGCGGTTTTCATTTTCGACAACGGTCTGTTCTGACAGACATCTGACAAACAGATCATACTCTGTTGAATCATTGTAATCAGACTCACACAAGGCAAGAAGTTTATCTGCATCCAATAAGAGCTGATTCATGCGCTCATCTGCATCGGTACTGCGCTGATGATAGATCACTCTGTTAAAATCGTTAGGATCGATATAGTGTTTGAAATCGTCAGGCAGAGCAGAAGCATTGATTTCATTCACATGCACCGCCAGCTTTGCAATGCAGGTGTATATCAGCTCCATTCGGCTTAGTTTGCGAATGTTGGATTCTACCATCATGGAATCCATACGTCTGACTTTACCGCTGATTCCCATCAGTTTTGCAATGGAAGCACTTAGATCTTTCACACAATCGTGGTAGAGATCTTTGTTGTGAAGTGTTTCATAATCATAACACCTCTTGCGGAAACGGCTTAAGGTCTTGTCACTCAAAGGCTGTTCTTCAAAACTTGTGGTGTGCAGTGCGTACTGAATTCGAAAATCCAGCATAAGATTTTCAACCATCTCATCATCGGAATAATCAAAAAGCTCTTTGATGATGAGTGCGCCAACAATCACATTTACCGGAGTATTCGGTCTGGAAGCCTTATCACTGTATAATACAGAAAAACGCTTTTCATCAATGGCCGGAAATATTTCATCAGCAAAAACTTTTGCCCAGGATTTTTCCAGTGCTTTTTGTTCTCTGGCGGTTAATCCAGAAAAACTATCTGTAAGTGACATTTGCTGGTAAGCGTTTTCTTTGAATGACATAGAGAATACCTTCTTTCCTAAGATATCTCTATTATACAGCAAGTAAACTGTTTTGGCTTGTATCTACTACAAAATATATGAACTTTTCAAGGTGCTATAGAGGGGCTTTTGACCCCAACATCTTATTATGTTAAATATTGAAATAAGCGATTTAATTTCAGAGCAATCTTTTTGCAAATATTTAAAGAATATTCGTAAAGAGAAAAGGATAACACTTATTCAATTAAGTAATGGAATAGTGGATGAAAGTAACTTGGCAAAAATCGAAAAAGGAAAGAGAAGTGCAGGTAAAACACTTAGTGATCGTTTGATGGGGCGTTTGGGTGTTTCCTTTGAACAATATGAATCAAAATTGTATATTGGTGAGTTTGAGGATTGGAAACGACAAAGGGAAATTAGCAGAATCATCTATGAAATTTGTAATTGTAAAAATCAAAATGAAATAATTGAAAATAGTATTTTATTTGATAAAGCAATAAATTTATACGAAAAAACAGGAAATCAGCACGATGTATTAAAAAAAGAATTTTGCCTTGTCATGAGAGCAGAACGTGAAAAGATTAATTCAAAAAATCATGATATAATTGCACAATATTATAAAAAAGCAGCAAGATTGATTTTTAATGAAAAAGGGATTAATCATTTAAAAGACAGATTGTTCTCGGTGCAGGAATTGAACATAATTATAGAGTATGTGTACTATAATCATAAAGACAAATTTGAAAAGCTTGCTTTGTTAGTAATTTCTTATTTAAGGGAAAGACGATGCGATACATATTTTATATCAAAAATATATCCAAAAATAATTTACTATTGTATGAAATTCAGTGTGCA
>JBGVGI010000073.1:0-1858 GCA_045121595.1 Oscillospiraceae bacterium | reverse complement strand
TGGGGCTGTCTCAAATGCGAAAAAAGCATTTGAGGCAGTTCCTTTTTTGAGTATCTGAAAAAGATTTTGCAGAAATAAATAAAAAAACCTCGAACCGAGGCAAAAAAGAGCACGACAAAAAGAGGATCGTTGAAATCCTTGTTTTTGGAGTCTGTATTCAGTTGCGAAGAATTGTGCTAAGAGGCGTTCAATGGGAACAAATCACGCCCAATTCTTCCTTTTTTCTGTCTATTACAGAGTTTTTGTATGTTCAAGGCAAATGCAAGAAGGAAAAATTGAGTTTCTACGTTTTTCTTTCCTCGTGTCAAAAAGCGTCTGAAACCGTAATCCTCTTTGAGTACACCAAATACTCCCTCGACCTGAATAGATCTGTTCATACGGAGCAGCGCACCTTCCTCACTCGTCAGAGCCTCCAACACTTTCGGGCGGAATTCATTCAATACTTGATTCACTCTTACCGTTCTATATCCATTCTTGGAACTATGACATTTGTCTCTGTGAGGGCATCTTCCGCATTTGTCATTGCTGTAATATCTTGTAGATACGACGTAGCCGTTCTCCGTGGTCTTTTTTGTTTCTCGCTTGAATTTCAGTTTTCTGCCATCGGGGCAAGTGTACTCATCCTTTGCCTCGTTATATGCCATGTTTTCTACGGAATACGGGTTTGTCTTATATGTACGCTTCTTGCTGATCTCATAGTTCGTAGGCTTGATAAAGCATTCCTGACCGTTTTCTTCTAAGTACAGATAGTTCTCGCTGCTCTCGTATCCCGCATCGGCAATGATACGCTCAAACAATCTGTTTGTATGGTTTTTGATTCTGTTGAGAAAAGGAATTAAGGTGTTTACGTCACTTCTGTTAGAAAAGGCTCCTATTCCAACAATGTATTCGCTCTCTACACCGATCTGAATATTATATCCCGGTTTGAGTTGGCCGTTGCGCATGTAGTCTTCCTTCATGTGCATAAAGGTGGCATCTACGTCTGTCTTGGAAAAACTGTTTCTGCCGTTGAACTTACCTAAGTGCGACAGATACTCTCCTTTCTTGCTCAAAAAGCCTTCCAGCAGCTCAATATCTCTTTGCAACTGTGTCTTGTGCTTACCTTTTCCAACGGCAAAGGTAAGGTTGATCCACTGCGCCTGAATAACCAACGTGTTGTAACATTCTTCAAGAGATGCGTTATCCATGAGTCCGTATCTTTCTCGGATGACGGGTAGCATGCCCTCAATCTTCTTTTCCAGCTTAGTAAAATTCTTTTCTATAGTCTTTTTCCACACGAACGTGTATTTGTTGGCGTATGCTTCGATCTTGGTTCCGTCTACGAAAAGATTCTTGAACTTCACCTCTCCCAATTCGTAAAGCTTCTCTACGAATTGGTAAAACAGTCCCTCTATTGCTTCCGTTAGCCTTTCGTCCTGAAACCTTGAGATCGTTGCATGACTTGGTGCAGGTTCTCCGTTTAATAACCACATAAAGCGAATGTCTGTCCTGCATGCCTTTTCAATATCTCTTCCGGAGTACAAATGCTCCATATACCCAAACACCAATATCTCAAACAGCGTGATGGGATTAACCTTTCTCCACTTTCTCACATAGGTATTGAGCAATTCTGTGTAATCCAATTCCTCGCAAATCTCGGCTACTTTGAATACAAAATCTCCCTCGGGAATACAAATTCCTAAATCTAATGGTAAAACCACTTGACTTTTATCTCTCATTGTTGTATAATTATCTCGCTTTCTTGTTGGTTATTTTGTGGTGATTTAATTATACAACAAAGCAAGCGGATGCTCAATACCTTTCGGTAAAAAGCATCCGCTTTTTCTTTCTTCGGGCTATCTTAATGAGACAGCCTCTT
>JBGVGI010000072.1:0-4584 GCA_045121595.1 Oscillospiraceae bacterium | reverse complement strand
TGATTTCAAGCCATTTTTTATTTGCAGAAAATCAACCTTGAAATACTGAAATAATGCAAGTATAATATACTTAAATCAAAATTTATAACATCAGAAAGAGTAGCGCTTATGGAATTTAATGAAAAATTACAAAATTTGCGAAAAGACAAAGGGCTCACACAAGAAGAACTTGCAGAAGCTTTATACGTGTCCCGAACAGCAATTTCAAAGTGGGAATCAGGCAGAGGATATCCGAGTATAGATTCTCTTAAAGAAATAGCAAAATATTTTTCGGTAACGATAGATGAACTGCTATCGAGTAACGAGGTCCTAAGTATTGCTGAAGAAGATAACAAGCGAAAAGAAAAGAATTTGCGAAGCCTTGTCTTTGGCCTTTTGGATATAAGTGTTCTGATATTCTTTTTTCTGCCGTTCTTCGGACAAAAAGTGGATGGGATTGTGCAAGGGGTTTCACTCCTTTCTTTAAACGCAATTACGCCTTATCTGAAAACTGCATACTTTTCACTTATAATCTGCATTGTGGTATCAGGAATTCTTACCCTTGCTTTTCAAAACTGTCAAAAGTCATTCTGGCTTAAAATATCATTTATATTAAATGCCTTTGCAGTGCTTTTGTTTATCATAAGCTCTCAGGTTTACGCAGGAGCTTATTTATTCACATTACTCGCCATAAAGACGATAATGACACGGAAAGTATCGTCAATGTGACAGCCCGTTTCTTGAAAATTAAAACGTCTTCTTTTAAAGTATACTCAGGCGAAAGCCGAATACGAAAAGGAAGGTTTTAAAAATGAAAAGAAAAAGTTTTTACATTGGGTCAGGGTTACTTGCATTATTTATTATATGGACAGTAGCCCTTCAGTTTGTTGATGTAAAAGCAATAGGGCCAAATGGTTCAAGTGTTGGCTTTGCATCACTTAACAAAATAATTCACAACGTTACAGGAGTGCATCTGTCACTCTATACCATTACGGATTGGCTTGGGCTTGTGCCGATTGGTTTTATTATTGGGTTTGGCATACTCGGACTTTGTGAGTGGATTAAGAGGAGAAAGCTTTTTAAGGTTGATTACAGTATCCTCACTCTTGGCGGATTTTATATCGTTGTGATGGCAGTATATATCTTCTTTGAAATGTTCGTTGTAAATTACAGACCAATACTTATAAACGGCATTTTAGAAGCATCTTATCCCTCGTCAACGACTATGCTCGTAATGTGTGTTATGCCAACAGCAATAATGCAGTTTAATTCACGCATCAAAAATAATGGATTTAAGAAATGTGTCAATATTCTGATTACTGCATTTATTGCTTTTATGGTAATAGGAAGACTTATTTCGGGTGTGCATTGGTTTTCTGATATTATTGGCGGTGCACTATTGAGTAGCGGAGTTGTTATGATATATTATTCTGTCAGCAATGTTGCAAATCATAAGTTATAACAAGAAAAGTTGATTTCATAGGAAATCATGCCGAAAGGCTTGATTATATATTTTATTTTAAGGAGATTTGCTGTTTGAAGAAAAACAACACCTTGGATATTGTAGCATAGCCGGAGGCTGTGTAAATAATATCCGCACAAGCCTCCCAACATTGCAGTCAACAATTATCAGGAGGAGAAAAATAATGAGTAAAAATGACTATTTAATTCGTTTAGAAAGAAAAGAAGATTACCATGTGGTAGAAAATTTAATCCGTGAGGCGTTTTGGAATGTATATCGCCCGGGATGTATGGAGCACTATCTCATAACACGGTTAAGGGAACATCCTGACTTTGTCAAGGAACTTGATTTTGTTATGGAAAAGGACGGTAAAGTCATCGGGCAGAATGTGTTTGTAAAGGCAAATATTAAGGCAGATGACGGAAGGAATATTCCGATTCTGACAATGGGACCGATTTGCATAACCCCTGAACTCAAAAGACAAGGTTATGGTAAAATTCTGCTTGATTATTCAATTGAGAAAGCAACCGAGCTTGGTTTTGGTGCAGTATGTTTTGAGGGAAATATTAACTTCTATGGAAAGAGTGGATTTACTTTTGCAAGAGAATTCGGACTCCGTTATCACGGACTGCCCGAAGGTGCAGATGCATCATTCTTCCTATGCAAAGAGTTAATACATGGATATTTAAGCGGTATAACGGGAGAATACGGACCACCTGAGGTATATCTTTTCCCTGAGGAAGAAGCAGAGGAATTTGACAAAAAATTCCCTTATAAAGAAAAACTGAAACTTCCGGGACAACTTTTCCAATAACGAATGTGCGGCACCTCGTTGAGGTGCCGTCTGTTTTTTGTAAAAATTATATTATTCTGCTACAAATATTATTGAAATCATTTTAAAATGTGTTATTTGCCAAAAACGTATAAATACAATAAGACAAAAGTAAAATATAAATAGAATAGTATATATGTTTGAAGAATAGGTTGGAAATGCACAAAAATTTATTATAGAGGTAATATTTGGATGAAAAATGTTGAAAAATCTCATCTTATGTTGTATAATGAAAGATATAACATAGGAGGTGTTTTTGTGGATAGAATTACTCAAAGTATGATGGATGCCTTTAAGGCTGATTTAAATATTTCTATAGATGATGTATCGTTACTTTTTGAATATTTTTCAAACTATTGCGTTGTAAATAATGTGTATGGTTTAAATGATTTTGATGTTGAAGACATTACAACGGGCACGGCCACACAAGGTATAGATGGTATTGCGATAATAGTTAACCAAAAATTAATTAACACAACTGACGATATTGATTTATTAATATCACTTAATCAAACTATATCTGTAAAATTTGTTTTAATTCAGACTAAGACATCAACATCGTTTGATAATACAGAAATATCTAATTTGTTGACCTATTCGAAACTTTTCTTTAGTGATGATGATTCTATTTTTCATACACCCGAAATGCAAAAGTTTATTGAACTAAAAAATTATATATTTAGCAAGGGCAATAAACTTAAAAAGAACCCTGAATTGTTGTTGTATTATGTCACTTTGGGTACTTGGACCGATGATAACAATCTTGAAGCAACAATTTCGGTTGGCAAAGAGGCGCTTAGAACAACAAACCTGTTTTCAAATATTGATTTTATTCCTTGCGGATCAGCAGAAATTCAGGCGTTATATAGAAAAACCAAGGCGAAATTGTCAGCTACTTTCAGATTTGAAAAGAGAATCACTATGTATTCAATCAGTGATGATGAAGTGGGATATAGTGGAGTTGTTCCTTTTAGAGAATTTAAAAAGCTTATTTTAGAGGACACGGGTGTTGCAAAACCTGTTTTTGAGGATAACATAAGAGATTATTTAGGCCCAAATCCTGATGTAAATAAAAGCATATGTGAAACAATTTTATCAGGTAATGTAAATGCTTTTAGTATGCTTAATAATGGAATAACAATCGTTGCATCTAGTATTTCTATGCCGGGAGATATTGCAACTATTGAGGATTACCAAATAGTTAATGGCTGCCAAACAAGCAACATACTCATTGACAATATGGAGTTATCTGAAAATATAGACGATTTGATTATACCTATAAGAATTATAGCAACAAAAGATGAAAACCTTAAAAATGAGATTACTAAGGCTACCAATAGTCAGACTGCTATAAAGAAAGAGCAATTAGAAGCGCTGTCTACTTTCCAAAAAAATCTCGAAGAGTATTATAAAACATATACCGGAGAAGAAGCATTGGTTTATGAAAGAAGAACAGGACAATACAGAGATAGTGATATTCCTAAGAACAGAATTGTTACTATCCCAACACAAATAAAAACCGTTGCAGCGATGTTTTTGAATGAGCCTAGTGCTGTATCAGGACAATATGGTACAGTGGCAAAAAGAGTGGGTAATAAGATATTCAAAACATCAGATAAGCTAATTATGTACTATGTAAGTGCATTGGCATTATACAAGATTGAATGCTTATTCAAAACAAATAAAATTGATAAAAAGTACAGAAGAAGCAGATATCATGCTATGATGCTTTTTAGAATTGTAATGTCTGATGAGGAATTGCCAAGATTTAATCAGAAGAAAATGGAAAAGTATTGTCAAAAACTATTAGATATATTAAAAGATGACGCCAAGTGTGAAAAGATATTTAAAACCATCGTTGATTATATAGTTTCAAAAGGTGAAGAGATTGATATTGAAAATAGAAAAAGTTTTGAAAGAAAAGAAACTACAGATTATCTGCTTCAAAGACAAGATGAAATCGTTGAATATCTAAAAAATAATGGAGTTCAACTCGATCAACCCTGAGTACATTTTGAGTACAAAAACTTTCGGAAATAAAATCACCACGATGAAAAATGAGAAATGCAGATAATAAAATCACGAAAAAGCAATGAAATTCACGGTGATAAAAAAAGCGGAAGTCGAGTGGGAATAATATCTAATAGCTTACCAGTGGCTTGAAATCATTTGATTTCAAGCCATTTTTTATTTGCAGAAAATCAACCTTGAAATACTGAAATAATGCAAGTATAATATACTTAAATCAAAATTTATAACATCAGAAAGAGTAGCGCTTATGGAATTTAATGAAAAATTACAAAATTTGCGA
>JBGVGI010000071.1:0-1590 GCA_045121595.1 Oscillospiraceae bacterium | reverse complement strand
ACTCAAACTTCGCACTTGAAAAAATGCCTGTGCACCTTGAAAATTCAATAAAAACTGGCAATAAAATAGCATGAAACCATCTGGTTTGGTATAATTGAGTTGTCCAAAAACAATTAAAACCGGAGGCTCATGCTATGAATAAAAGTATAACACAAGTAAACCAGAATGATAAGCAGATTTCGAAATCTATCAAAAGATTTTTCACAAGATTCCATATTTCTTCAGCATTGAAGGCATCCAATGCGTATAAGAAAAAAGGCATTCCTGTTATTGAGGTTTTCCAATATCTCTTTTTGCTGATTTTTTCTAACAGAAGCATGTACATGAGTCTGATTACCGGACGAAATACTCCCGGGTTTGAAAAGGATACCGTATATCGTTTCATGAAGATGATCCAGATCAACTGGATACATTTTACAACTCTGTTAGTTTCCAGAATCATCAAAGATGCCATTGTACCCTTGAATTCAAAGGATCGCACCAACGTATTGATCATTGATGATTCCATGTTCGAACGCAACCGTTCCAAGAAAGTGGAACTTCTTGCAAAAGCTTATGATCACGCAAACCACAGATACCGTTTCGGATTTCGTATGCTCACACTTGGATGGTCAGACGGAAGTACCTTTCTCCCTGTCAACAGCATTCTTCTTTCATCTGAAAATAAGAAAAACAGAGTGAATGAAGCTGTTGACGTTGATAAACGAACCGTCGGCTACAAAAGAAGAATGCTCTCCATGCAAAAAGGAACTCAGGCAATGCTTGAACTCTTAAAAGCTGCCAGCAAAGCTGCTATTCCGGCTAAATATGTCCTTTTTGACAGTTGGTTTTCTTCTCCGAGCACACTCCATGCTGTAAAATCCATAGGTTATGATGTCATTGGCATGGTGAAAAAGACTCCCAAAATGTTCTTTCGGTACAATGGAGAAGATATGTCACTAATTACAATCTACAACCAGAATAAAAAGAGACGTGGTCGTTCCAAATACCTTCTTTCCGTGTTGGTTGAAGTTGTAAAAGATGGGGAAGTCATTCCTGCTAAAGTTGTATATGTTCGTAATCGGAATAAGAGAAAAGAATATTTATGCCTTATCTCTACAGATACAACTCTGGATGAAAATGAGATCATTCGTACGTATGGTAAGCGCTGGGATATTGAAGTTTTCTTCAAGGTGTGCAAAAGCTATCTGAATCTCAGCAAAGAATGTAACTCTTTATCTTACGATGCAATGACTGCCCACACTGCAGTTGTCTTTACAAGATATATGATGCTTTCTCTGGAAAGCAGGGAATCCAATGACAACCGCTCATTAGGTGAACTTTTTCTATACTTTTCTGACGAAATGTCTGATATCACATGGATACAGGCATTTCAAATGTTGCTCCAAATGTTCCAGACTATACTGAAAGATAATACAGAACTGTCTGAGGACAAAATCAGTGAGTTGGTTGATGCTTTTATGGATACAATTCCAGCTATCCTGAAAACGCAGCTTCAAGCAGCGTAGCAACTGGATTTTGATAACTGAATAACTGCCAGATATTGAATTTTCAAGGTGCATAGGCTAAATCTATGTGCGAAGTTTGAGT
>JBGVGI010000070.1:0-1992 GCA_045121595.1 Oscillospiraceae bacterium | reverse complement strand
TTGTTGTGGCAAGTGGATCTTCCATTACGGTAAGCGGCACGATTTGTTGTGATGGCTGTATAGCGTGCTCAGCTGACGCTGGTATATTACATGCCTTTTTTCTCAAACGGGAAATTCGATTATAAAAAGTACTGCTTGGGATGCCATGTTCTGAGCACCATGCCCGATCGCTTAGACCGCTGGTGCGACACTCCTGTATCAAGGCCATCCATTCAACGTCACTGCGTCTTCTTTGTTTTTGTATCATTTGTCTTTCACTCCAATCTTTATTTTGGAGTGAAATGCTACCGCAGTGCAATAGAGATTGTACCAAATGCATCTAAGCGGCGATCCGAGATATGGACAGATAGATGCCACTCCAAGTTGGATCCATTATCTCATATATTTTGGTGATTGTGGAACGGTGGGTTATTCATCGCTTATAAAAAAGTGCCTTCGGCACTTCAACTCCCCTGCCCCTCAATCTTGAGGGAATAGGGGTTTCTTTTTGTTACTTTTTCCTGCATAATAATCTTATGAATATCTTACAAAGAATCTTTACCGACTATTATGAAGTAATTAAATATACTCTTCATCCCAGAGATTCTGAGATGGAAAACATCGATAAGATGTTGAGCTGCGGCGATCCAACCTTTGGCGGTGCCATGTATGCCTGCTCCCATTGTGGAAAGTTTAAATTCGTTCCTTTCCGCTGTCACAGCCGTTTTTGTCCCACCTGTGGAAATAAATATTCCATGGAACGCTCGACCAGTATGTCATTTAAACTGGTTAACGTTACGCATCGTCATTGCGTTTTTACCATTGATGAAAATCTCCGGGTTTTCTTTCTCAATGACCGCTCTCTTCTGGACTGTCTTTTTCATGCGGTTAATAGTGTTGTTTCCCGTATGTTTTATAAGATGAATAAATCCAGAAACTTTACTCCGGGTTTTATCATGGTTTTACATACCTTTGGCAGAGACCTTAAATGGAATCCTCATATTCACTGTCTCATTTCTGAAGGTGGTTACAGTGACGATGGTTTCTGGCGCCATGTCAGACACTTTAACTACACTTATCTGCGTAACGCCTTTCGCACTGCGCTCCTGAATGAAATGGAATCTAAAATCGGAGCTTCTTTCAAACAAGTCAAAGCCAGATGTTATGCGGACCATAAACAGGGGTTCTACGTTTATGCCAAGCCAAATCTTTGCGACCCTAAAACGGTAATCAAATATATCGGGCGTTATCTTGGACGTCCTGTGATTGCGACTTCCAGAATTGACCGCTATGACGGTGATACTGTGACTTTTCATTACAACCGCCACGAAGATGATAAATACATAGAAGAAACCCTTCCTGCCACAGACTTCATCAAACGGCTGATCCGCCATATCCCTGAAAAACACTTTAAAATGATCCGGTACGGCGGTTTATATGCCAGACACCGGGAAATGGATTCGAAGCTTTATCGTGCTGTTTCCAGAGAGAAGCATCATATTTACAGAAGTTTTAATCGATGGAGAAATGCTATCCTGTCTTCCTTTGGATACGATCCTTTGGAATGTCCTGACTGCAAACACAAAATGATGTTTCTCGAACTCTATTACAACCACAAACGCGTATCCCTCGAAGAATTATATGAGAGAGCAATGTCCAAATCTCTCGGAAAACGTTCTTCTGCATGATTCCTTTTTTCGTATTCTGTGCTATAATCCTCTAAAAGGAGGAAATGTACCCATGAAACCTGATATCGGGGAATTACGCAAAAAATACATTGATAATCCACCGGAAGGAATGACATCTGAGGACATTCGCCACATGAGCGAAGATGACCTTCTTGATATGGATTATTTCTTAAATGAAGATGACTTATTTGATGACGAGGCTGGTGTGGAAGGTTTTTATATCTTCTAACTGTGTCGTCGTGTTCTTATGCCCGCCCGAGTGCGGGCTATTTTCATTCAATGGTTCGACGAAAGTCGAACTTTCCTATAAAGTAAAAAAAGAAGC
>JBGVGI010000069.1:0-67435 GCA_045121595.1 Oscillospiraceae bacterium | reverse complement strand
AACAGTGTGTAAAAAATTCGCCGAACCTGAAATTACTGAAAATTTGTGGTTTTTCAAGGCGGCAGGGCGAAGGAATACTCGCGTCTTTCAAGCCCGACAACGCAGAAAAAGCCGAATTTTGAATAATTTCAGGCGGGTTCGAATTTGTCGGTTATGCCTAAACATTGGAGGTTTTTTATTTTGGACGACGGGAATACGTGGTATCTTATCATTGCTTTGATTTTATTTATCCTCTGCGGTTATTTTAATATGACTGCTTCTGCGATAGTGGGTCTTAACGACTCCGTACTGAAAGAACGTGCGGAAGACGGTGAAAAAAGAGCAAAACGACTTTTTGATACGTTGCAGAACAGTAAAAATTTTGTGGACCGTATAAGAGAAACCGCTATGATTTGCGGTGTTCTTGCTACTGCATTGGGTACAGTTTATTTCGAGCTTCTTTTCCTTCCGCTTTTTGAAACTCAATTCTTAAAAGCGGTAGTACCCACAGTTTTGTCGGCGCTTATTACAGTTTTTGCCGTTATTTCCTGCGGGTTTAAAATTCCGCAACAGCTCGGTAACCGATACTGTGAACGATTAGGCTATACGGCTATCGGTATGCTTAAAACACTGACACTTGTCTTCTCTCCATTAAGAGTGATTATCCATGCTTTTTCAGTAATCGTTTCAAAGCTTCTCGGCGCTGACCCAGATAAGGCAAAAGAAGAAATCACCGAAGAAGAAATCAGAATGCTTGTTGACGTCGGAAACGAGATAGGCTTTATCGAAGAAAGTCAGAAAGAAATGATAAACAATATCTTCGAGTTTGACGATACTACGGCGGGTGAAGTTATGACTCACCGTACCGAAGTTATTGCCGTTGAGAAGTCTGCGAAAATAAGTGAAATCGTTTACCTCGCCATCAACGAAGGATTTTCACGTCTGCCGGTTTACGATGAAGATATTGATAGCATTACGGGACTTATCTACGTAAAAGACCTTTTGTGTCTCGTAGGTTGCGATTCTTCCGAAGAGTTTAAAATAGAAGATTTTATACGCCCTGTAATATATATTCCTGAATCTACAAAATGCAGAACGTTGTTTGCCGAATTCAAAAAGAGCAAGGCTCATCTTGCCGTGGTAGTTGATGAGTACGGTGGTACTGCGGGTATCGTAAGTATGGAAGATATCCTTGAATCTATCGTTGGTGAAATAGAAGACGAATATGATGAACAGGAAGAAGAAGTAAAAGAAATTTCAGACGGTAACTACGTTATCGAGGGTACAACACGTCTTGACGACCTGAGTGAAATTCTTGATCTTGATTTTGAAAACGACGAGGATTTCGATACTCTTGGCGGATTTTTGTTCCATATGCTCGGATTTATTCCCAAAGAGAATGAAGAAGCAGAAGTGACCTTCAAGGGATATAAATTCACCGTTCTTTCGATGGATGAACGTCGTATTGATAAAGTAAAGGTGGAAAAATTACCCGAAGAAAACACGGATGAAACCGAAGAATAAACCTTAAAAGGAGCTAATTTTTTCAGTTCCTTTTATTTTTTTGCCCTATGGGTTTGTTAAAAAATTAACGTTTTCTGTTTATTTTAGATAAATCCGCAATTTTTCCTTGTTTTTCCCTTTACTTTTTTGAAATAATGTGTTAGAATTAATCTGTTAGATTGAGAAAGTGCGTACACGCATTCGCTTAATCTTCGGTTTTTGAATATTGCCGAAGACGAAAACTTGAAAAAATCTTTGGTTTTTTCAGGCGCTTTTTTGCGCGTAAAACACATTCGCATCAAATTACAAGGAGGATATATTATGGCAAGAAAAATGAAAACCATGGATGGTAACAACGCTGCGGCTCACGTTTCCTATGCGTTTACCGACGTGGCAGCAATCTACCCCATTACACCTTCTTCCGTTATGGCAGAAGTTACAGACAAATGGGCTGCTGAAGGAAAGAAAAACATTTTTGGTGAGGAAGTTCGCGTTGTAGAAATGCAGTCCGAAGCAGGTGCTGCAGGTACAGTACACGGTTCTTTGGCTGCCGGTGCTTTGACCACTACATTCACAGCTTCTCAGGGTCTTCTTTTGATGATCCCCAACATGTACAAAATCGCAGGTGAATTGCTTCCCGGCGTAATCAACGTTTCCGCACGTGCTCTTGCAAGCCATGCTCTCTCCATCTTCGGAGACCACTCTGACGTATATGCTTGCCGTCAGACAGGTTTTGCAATGCTTTGTTCCACTAACCCTCAGGAAGTTATGGACCTCGGTGCTGTTGCTCACTGTGCAGCAATCAAAGGCAGAGTTCCTTTCCTTCACTTCTTTGATGGTTTCAGAACTTCTCACGAATTGCAGAAAATCGAAACTTGGGACTATGAAGACCTTAAAGATATGGTTGATATGGACGCAATCAACGAATACAGAAATCGTTCTTTGAATCCTAACCACCCCGTATTGAGAGGTTCTGCTCAGAACCCTGACATCTTCTTCCAGGCAAGAGAAGCTTGTAACACATATTACAACGAAGTTCCTGCTGTTGTAGAAGAATATATGGCTAAAGTTAATGCTAAAATCGGCACTGACTACAAACTCTTCAACTACTACGGTGCTGCTGATGCAGAACACGTTATCATCGCTATGGGTTCTGTTTGCGATACAATCGAAGAAACAATCGATTACCTCAACGCAAACGGTGGCAAATACGGTCTTGTTAAAGTAAGACTTTACAGACCTTTCTCTGCTAAACACCTTATCGATGCTATCCCTGAAACTGCAAAACAGCTCACAGTTTTGGACAGAACAAAAGAACCCGGTGCTATGGGTGAACCCTTGTACCTCGACGTTGTTGCTGCACTCCGTGACAGCAAATTCCATAATACACCTGTATTCACAGGCAGATATGGTCTTGGTTCTAAAGATACAACTCCTGCACAGATCGTTGCAGTTTACAAAAACACAGCTAAGAAAGTATTCACAATCGGTATCGTGGACGACGTTACAAACCTTTCTTTGGAACTCGGTGAAAACCCCTCCACAACACCTGCTGACATCACAAGCTGTAAATTCTGGGGTCTTGGTGCTGACGGTACTGTTGGTGCTAACAAGAACTCCATCAAGATTATCGGTGACCACACTGATATGAACGCTCAGGCTTACTTCGATTACGACTCCAAGAAATCCGGTGGTGTTACAATTTCTCACCTCCGTTTTGGTAAGTCCAAGATCAAATCCACCTACCTCATCAACAAAGCAGACTTCGTTGCTTGTCACAACCCTGCTTACGTTACAAAATATGAGATGGTAGAAGACGTTAAACCTGGCGGAACATTCCTCTTAAACTGCGAATGGTCTGATGAAGAACTCGATAAGAACCTTCCCGGTCAGATGAAGAGATATATTGCTGAAAACGGCATTAAACTCTACACAATCGACGGTATCAAGATCGGTAAAGAAATCGGCCTCGGCGGAAGAATCAACACTGTATTGCAGTCTGCATTCTTCAAACTCGCTAACATCATTCCTTCCGATGACGCTATCAAATATATGAAAGACGCAGCTACTGCTTCTTACTCCAAGAAGGGTGAAGCTATCGTTAAGATGAACCATGACGCTATCGACCGTGGTGCAACTGACGTTCACGAAGTAAAAGTTCCCGACGCTTGGAAAAACGCTGCTGACACAGACCTCGTTGTTAAAGCAACAGGTGACAGAAAAGACGTTGTTGATTTTGTAAACGACATCGTAATTCCTGTTTCCCGTCAGAAAGGTAACGAATTGCCCGTTTCCACATTTACAGGCGACCGTACAGACGGTACATTCCCTCAGGGTACTGCTGCATTTGAAAAACGTGGTGTAGCTGTTGACGTTCCTGTATGGAAATCCGAAAACTGTATCCAGTGTGGTTTCTGTTCTCTCGTTTGTCCTCACGCTGTTATCCGTCCTTACGCTGTAACAGAAGCTGAAGCTCAGAACTTGCCTGCTGGTCAGGAATGTGCAGATATGACAGGTATGCCCGGTATGAAATTTGCTATCGGTATCTCTGTTCTCGACTGCTTAAACTGTGGCCTCTGTGCTAACGTATGTCCCGGTAAGAAGGGTGAAAAAGCTCTCGAAATGGTATCTCTTGACAGCCAGAGAGAAAAACAGAACGGATTTAACTATCTCTTCGATTTGCCCGAAAAACCCGAAGTATTTGAAAAATTCAAAGAAACAACAGTTAAAGGTAGCCAGTTCAAACAGCCCTTGCTCGAATTCTCCGGTGCTTGTGCTGGTTGTGGTGAAACACCTTACGCTAAACTCGTAACTCAGCTTTACGGTGACAGAATGTATATTGCTAACGCAACAGGTTGTTCTTCTATCTGGGGCGGTTCCGCACCTTCTACTCCTTACACCGTTAACAAATCTGGTTTTGGTCCTGCTTGGGCTAACTCCCTCTTTGAAGATAACGCTGAATACGGTTACGGTATGTTCTTAGCTCAGGATACAATCAGAAAAGCTGCTATCGAAAAGATTAAAGCTTTGACTCCTAAGACTGAAGAAACAAAAGCTGCTGTCAGCGAATATCTCAACACAGTTGACTGTGGTGCTTCCAACAAAGCTGCTGCTGAAAAACTCATCGCTGCTTTGGAAAACTGCGGTTGCGACGCTGCTAAAGAAATCCTCAAATCCAAAGATTACCTTGCTAAGAAATCCGTATGGATTCTCGGTGGTGACGGATGGGCTTACGATATCGGCTTCGGCGGTCTCGACCACGTTATCGCTTCCGGTCAGGACGTAAACATCCTCGTATTCGATACAGAAGTTTACTCCAACACAGGCGGTCAGTCTTCTAAATCTACACCTACAGGTGCTATCGCTCAGTTCGCTGCTGCAGGTAAAGACGTTAAGAAGAAAGACCTCGCTGCTATCGCTATGAGCTACGGTTACGTTTACACTGCTCAGGTTTCTATGGGCGCAGACTACAACCAGTGCCTCAAAGCATTCGTTGAAGCTGAAAGCTACAACGGTCCTTCTCTCGTAATTGCTTACGCTCCTTGTATCAACCATGGTATCAAGGGTGGTATGGTTCAGGCTCAGGCTGAAGAAAAACGTGCTGTACAGTCCGGTTACTGGCACTTGTTCAGATTCGATCCTCGTCTCAAAGCTGAAGGTAAGAACCCCTTCCACCTCGACAGTAAGGCTCCTACAGCTGCATACAAAGACTTTATCATGAACGAAGTTCGTTATAACTCTTTGGCTCGTGCTAACCCCGAACGTGCTGAAGCACTCTTCGAAAAAGCAGAAGCTGCTGCTGCAGATAAATACGCTCGCCTCGCTGCAATGAGCGAATAATTCGTTTAAAACTTAAAAAGCACTGACCGAAACGGTCAGTGCTTTTTCTTTTTGTATTCAAATGGGGTGCAACCGTAGTAGCTTTTAAAAAGCTTGATAAAATAAGAGTTGTCGTTATAACCGAGTTTTGTTCCCGTTTGCAGAACTGACTCGCCCGAATGTAATAACTGTGCCGCTAAAATAAGTTTTTTCTTTTTTATGAATTCCAGTGGAGTGATGTTCAGAATTTCCCTGAAACGCCGTTCAAGGGTACTTTGACTTATATACAACTTACTTGAAATCTCCTTAACTGTAAGTTGCTCGTAAATGTGTTCGTCGATGTAGTTTACGATTTTACTGAGGTCTTGTGGTAACTTGGGGCTTATCTTTGTTTCCTCATTTTTGCTTTGCTTTAAGATGGCAAAAATTCTGAAAAACAGATAAATTTTTTCTTCTTCGGAAATCTGTTCATCTGTAAATGAATTGCAGATATCAAGCAATTCTTCTCTGAGTGTACCCTTGGGTGAAATATAATTATCGTTATAAAAAGGCTTTAAAAAATCAAGTAAATCACTGTTTTTTTCGCAGTCGAACAAAATCCAGAAGTGTCTGTGAGGTTTGTCACTGCGGTAAACGCAGTGGTGCAGTTCGCCAGGACGTGCTAAAATAACGTCACCTCTCGAAAGAGGATAAAGTGAATTTTCCACCAGAAAGGAAACGTCTCCCGAGAGATTAATATAAATCTCAAATTCATTATGAATATGCAAATCTATCTGGTGCGTATGGTTTTTTCTGTAGAGCTCGTTATATTTAATTTGAAAATCAAATGAATTGAGTTTGGGGATTTTTATTTTTGTAAATTTACTGTTCCACATAGCGACACCTCTTTTGACGATTATACCATATTTTATGACGAAAAATCAAGAGAAAAGCCGATGAATATATGGTATAATTTTCAAAAAAACAAGGTGAGTATTATAGTGATTTACGCAATTTTAACGTCAATTTCATCTATGGTGTTGCATAATAGTCTTTCAAATTATCTGGCTAAAAGAAAATTTACAACAAATCTTTCTGCAATAACCTTTAATTTTCTTTCATACATCGTTTGTATTGTTGCATTCGGTATACTTATGATTACGGATAATATTTCATTGTATACCGTTGTTACGGGTGTGATTTTTGGAGTTGTTACTCTTATTTCGGCACAGTATAAGCTTCTTGCTTTAAACAAAGGACCCATGCATCTTACTTTACTTTTCACTACTTCTTCTATGATAATTCCGTCACTTTCAGGTGCTTTTTTTGGAGAGAAGTTAAGTATCTTTAAGGTTTTGACGATACTTGTACTTATTTTCTTTTTGTATTTATCTTTTGAGAAAAACAATTCAACAAAGGCTCAGAAATCATGGTTTTTCTTCACTTTTCTTGCTTTTTTGTTTCAGGGAGCAATCGGAATTTTGCAAAAAATACATCAGGCATCGGTGCACAAGGATGAAAGTTCGGGATTTTTATTCGTTGCTTTTATATGTGCCGTTGTTTTTTGCCTGATACAAAGCAAAGGAAAGCTTGATACTCAGGTTTCAGATAAAAAAGTATTGTTTATCTGCTTTATATGCGGTGTTTGTGTATTCATTATGAACTATATCAATTTAAAACTGTCGGGTATTATGCCGAGCCAGCTTTTCTTCCCGTTAATCAACGGAAGCACCATTGTTGCATCATCGTTAGTGTCAGTTTTTTTGTTTAAGGAAAAGCTTTCGCCACGGCAAAGCATCGGGATCACGGGTGGAATAATATCACTGATTGCAATATGTTTTGTGCAGTAATATTGCCTTTTTAAAAATTATTATGTAAAATGAAAATATAAAGTGAGGTTATTCTATGAAAAATCAAGTTCTTCATTCTATCCGCCTTGCAGAGTACACGTGGTACGATGATGATAATTATTCTGAAATGTTAAAACTTCTTAAAAAGTATGACTGTGGTATCTCCCAGATTGCTTTATTTACTTCTACAACTCATATCCCTTTGACTTTGGATGAACTTTCCCACCGCCTTGAGATTATGAAAGATAGAATTAATGAGGCAAAGCAAAAAGGCTTCGAGGGCGGTATAAATATTTTAGCAACAATAGGTCACCACTGCGAACAACTCGAAAACGGGCTTGGGGATAAGTATACCTATATGACCAATATCGACGGTGAAGTCTGCAAGGGCAGTTACTGTATGCGTAACGAAAAATACCTTGATGAGTACGTAAAACCTGCGTATACAAAACTTTGCTCGGCAAATCCTGATTTCATCTGGATAGACGATGACGTGCGATATGGCCATATGCCGATAGGCTGGGGTTGTTTTTGCGATAACTGTATTGACACCTTCAACAGAAAGAATAATTTCTCTTATACAAGAGAAGAACTGAAAAAAGAACTTAATAAAGAAAATGTACCCTTAAGAAAACTCTGGCTTGACCACCAGAGTGATGCCATTGTAAATCTTCTTGCTACCATAGGAAAAACCGTCAGAGATATTGATGAAGGCATCACTTTAGGTTTTATGACGGGTGAAAGATATTTTGAGGGTTATCAGTTTGAGCGTTATGCTAATGCCCTTTCGGATAACGGAAAATATGAGATTATGTGGCGTCCCGGCGGTGGTGCTTACGAGGACGAAAACTACCGCAATCACATTGTAAGAAAGCAGGAGCAGTCAGGCAGACAGAACGCATATCTGCCATCCTGTGTTACTGTTATTCAGTCGGAAATTGAAAATTTCCCTCATCAACTTATCAAAAAAAGCCCCAAATCAACAGCAATTGAGGCTTCCATGAGTATGACAGTAGGTTGTACGGGTGCGGCATTCAATATCGTTCCCGGTGAGACGGGCGAAAAGGCGGAAACTGTTATTCCGCACCTGAAAGCTATAGCAAAACTCAATAAATTTTACAAAAAACAAGCAGAGCTTTTAAAAGGTCTTACCCCTGAGGGTATTCATACGGGTTGGAGCATTTACAGTCAGTCTGCAGTTCCCGAGGGAAGATATTTTGACACCGACGGCGAAATGTACGCTACCTTTGCAAGGGAAATTTTCACTTTGGGTTTGCCCGAATGTTACCATAATGACAAGGCGAACGTTACTATGTTCAGAGGAAAATCTCCTTTGGCATACGAAAAAGAAAAGCTCGAAGAAATTCTTTCGGGTGGAGTTTATCTTGATTCCAAAGCGCTTGATACGCTCAATGGAATGGGATTTTCTGAGCTTACGGGATTTGAAACCGAAAAAGAAATTCCCGTCGATGCAAGGGAATTTTATCTTGCTCATCCTTTGAATGAAGGGATTGAAAATGGTACACGAAACGGCAGGCAGGCATTCCATCCAAACGATGCTTACGGCTTTAAGGCAACGAAAGAAAATTGTGAAAATATAGCATCTATCGTTGATTACAGTGATAAGGTGATGGCAGAATGTTGTCTTGGCGTTTGTGAAAACGAAAAAGGCGGCAAGGTCTGCGTAGCGGGGTATTATCCTTTTGACTGGGTTTCCGATACTTTCAAGGCAAAACAGTTAAAACGTCTTTTTGTATATCTTTCAAAAGGAAAGCTTATTTCCTTTGTTGATGACTATCACCTTATCAGAAATATAACTTTAACAAATGAAAACCGAATTTGTGTCACACTTTTTAACACGACGAATGACGACTCGGGTAAAGTTACTGTTGCGGTGAGAACCGATAAAAAATGCGGGAAACTTCATTTTATGTATAAAAAGAGCAAGAAAATTAAATCCAAAAAGCAAGAAAATATTTACGGCGGACGTTATCAGTTCTTCGAAATTGACAATATAAGTCCGTTTGAAGGGGTTATAATCGAGTTATGAATATAAGTTGTGACCGCGATTTTAGGATTGATTATAAAGAGATTTTAGAAAGCCATGACGTTGTTTTCAAGACGCCTTCACATGATGCAACTTACGGACTTCCGATAGGAAATGGCGACGTAGGGTGCCTTTTGTGGACCTCGGAAAACAAGATAAATATAGCTATTAATAAAACTGATCTGTGGGATGATGCACCGTCTCCCGTAAACCCTGAGTGTGCGTCACTTGATGTTCCATGGATGGATACGCCTTTTATTGAGGGTAGCGAAAATCTTACTACCTGCCGACATGGTGCAAGTTTTACAATTGACCTTAATTGCCCTGCGTTTGAATTTTTGTATCAGGAGGATTTTGAGGCAAGACTTTCTCTTTACGATGGTACTGCAAAAATTTCTTCCAAAACTCCTTTTATAAAAACCGATGTAACCGCCTTTGTCTTGGAGGATAAGGTTGCGGTTATTCATATGGATGTTGATAGTGAGGACGAACTTCCCGTTTCGGCAAAACTGGAAAGATGGGGAAGCAGAACTATGTGGTTCTGGTATCTTTTTCACCGAAACGATAAAAGTATAGGGCTTTCAGGAACATCTTCTTTTGCGGATGAAAAAATAATAAAAATAGTACAGGAATTGAACGGCACAACTTTTTGTGTTGCATGTCTGCCTGTTTCAGACGACAAAATTGATCTAAAGACTATGGGTAAGCACACGGCAACCGCCGAAGCCGAGCAGAGTAAAAATCATAGTCTTACATATTATATCTCTGTTGCTACCGGCGAAAATAAAGAAGATGCATCTAAAAAAGCAGAAAAACTTGTGATGAATGCCTCCAAAAAAGGTTATGAAAAGCTTTATTCGGAACATTCAGGCAGTTGGGCGGATTTCTGGAGTAAATCCTTTGTTTCTCTGCCCACAGAAAACGATTACCGTGAAAATTTGTGGTACTTAAATCTTTATTACGCAAACAGTTCAATGAAGGGCGAATATCCCTCGCATTTTTGCAACGGTTTGTGGGGATTTTATCACGATTTTGTTCCGTGGAATCACTTTTTCCATTACAATATGCAACACGCCTGTCATCCGCTTGATGCCGCAAACCATCCTGAACTTTTAAAAACTTACTATAATTTCAGGATAAATCAGTTACCCATGGCAGAAAATTTTGCTAAGAAATACAAAAATTCAAAGGGCGCTTTTTACTGTGATATCTGCGACCGACTCGGAAGAAATGACGTCGAGGCGGGGAGCAATTTTACTCCCGGTGCACAGATTGCGATGATGCTTTATACCCATTATCTTTATACAGGTGATAAGGATTTCTTCAAAAAAGCGTTGCCTGTTATGGAAAGTGTTGCCGAGTTTTATATTGATAAGCTTAAAAAGGATGAAAACGGATTTTACCGCATTTCGGAAAGCCTTTGCTATGAAGGTTCGCCTTTGTATGATGACAGTATTACCGATTACGTTATGATTGAGGTGCTTTTTAAAGCTCTCATCAAAGAAAAGAATGATGATAAATACAAAGAAGTTCTTGGAAATTTATTCCCATACAAAGAAGTAACCCTGCCGATGTATCCTGATGAATATAAAAACGGCAAGTTTTTGCATGGTATAGGAAAAGGTTACGATATCAAAGGTGAAGACGTGTTGGCAATCGGCAGACTAACGGGTACAAACGAACTTAAACGAAGAACTTTCGGCGAGCGTAAGAATGATACCTACGGATTTCCCGATATCGAAATGTCCTTGCTTTTCCCGTCGGGTAATATAGGTATAAAAGATGAGGGATCTAAAATTTTTGACCTTGTTTATAACAGTGTTTGTTTGCATGCACCGTGTGATGAGAATTCTGAAGACGGAAAGTGTATGCAATGGTGTATGGAGCCTATTTATCTTGCACGTATGGGATTATCTGATTTGCTTGATAAGTATATAGAAAACACCATAAATACGTGGATGATATATCCGCAAGGTTTTGGAGCTGACTGCCCTGACGGGCTTCAGGTGTACCAAAATCCATATGACAGTTATCTGACGGAAAATGATTTTACCCATGAAAAAGCCAGTACACCTAAATATAATTTCAGGCATTTTGATTACGAAACGTTGCCGATTATATCTACTGCGATAAACGAAATGCTTTTGCAGAGCTTTGATGGTACTGTAAGACTTTTCCCTGCTGTACGAAATGATAAAAGCTATGCTTTTTCACTTATGGCACAGGGTGGATTTAAAGTGGAAGCTATTTATAATAAAGGTGAATTTTTTGCAAAAATAACGTCACTCAGGGGAGAAAAACTTTCCCTTGCTTTTGAAAAAGTAAATAAAGTTATTTTCAAAACAGAAATTCCTTTCGCTGAAAAAGAAGGCGTATACGAGTTTGATACCTGTACGGGTGATGAAATATACGCTTACAGTACTGAAAAGAAAGTTTCTTTTGACAGAGAGTATATCAAAAATAATCAGGTTAAATTGTTCCGTGATGTGAAACTCGGAAGTTAGGAGGATAAAAATGAGCGAATTTTTATACGGACTTCATCAAAAGGTAGGCTCTGCTCCTGTTATTAAAAAACTTGGTGCAATAAAACGCGGTATGGAGCAGACACCCGTTATGTTTAACGGCGTTCCTGTTATTGTCGAGAGTGTCGAACCTGACGAAAAAGTGAATAAACAGTATATTCGCGTAAGAAACCTTAAAACGAATGAGGTGTCAGAACCTTTTGGCGAAAACTGTTATTTTGCTTCGGGCTTTGTGGACGGTGATACTCTTTATGCTTTTGCAACTTCTACCCGTGATGACAAAGCACTTACGATGTATCAGTCAGAAAATCAAACTGAGTGGCACGATCCCCGTGGTGGCCATACTGTAAAAATGTTTTCGACAAAGGACCTTAAAAACTGGGAAGAAAAAGATATTATAAACTGTCCTGACCGCAGAATGTGGAACACTTCAGTTTGTAAGGGCGGTGACAAATACGTTATTGCAATTGAAGTATGTGCCGAAGAAGGATTTGATATCCCTGAAATAGGAGAACCATTTACAAGCTTTTTTGCAGAAAGCAAAGACCTTGTAAACTGGAAGATGATGCCTGATAAATGTTCTTATACCAAAGAACGATATAATGCCTGCCCTGTTTTGAGATATGCAAACGGATATTATTATATGATTTGTCTTGAGCGTCTGCCTGCCTGCAGATACGCCCCATATATCTATAGAACACAAAATTTTGAACACTGGGAAGTGGGACTTCATAATCCCATTATGATGTTCAGTGATGAGGACAGAATTCCAAAAAATGGTGTTGTTTTCTCAGCAGATGATTACGAGCTTTTGCAGACGGGTCTTAATATCAACTGCAGCGACCTTGATTTGTTTGAGTATGAGGGTAAAACTCATATTTACTATGCAAATGGTGACCAGATGACCTATTCCTTCCTCTGCGAAGCCTTGTATGACGGACCGCTTGATGAATTTTTGGAAGCGTTTTTCAAATAAAAAAGTCAGGAGAAAATCTCCTGACTTTTATTTTTTAGTAACCTAATGATTTAAGATATTCTCTACTGAGTCTTGCTGCTTCCAAAGCTGTATGCTCAGGCCAGAGATCTTGTTCTACAACGATTTCTTCAGCACCTGCGTCTATTGCAGCGTTGATGATAGCGGGGAAATCCTGCTGTCCGTAACCTACGGGTTTTAACATAAAGCCGTTTTCGTTTCTTGCTAATTCCTTGCTATATTGTTTACTTGCATCGGGAGCATTTGCTACATGATCGCAGATAAAGTCTTTAAGGTGAACAACAGGGCTTCTTCCTGAATATTTTTTGAGATATTCGCAAGGGTTATATCCGCCGTATGCTACCCAACAAGTGTCAAACTCCGTCTGGAGTAAGTCGGAGGGAATTGCCTCGAAAAGCCAGTCTGCATAAGTTTTTCCGTCATACAATTCAAATTCGTGCTCGTGGTTGTGGTAAAGGAAGGTGATGCCGTTGTCCTTTAAAATCTGCCCCACTTTTTTGAGCTTTTCAACTGAACCTTCCCAGTTTGCGCCACCTTTGAGATCGTCATATCCCATCCAGGGGAGGGCAACGTATCTGATACCCATTTCCTTAAGACCGTCGATAAATTCCTGACCGCCATCAAGAATTTCTTCGTTGCCTGCATGAGCAGAAATACATTTAAGCCCTAACTCATCAAGAATATTTCTGATTTCTGCAAAGGAATGTTCGCTACGGTAACCGGTCCACCATTGTACGTAATCATAGCCCATTTCTTTTAAAGCTTTAAGTGTGCCGTACATATCGGCGTTCATTTCGTCACGAACTGAAAAAAGCTGAATACTTACTTTTAAATTACTCATTATTTTACCTCCGGAAGATTAAGCTCGATTTCTCTGCCGAGCTTAGAAGATTTTACGATACCGTCAATAATTGCCTGATTATAAAGAATTTCAGACGTGGGAACGGGTGATTTGCCCCCTTCTTTAACAGCGTCAAGGAAAGAACGCACTTTGTAATAGAACTGGTCTTTTTCAGGATATCTGGCTTCTTTGATTTCGGGGAGAGCGGTTTCAACCAAAGCTCCGTCGATTTCGGTATGAAGAATCAATGAATTCGGAGAGCCTTTAACAAGGCGCAATGTGCCTTTTGTACCCATAATGAGGGTATCGCTGGGGGAGTTACATACCATATGCCATGCAATCTTAAAGTCCATTGTAATTCCGCCTTCAAAACGAACGTAGCCACTGGCAGAATCGTCAACGCCGAATATTTTTGCATATTCTGCGGGTTTACCTTCGGTTACAAAGTAATCAGGGTCGGTACCGAAGAAATTGGACAAACGTCCTGTTACTGTCAAAGGTTTGGGGTAACCAACTGCATTAAGCACCATATCGAGTGCATAGCAACCGATATCGCCAACCGCACCGATGACGCCTGTTTCTTTCTGAATGAAAGTTGTGCCGTAAGGTGTGGGAATACCGCGGTGTCTGCTAAAACCTGATGTCTGGATATGGTAGATTTTACCCAAAACGCCTGACTGAACAATTCTTTTGAGTCTTTTTGAACTTTCGGTAAAACGGGGCTGAAAACCTACGGATACGATTTTGCCGCTTTCTTTTTCAGCCTCGATGATAGCAAGTGCTTCTTCTGTTGTAACACACATGGGCTTTTCAAGAAGCACGTGAACACCTTTTTTAAGAGCGTCAATGGTGCATTCAGCGTGTGTTGCGTTATATGTACAAACGCTTACGGCGTCGAGTTCTTCAGCTTCGAGCATATCAATATGACTTTCGTAGCAACGAGCTCCTTCAACACCAAAGTCTTTAAAGAACTTTTCAGCTTTGCCGGGGATAAGATCGGCACCTGCAACGATTTCAACGTCGGGCATCTGCTGAAATCTGAAAACGTGCGCTTCAGCAATCCAACCTGTACCGATAATACCTACTTTTAATTTTTTACTGGTATCAATTTCTTTTTCGCTTGTTCCTTTTGCCTGAAAGGCATTAAGGTCGCCTTTTTTTGCCATTCTTAATTTCTCCTTTCGGGATTTGGTGTAATCGTTTACATCACCTTAATATTATCATAATAATATTGAAAATGCAATAGAAAAAATGATATTTTTCCAAAAAAACATATAAAAAACCGCACTGTTAAGGGTGCGGTTTTTATATGTTAATATTATTTAAAATCAGGAAGGTTAAGCTCGATTTCTCTGCCGAGTTTAGAGGATTTTACAATACCGTCAATGATAGCCTGGTTGTAGAGAATCTGGCTTGTGGGAACGGGAGCCTCGCCACCTTCTTTGATAGCATCGAGGAAGGAACGGATTTTGTAGTAGAAACCGTCTTTTTCAGGATAAGAGGGGCTATATTCCTTGGGAATAACTGTTTCAACCAAAGTACCATCAATTTCAGAGTGCAATACAAGGGGTTTATCCAATGTGCCGTTCCAGCAACCTGTGGAAGGAACGCGGAGAGAACCTTTTGTACCCATAATGATTGTGTCACCGGGGGTGTCAAGTACCATATGCCATGCAATTCTGAAGTCGAGGATGATTCCGCCTTCAAGACGAACAAAAGCAGCTGCAAAATCGTCAACTCCGAATTTTTCAGCATATTCTGCAGGTTTGCCGTCAACGGTGTAATATTCGGGGTCCTTGCCGAAGAAATCGGACATATAACCTGTTACTGTCAAGGGTTTGGGATATCCGATAGCGTTAAGCACAAGGTCGAGAGAATAACATCCGATATCACCTACTGCGCCGATGCAACCTGTATCTTTTTCGATAAATGTTGTACCGAAAGGTGTGGGGATACCACGGTTTCTGCCGCCGCCTGTCTGGATATAATAGATTTTACCTAAGATACCGGACTGAACGATTTTTTTGATTTTCTGCATATTGGGGTCAAGACGGGGCTGGAAGCCGATAGAAATGATTTTTCCGCTTTCTTTTTCAGCTTTCATAATGTCGAGAGCCTCTTCGGTTGTAACGCACATGGGTTTTTCCAAAAGTACGTTAACGCCCTGTTTGAGAGAATAGATTGCACATTCAGCGTGAGTTGCGTTGTATGTACAGATACTTACTGCATCAAGGTCCTTTTCAGCTTCAAACATTTCTTCAATGCTTTCGTAAGCACGTGCACCTTCAACTTTCCATTCTTCAAAGAATTTTTTTGCTTTGCCGGGTACGATATCTGCACCTGCAACGATTTCAACGTCGGGCATCTGCTGATATCTCATAACGTGAGCTTCAGCAATCCAACCGGTACCTATAATACCTACTTTTAATTTTTTGCTGACATCAATTTCTTTGTCATTTGTGCCTTTTGCCTGAAAGGCATTGAGGTCTCCTTTTTTTGCCATTTTACAATTCTCCCTTCGAGGTAATTGATGTAATCGTTTACATCGCCTTTATATTATCACAATAATCTTAAAAATGCAATAGAAAAAATGATATTTTTCAAAAAAAATAAAAGCCGTGTTGAAACACGGCTTTCTGTTATTTAATAACTGTATTTTTTTGTCTGTCGGTGCTGATGAT
Source organism: Oscillospiraceae bacterium (assembly GCA_045121595.1). Lineage (GTDB taxonomy): Bacteria > Bacillota > Clostridia > Oscillospirales > Ruminococcaceae > Fumia. The sequence continues at coordinate 51,220 of JBGVGI010000069.1, read as the reverse complement.
ACAGATATAGGTTTTACCTGAATTTACTTTTAAATTTTCACCATCTGAGTTTGTGAAAACAAACTGATTCTGCGATGCACCTTTCTTCCAGGAAATTTCTTCCTTACCGCCGTTTGTGATGTAGTAGCCTTTGCCCGATGAGAGAGAAACCTCGCGCCTTAACGCCTCGCCGTTATAGCTTCCGATACTTGTAAAGAGAACTAAAATATTTTTGTAGTTTAAAACTGTGCCGGTATCGGCATCAATGTGCTTTGTTCCGTTTCGCTTTTTGAAGTAAAGGCCCGTTGAAGCATCGTAAGTAAAAGTGGAACTTGCCCCACCTGAGAAGGAAGCGAAAACTTCGTTACCGTTTTTATTTTCAGGGAAATATTCGGTATCGTAAAACTCAAAGGGTGCTTTGGTTTCACCCATCATTTCGTATCCTGTCATTTCCATTATCGGATAGAATTCGTCGGCGCTTACAAAATAACTGTGCTCTTTGCCTTTTGAGTTTGCACGCGCTTTATCCTGATAAAAATCAAGGCTGTACGCCATACCGTCTATATTGTCTATGCCAGTTGACTTAATTCTGTCGTAACCTGCGGGACTTCCGCCAAAATGCAGATAAATTGCATTATAAGGTAAAGCAAAATCAACGTAATAATGTCTGGAACTTCTGACGGGGCCTACGTACGGCATATTTTTTGCGTTTCCGAAAACTGCGAGAAGACGGGTTATGCCACCTTCAACGACAACCTCGTAAATGATGTCTGCCTGTGACAGACCACGATGCGGAAGGGCTGCCCCCACGTTGTTTATCATAGCTGCCACGGGACGATATCCCAGTTCATCTCTTGTAAGTACGGGATAGTTTGTGAGCGGATTTTTAAAGTATTCCGTTTTTACAGTTGCTATAGGCTCTGTAACTACGGGTTCAACGGTTTCTTTTTTACCGCAACCGCAAAGAAACATTGAAACTAATGTGACTATTGCTATAAATTTTTTCATTTGAAATTCCGCCTTTCTTAAAAGTCGAAAGAAATTCCTGCATTATCACGCATTTTTTTCATAATTTTACTTACTGTCAAAGTGATTTTGTTGTTTTCATAATATTCGTCTTTGTATTTTTCAAAATCAGTAATGTAATTGTAAAAGCTTTTTGCTTCATAGCTCATAAGAATATGTTTTTCAATATTTCCAACCAGATTTTCCTTTTCACCGTTTTGCAAAATCAAATCCATATCGGTGAGCTTAGAGATGGAAGAAATCGTTATCGTTCCTTTATCTCCCATAATTTCCGAACCCGAGTGACTCTGACCCACCTTTGAGCAGGATATATTGACTTGTTTGTCAGGGTAGATGAAAACAGCGTTGTTCACACTGTCGGCACCCGTTTTCAAAAAGGTAGCACGGTTTATAATTTCTTTCGGTTCACCGAAAAAATCTATAGCGGGGTAAACGCAGTAAATTCCTAAGTCCATAAGGCAACCCGTTGCCATTTTGGGGTTGAAAATATTTGGGATTTCCCCTTGTGCCAAAGCTTCGTATTTTGAGGAGAACTGCGAAAAATCAAATCTTGCGGAAGTGATTTTTCCGATTTTTTTAAGAGCTTCTTTTATAACCTTTCTCTGCGGAAGATGAAGCATCATAATAGCTTCCATATAAATAAGATTTTTTTCTTTTGCAAGTGACTGAAGCTTAATGAGTTCTTCGGGCTCAACCGTTATCGGCTTTTCGCAGATAACGTGCTTTCCGTTTTCGAGAAAAAGTTTGCTTTGACTATAATGAAAAACGTTGGGACTTGCAATATATACGGCATCGATTTTATCAGACTCTGCCATTTTTTCAAGATTGTCAAAGACGTATTCTGCATTATATTTCTTCGCAAAAGCTTCGCCTTTTTCTTTGCTTCTTGAATAGACGGCAGTGAGTTTTAACCCGCCGAAAGTATTAGTGCCCTGTATAAAAGATTCGGTAATCCAGCTTGTACCGATAACGGCATAGCGTACCATACTATCACCTCATTTGAAACTATTTTACCACTTTTTTTGATATTTTTCAATAATATTTGCATTTTAAAAGGGGATGCAGTATAATTGAATAAAAGGAGGTACGCTTATGAAAACTTTTAAACGCTTACTTGTTGCAGTTTCCGTTATAAGTGGATTACTCGCAGTTTTGCTTTTGATAACCGATTTTCTTGCCGATAAGGTTGTAGGAATAAAACGTTTTAAAACCTATTTTGCGGGTCATAAATCTGCGGCGTACGTCCTCGATAACGACGGCGGACCCGAAGCTATTCTTATAAGCAATAAGATAAGACCCGATCACAGTTACCTGGTGACGGGCATACTCGCTTTGTTTTCAGCTATCACGGGTGCAGTTGCATTTGTCACTGACCTTTTTATTGACAAGTCCTCTGAAAAAGGCGTAAAAAACGGCTGATACGGGAGCTCCCAGTATCATTCCCGCTACCCCGAAAAGGTTGTTTCCGAGCACTACTGCCGACAATACGAGTATCCCGGGCAGACCTATTGAACTTCCTACCACTCTGGGATAGATAAAATTTCCTTCTATCTGTTGTAAAACTATAATGAATACGACAAACCAGAAAGCTGTTATTGGCTTGATTACGAGTAACAGGATAACTCCGAACCCCGTGCCGATGAATGCACCAAAAAACGGAATAAACGCCGTAATACTTATTATTACCGAGATTAAAAGTGCGTAAGGCATCGAGAATATTTTCATCCCGATAAAACATAAAACGCCTATTATAATTACTTCGGTGAATTGTCCGAAAACGAATTTTGCAAAAATTTCGTTCGAAAGACCGCCGAGTGCCGTTAAAAAATCCACCTTTTTGCTGTTTAAAAAAGCAAAAAGGATTTTTTTTACGTTTTTGCAGAGCCTTTCTTTTTGCAAAAGGATATAAACCGAGAAAACAAAGCCTATCAAAAGCTTTGCAACCGAGCTTATGACTTTTCTTACAATATCCATTGTGCCGTCTAAAACGCGGGGCATATTTCTTTTTGCATTTTCTCCGATTGAGCCTAAAAGCATCTGCACGTTATCAAGGCTTGTTTCAGTCAGATTAAATCGTTCGGTGAGTTTTCCTATCCACAATTCAAGCGTTGAAAGGTATTCGGGAAGATTTCTTAAAAGAAGCTCAAAGCTTTTCTTGAGTTCGGGGACTACGAAAAAATACACAAGAAATATCACCGAGAAAAATGAGAGATAGGTGATTATAAGACAGATGGGACGTTTTATTTTTTCTGGAAGAGATATTTTGTTTTCAAAAAACTTAAGCGGGATATTGAAGATAAACGCAAGGCAAAAACCGATAAAAAACGGCGAAAACACCGAAAAAATAAAAGTGATGACGCCTTTTATTCTTTGCGGATTTTGAATAAGTATATATAAAATAACCGCGCTTAACGAAATTAAGAGGAATTTTTTGACGTTTTTAATTTTAATTTCCATAAAATCCCCCCTCTTTAAGAGTATTACTTTAAAAGGGGTTTTTATTCGAACAAAAAAGACAGATTTCTTTTGAAACCTGTCTTTTGTTTATAATGCTGATTGATAATAGTTGCCTAAGAATTCTTTTGTTCGTTTGTTTTCTGAGGTGAAGAGCTCTTCGGGAGTACCCTCGTCAACGATAACGCCACCGTCCATAAAGATAACTCTGTCTGCAACCTCTCTTGCAAACGCCATTTCGTGAGTTACGATAACCATCGTCATCTTTTCTTTGGCAAGTTCTTTTATAACCTTTAAGATTTCTCCCGTAAGCTCGGGGTCGAGCGCCGAGGTGGGTTCATCAAAGAAAAGGATTTTCGGATTTAACGCCATTGCTCTGGCGATTGAAACACGCTGTGCCTGACCGCCCGAAAGCTGACAGGGATATGCGTTTTCTTTTTCGGAAAGCCCCATTTTCTTTAAAAGTTCACGGGCAATTTTTTCTGCCTCGTCTTTGTCCATTCCGAGCACTCTTACGGGCGCTTCGGTAATGTTACGCAAAACGGAAAAATGCGGAAAAAGATTATAGTTTTGGAAAACAAGTCCGGTGTTAAGACGGATTTTTCTCTGCATTTCTTTAGAAGCATAAACGGGCACTTCTCCCGAAACGAGTACGTCGTCACAGATAGTAATCGTTCCGCCGTCTACCGTTTCAAGCATATTAATTGAGCGAAGCAGGGTGGATTTACCTGAACCCGAAGGCCCTATGATTGCAAGTACCTCGCCGTCATTGAGGGAAAAAGAAATATCTTTGATAACTTCTAAGTCACCGAAGCTCTTTTTAACATTTTCGACAGTTAAAACGCTCATATTCTTCCTCCTTAATTATAGTAACTCAATGATTTTTCCATCTTACTGAATGCTACGTCGACAAGACTGTTCATAACAAGATAGAAAATACCTGCGACGAAAATAGGAATAATAGAAAATTCTCTTGACGTTGCAGTTTGTGCAAGTCTGAACATTTCCGCTACACCGATAGTCTGCGCAAGGGCGGTATCCTTTACAAGTGTCATACACTCACTTCCTGTTGGCGGAAGTATCTTTTTAATAACCTGCGGCAGGGAAATACGGAAAAAGGTCTGAGTTTTGTTAAAACCCAGTATGTAAGCTGCTTCGTGCTGACCCACGGGGATAGACTCAATACCGCTTCGGAAAATTTCACAGAAGTATGCGGCGTAGTTTAAAACGAATGCTAAAATTGCTGCCCAGAATCTGGGAATTCTGAGTCCTACGTATCCCGGAGCAAAATAGAAAAATATAAGCTGCAGAATAAGAGGTGTACCACGCATTATGAGCAGATAAAATTTTATTATTTCGCGTATAACAACGTTTTTTGACATTCTGCCAAAGCATACTATAAAACCGAGCGGAATGGAAAGTCCAAGGGTGAGAAAGAATATCTCGATTGTTACAAGCGATGCTTTAAGCATCTGCGGAATAAGGTTTGAAAGCATATCGAAATCAATAAATTCCAAAAATGCATCGAAATTCACGTTCTTCCCTCCAGTCGTTTTAGTGAGAAACAGCAGGCAGTAATACTGCCTGCTGTAAAATGATATCAGTATTTAAATTATGCGATTGTTGTGATGTCAGCGCCGAACCATTTAGTAGCGATTTCAGCGAGCTTGCCTTCTTCTTTGAGCTCTTTTAAAGCAGTTTCAACTTTGTCACGGAGTTCTTCGTTGCCTTTTTTGAAACCGATAACGTATTCTTCGTCAGCGAGTTTTTCATCGAGCAAACGATATTTGCCTTCGGCTTTGGATGTATAGTATCTTGCAACTACTTCGTCCATAACAACTGCAGCTGTACCTTCAACGTTTAAGTCGTTCATAGCAAGAACGTTGTCTTTAACTGTAACGAGTTCTTTGAGGCTTTCTTTGAATTCAGGCATAGAAGCGATTGCGTCTTCAGCGGAAGAACCACCCTGAACAGCTACACTCTTGTCAGCGAGGTCAGCGATTGTATTGATTTCACTTTCAGCGAGAACTACTACAACCTGTGTGTTTTTCATATAAGGCATAGAAAGTGTCATAGCTTCTTCACGTTCGGGAGTTTTTGTGAAACCGTTCCAGATGCAGTCGATGTTGCCTGTGTTGAGTTCCTGTTCTTTAGCTGCCCAGTCGATAGGCTGAAGTTTGAGTTCAACGCCCATTTTTTCAGCAACTGCTGCTGCAACGTCTACGTCAAAACCAACGATTTCTTCGTTTGCATCTCTGAATCCCATAGGAGGGAAGGAGTCGTCAAGACCCATTACGAGTTTTGCAGTTTCAACTTCGTTGCCACAACCTGTCAAAACGATACCGAGTGACATAACGAGTGCCATAAGTAAGCTTAATGTCTTTTTCATAATAATTCACCATTCTTTCAAATTTTTGAAAACAACTTAAATGCTGTTTTCTGTATTATAACACAATATTTTAACAAAGTAAAGAGGTAATATGCTAAAATATTAAACTTTTATATTTACTTAATGGGTAAATTGTGCTAAAATTTTGTGGTAGGAGATGATGTTATGAATAAATTAAGAGAAATGCTTGAAAAGAATAAAAAGGTAAACGGAACTCTTGCCTGTCTTACAGACCCCGCTATTTGTGAAATATTCGGGAATGCAGGTTTTGACTGTGTCTGGATTGATATGGAGCACAGTTATATGTCTTTAAAAGACGTTTTGTGTCACTTAAATGCCGCAAAATCTACCGGTATGGCAGCTCTGGTGCGTGTGCCTCAGGATGATCTGACATTTACTAAAAAAATAATGGAGCTTGGCCCTGACGCCATACTTTTCCCTTTTGTACAGACGAAAGAAGAGGTTGAAAGACTTATTAAATATACTCTCTATCCGCCTGAAGGCACAAGGGGATTCGGACCGATGCGTGCTATAAAATACGGAGCCTTGGATGCCAAAGAGTATTCGAGAAAACAAAGCTTTGAGATGCTCAGGTTCGTACAGATTGAAAGCAAAAACTTTATTGACGAGCTTCCCGAAATTGTGAAAAACCCTTATATTGACGGCTTTATCTTTGGCCCTAACGATTTGTCGGGTTCTATTAATGAATTTTTAGAAGTTTTCGGTGAAAACACTGTAAACGAGATAAAAAGAGCTATGAAGATAATCAAAGAAAGCGGTAAATACACAGGTCTTGCAGGTGGTTTTGATGAAAAGACGATAAAATTCTGGTCACAGTTTGATTTTGATATGATTTTCGCAGGCGGTGACTGGAATTATATCTTTGATGCAGGCAAAAAAACCTTAGAATGCCTTAAAGAGAATTTTTCAAAGTAGGAATTTTAATGAAAATTCATAATTTTAAAGTTAAAATCATAGCAATAATACTGATTTTTATTTATGCTTTGATTTTGTATCTTACACCGCTTAACTGTCCTTTTGATATGCTTTTTAAATTCCCCTGTCCCGGTTGCGGAATGACGAGAGCCTGGGTTTCAGTTTTGAATTTTAATATTGAGAAAGCCTATTTTTGTCATAAGATGTTCTGGTCTTTGCCTTTGCTTTTTGCAGGTTTTTTGTTTGACGGGAGGATATTTAAAAACAAAAAGCTTAATCTGTTGCTGTGGATTTTTATATCCGTCGGATTTGTTCTGAGCTGGATAGAAAAACTCGTAATTTGACAAAACTTGGCATTTTATGGTAAAATGTCCTCAACAAAAAAAGGAGGTAATCTCTATGTATTGTAAAAACTGTGGCGAAATAATGAACGATAATCAGGCTATCTGCATTAAATGCGGAGTTAAAACCGGTGAAGGTAATAAATATTGTGCTAACTGTGGTAAGGAAATTGCAACAAATGCTGACGTTTGCCTTAACTGTGGTGTTGCTAACAAAAAATCTAACGGCGATTACTTAAACGGTCAGGATAAAGTTGTAATGATAATTGTTGCCGTTCTTATCGGCGGACTTGGTATTCATAACTTTATGATGGGTGAAACCAAAAAAGGTATTTTCAGAATTATTATGTCTTTCTTCTGCGGAATTGGTTACATTTTTGCTTTGATAGACCTTATTAAAATCGCATGTGGTACTTACGTTGTAGACCCTGAAAAACTCGTTTAACTGTTTAAAATTAAATCCCGAAACGGAAATTCCGTTTCGGGATTTTTTTATATCATTTTTAAGATTTCCTCTGCATTTGTGTCGGGTTTTACTTTTGGCATAATATGTTCGATATTTCCGTTTTCATCGATAATAAACGTGGTACGTACAACGCCCATACTTACCTTGCCGTAAAGCTTTTTCTCCTGCCATACTCCGTATTCTTTTATTGCCAGAAGCTCAGGGTCGGAAAGCAAAATAAAGGGAAGATTATGCTTTTCGGCAAATTTTATATGAGAAGCCGTACTGTCTTTGCTTATTCCGATAACCTCAACGTTTTTGTTTTTAAACTCGTTATAAGCACCTGCAAAAGCACAGGCCTGACGGGTACACCCGGGGGTGTTGTCTTTGGGGTAGAAATAAAGTACCACCTTTTTACCTTTGAAATCCGATATTGAAATATTTTTCCCGTCTTTATCCTGTAAGGTAAATTCGGGTGCTTTCTGTCCTATTGTAAGCATAATTTAACCTCCTTGTATATATCTTTCTGCATAATGTACAGAAACTGCTCCGTCGGAAACTGCGGTCACTACCTGCCTTAACGCTTTGGTACGCACGTCCCCTGCGGCAAAAACGCCGTCAACGTTCGTTTTCGTTGATTCATCTGCGATGATATAACCGTTATCGTCGAGTGAAATTGCATTTTTAAGAAAATCCGTAGCGGGATTTCTGCCTATACTCACAAAAAGCCCGTCGCAGAGAAGCTTTCTGTCACCGCTTAAGATAATCCCCTCAAATTTCTCATAAGCGATTATTTCGGATACTGTACTGTTCCATAAAAACTCAACGTTTTGCGCTTTCATTAAAGGCTCGTGATAAATTTTCGTTGCCCTTAAACTGTCACGGCGGTGGATAAGATAAACCTTTTTTGCGATATTTGAAAGATACAGTGCATCCGAAACTGCGGAGTTTCCGCCACCGATTACGGCAACCACCTTATCCTTGTAAAATCTTCCGTCGCAGTGGGCACAATAATGAACGCCTCTGCCCGTTAATTCTTCCTCATGGGGGAGATTAAGCTTTCTGGGGTTTGCTCCCGTTGCGATTATTACAGTTTTTGAATGATAAGTTTTGTCAGTGGTTGTGACTTTTTTGATTTTGTCCGAAAAATCCACCGATAAAACCTCACCGTATTCGGTAACTGCCCCGAAACGTTCGGCATTTTGCTGCATCTTTATACCGAGTGCAAACCCGTCGATACCTTCTTCAAAACCGGGATAATTTTCAATAACGTCGGTTAACGTCAGTTGTCCACCAGGTGCCATCCGTTCTAAAACGAGGGTATCAAGCCCTGCTCTTGATGCGTACAGGGCGGCGGAATATCCCGCAGGACCTCCGCCGATAATAACAACGTCGTAAATTTTATCCATATCAGTCCTCTAACATACTGAGAATCTGTGCTTTTGGACGAGCACCGACGGAACTGTTTACGATTTCACCTTGTTCTAAAACTACGAGCATCGGTATACTCATAACACCGAATTCCTGAGCTAAATCAGGTTCTTCATCGACGTTGATTTTGCCGATGAGATAATCGGGATTTTCTTCAGCAATTTCGTCAACTATCGGGGAAACCATTCTGCAGGGTCCACACCAGTCGGCATAGAAGTCGAGCAAAACTTTTTTCTCACTTTTTATAACTTCGTTTATATTTTCTTTATTAATTTTAAGTACCATAACAATACTTCCTTTCTTTTTTAGTGAGTACAGTATAACATATATATTGCCCGTTTTCTGTGACAAAGTCACAAAACTTTCAAAAAATGTAGACTTTAATATAAAAGTTTGGTATACTAACAAAAGTAATGTTTTTTAAAGGAGAAAAAATATGTTTCCTACAAGAATTCTTGAAATTTTCAATGACCTTTCGGCAGTGCCAAGAGGTTCGGGGAATATGGAGCAAATCTCTGAACATTGTGTAGATTTTGCGAAAAAGCATTCCCTTAAATACGTAAAAGATGAACTTAAAAACGTAATAATTTATAAGGAAGGGACAAAAGGTTACGAAAATTCTGACCCCGTAATTTTGCAGGGACATCTTGATATGGTGTGCCAGAAAACGGAAGACTGTGAAAAGGATTTTTTAAAAGACGGTATCGACGTTTATTTTGACGGTGACGTTCTTCGCGCAAAAGGGACAACCTTAGGTGCCGATAACGGTATTGCGGTGGCGATGATTATGTCGATTCTTGAAAGTAATGACATTCCTCATCCGCCTATCGAAGCGGTTTTCACAACTGATGAAGAAATCGGTATGTACGGCGCTCTGGCACTTGACGGGTCTTTGTTCAAAGCCAAAAAAATGATTAACTTAGACGGTGAAGAACAGGATACCGTTATCGTTTCCTGCGCAGGTGGTACCGATATTAAAGCTACTGTGAAAGTAACGAGAGAAACTAAAAAAGGTACTCTTGTGACAGTTGCCCTCAAAGGACTTAAAGGCGGTCATTCAGGCGTTGAAATCAACAGTGGAAGAATAAACTCCAATATTTTAGCGGGTAGATTTTTAAACTATATGAGAGACGTTGCGGATTTTGATATCATTTCCGTAAACGGCGGTGATAAGAGTAACGCTATCCCCAACTCCACTGAAATCAAACTTTGCGTATATAATAAGGAAGACTTTGTTTTAAAAGCAAACGAATGCCTTGACGTGATAAAAAATGAAATGTCGGACAGAGAGCCTGACTTCTCTCCCGTTGTTACTACGGGTGAAGAAAAAGAATACAAGGTTTTTTCAAAAGAATTAAAAGAAAAAATCATTTACGTTGTATCCTCTGCCTTTAATGGCGTTATGACTTTTAGTGTCAATATCGACGGACTTGTTGAAACTTCTCTTAATTTCGGTATTTTCAAGACCGAAGAAGAGTCACTCACAATTCTCTTTTCTTTAAGAAGCAGTAAGGAAACCGCTATGGAAGCGCTCAAAAGAAAGCTTACTACCTTCCTTTCTCTTGTTACTGACGATATTGAGTCAAGCGGATATTATCCTCCCTGGGAATACAAGCAGGACTCTTCGCTCAGGGAGCTTTACAAGAAAATTTATAAAGATTCTTTTGGCGAGGAGCCTAAGGTGGAAGCAATCCATGCAGGGCTTGAATGCGGAGTTTTCTCTTCTAAAATAAAAGGACTTGACTGTATCTCAATAGGCCCTGATATGTGGGAAGTTCACACTGTAAACGAACGACTCAGTGTATCTTCGGCAATCCGTACCTTCAACCTTTTATGTGAACTTTTGGAGCATTGTAAATAATAGTTGCATTTATTAACAAATTATAGTATAATAAATAAACTAAATTCAGATTGGAGATAGTTATGGAAAACAAAAAAGAATTTAAGCCGTATGTACCGGCAGAAAAGGTAACTCCTGAAATTACGGTTACCTCCATTATTATGGGTGTGATTCTGTCTGTTGTTTTCGGCGCAGCAAACGCTTATCTTGGACTCAGAGTAGGTATGACAGTATCGGCTTCCATCCCTGCCGCAGTTCTTGCAATGGGTGTAATCCGCATCATTATGCGTAAAAACTCTATCCTTGAAAGCAACATTGTTCAGACACTTGGTTCTGCAGGTGAATCCCTTGCAGCAGGTGCTATTTTCACATTACCCGCACTTTTCCTCTGGGCAGCTGAGGGTAAAATGGACAAGCCCGGCATCGTTGAAATCACCATCATCGCTTTAATCGGCGGTCTTTTGGGTGTTTTCTTTATGGTTCCTTTGCGTAACGCTCTTATCGTAAAAGAGCACGGCGTACTTCCGTACCCCGAAGGAACAGCTTGTGCAGAAGTTTTACTCGCAGGTGAAGAAGGCGGCGCAAATGCTTCTACTGTATTTGCAGGTATGGGATTTGCAGCAATCTTCAAATTCATCATCGACGGTCTTAAACTCGTTGCAGGTGAAATTTCCGGAAGTGTAAAAGGTTTTGCAGGTGAAATCGGTACTCAGATTTACCCCGCTGTAATGAGCGTTGGTTACATCTGTGGTGCAAGAATTTCTTCTTACATGTTCTCGGGTGGTGTTCTTTCCTGGCTCGTAATTATTCCCCTTATCGTACTTTTCGGCGCTGATATCACATTGTACCCCGGTACAGCTCCTATCAGTGAAATGTACGCAACAGGTGGCGCAAGTGCTATCTGGAGTTCTTACATCAGATACATCGGTGCAGGTGCTCTCGCAGCAGGTGGTATCATAAGCCTTATCAAGTCTTTGCCGCTTATCGTTAAGACTTTCGGCGGTGCTATGAAGAGTATGAAAGGCTCTGCAACAGTTTCCAATGAACGTACTGCACGTGATATGAACTTCAAAGTTGTTCTTATTGCTATCGCAATTCTTACATTGCTCGTGTGGCTCGTTCCTGCTATTCCCGTATCCTTCCTCGGTGCGGTAATCGTTGTTGTATTCGGTTTCTTCTTTGCAACCGTTTCTTCCCGTATGGTTGGTCTTGTAGGTAGCTCCAACAACCCTGTTTCCGGTATGGCTATCGCAACACTTCTTATCGCAACACTTCTTTTGAAACTTACAGGTACAGTTGGCGTTGCAGGTATGATCAGTGCAATTTCCATCGGTTCTATTATCTGTATCGTTTCTGCTATCGCAGGTGATACTTCTCAGGACCTTAAGACCGGTTTCCTTCTCGGTGCTACACCCAAAAAACAGCAGTATGCTGAAATCGTTGGTGTAGTTGCTGCAGCATTCGCTATCGGCGGTACTTTGTACCTCCTCGACAGTGCATGGGGCTTCGGTTCTGAACAGCTCGCTGCTCCTCAGGCTACACTTATGAAACTCATCATCGAAGGCGTTATGGAAGGAAACCTTCCCTGGGCTCTCGTGTTTGTTGGTGTATTTATCGCAGTTATCGTTGAACTTATCGGTATTCCCGTACTTCCTTTTGCTATCGGTGTATATCTCCCCGTTCAGCTTAACGCTTGTATTATGGTCGGCGGTATTATCCGTCTTATCTTCGACAAGATGAAGAAAGACGAAGCTGAAAAGAAAGAAATCGTTAACGATGGTATTCTCTTCTGCTCAGGTATGATCGCAGGTGAAGGCTTAGTCGGTATCTTACTTGCACTCCTTGCAGTATTCGGAGTTGATAAAGCAGTTGACCTTTCTGCAAAACTCGGACTTACTACTCCCTTCATGAACATCGGTGGTCTTGTACTCTTTGCAATTATTATTCTTACATTGCTTAAATTCACAGTTTGGAAAAAACGCAATAAAAAAGCATGAGTAAGAAAGTAAAAAGCGAAAATTATCTCGAACGCATTCCGATGCGTAACGGGAAGTATAACTGGACTGTTAAAGAGAATATCGTAACTTTAGAAATTGAAAACAAAGGCTTTTTTAATAAAGCGTGTCAGCTTATTCTGAAAAAACCAAAAGTAAGCTACGTGCATCTTGATGAGATGGGAAGCTTTATCTGGCCTATCCTTGACGGCGAAAAATCCATTATGGATTTAGGCAAAGACGTCGAAGCTCATTTTGGAGAGAAAGCAAACCCTTTATACGAAAGACTTACAAAGTATTTTCAGATTCTTGAAAGTTACGGATTCATTACATGGAAAAAATAAAAATGACCTCTGGCTCTTTGTTGAGTCAGAGGTTTGTTTTTGCCGTTTTCTGGATGAAAAAATCTTTGTTTTGTTAAAAAATGTGTATTTTGTTAAATTTTGAAAAATCTCCCCCGAAAAATTTTTTTGCAAAAATGCGAAAAAACCCCTCAAAAACATCAAATATTTTAAGAATTTCTTTAAGAATTTTACGAAACAGAAAAAAGTGGACAAAAATGCGAAAAAATGACCTTTACTTATAAACAAAAATAAAGTACAATAGTTATAAGAAAAATATCCTTTTTATCTTTATAATAAACAGGAGGGACTATGATGAAAAAACTTTCACTCAAAAGCTTAAAAAGAGTACTTTGCGCATTTTTGACAATTGCTCTTGTTTTAGGCGCAATTCCGAGCGGTATTGTTTTTGGTGCACCCGAATCGGAATACAGAAACGTTCTTGAAGGTGTAGCGTACAGAACGTCTATCGCTGCACACACAAGCTATCCTGATGCAGGGGGAGAACTTACCGATGGTAATGAACCCGGTTTCAGCTTCTACGACGGAGGTTGGTCTGCATTTAAGGGAATTACTGCAGGCAGTACGTCTGATATCATCCTTGAACTTGATGATGTTTATGTAATTGACAAATTTGCAGTATACACACTTAACTCCGCAAACTCAGGTGGTATCGGATATCCTAAGGGAGAATTTGTATTCTCTTATTCTACTGACGGTTCGTCTTATACCGAAGCATTCAGAGGTGAAATTCCCGAAGATGCTCCTTTGAATACAACTTACCTTTTTGAAATTCCTCTTGATACTCCCGTTGATGCTCAGTTTGTAAAAGTAGGTATCCCTGCTGCAAGCGGCTGGTCCTTCATCGGTGAAGTTTATGCATTTGCTGATGCGCCCATCAAACCCAAGGATCCCGTTATCGACGTTGACCTTGATGCTTTGATGAACGTTGTTGAGGGTGACTCTTTCACACTTTCCGTTGATGCTTTCAACGTTGACGGCGGCGATCTTTCCTATCAGTGGTATAAAGACGGCGTTGAAATCGGCGACGACAGTGATACATACACAGTAGACGATGCAAAACTTTCTGACAGCGGTGAATATACTGTAAAAGTAAGCAACTCTCTTAACGGATTTACAAAAACTGTAACAAGCTCTGCTTGTGAAGTTATCGTATTCCCTGCAGGTCTTAACTTGCAGCTTCCCAACATCGTTACAAACTTGCCTTCTACAGCTTCTGCCAAGGCTAAGCAAAACGTAACACTTTCTGTTGATGCAAACGTTACAGACGGTGGTACACTTTCTTATCAGTGGTATAAAGACGGCAATGCTATCGGTACAAACAGTGATACACTCACACTTACAGGTGTAAGGGTTTCCGACAGTGGTACATATAAGGTAGTTATCACAAATACAAAAGAAGGCTACTCCGACTCTGTTGAAAGTAACGAATGTGTTCTTACAGTAACAGCTGTTCAGAGTGTCAATATGTTACTTAACATTCCTTATTCCACAAATATTCCTGAAGGTAACTTCCATGCAAGTTACAAAGACCCCAACCGTACAAAACTTACTGACGGTAACAAAACTACATCCTGGAACTCCGGTACAGGCTACACAGTAGGTATGAAACACGTTGGCGGTATTGTTCAGGTAAGCTTTGACTACTTCCTTGAGCCTATGACGTTTAAAGAACTCCAGATCGGCGTTCTCAATGATAAGAAATCCGGTATTAGTATCCCCGGTACAGTTTATATCGAAGGTCTTATCGGCGGCGAATGGACAAAACTCTTTGAAGGCAATATCACAAGAGAAAACCCTGGCTCCAAAGAATTTTTGGTTTTCGTTGCTAAAGATGGTATTCCTCTCTCTGTAAGTGGTTTGAGATATACGTTCTCCAACGTTTCCAACTGGACATTCTTCGATGAACTTTATGCTTATGCAGAAGATACAGGTGAAACAGCTGACGGTTACCTCGAAGAAACAGTAGAAAATAACGTAGCTCTCGGCAAATCTTATACAGTATCCGCTTCTGCAGGTCCTAACTACCCTGATACAGACGGTAAAGAACTTACCGACGGCTCCAAGAGTACTTCTACTGAATGGGGTGCTGTTGCATGGTCCGGTTATAACGCAAAAGTTCCCGTAGACTTTATCTTTGACCTTGGTGAAAAGATGACGTTTGAAGAACTCCAGACAAGCTTCCTCGGTTCTACCTCCGGTTCTATCCGTGGTTCAAGAACGTTTGAAGTTTTCGTTTCAAACGACAACGAAAACTGGGAAAGACTTGGTGCTGATTCTATTGCCGCATTCCCCTCCGGTAACCATATCATTCCTTATAAATTTACTACCTATGCTCCCGTTGATGCACAGTACGTAAAAGTTACTATGGTTCCCGACGGATGGTTGTTCCTTGATGAAATCAAGATTCTCTCCAGATCTGAAGATAATCCTGATGCAAGCTCCAACAACATTGCTAAGAAAAAAGCATACGAATCCAACAACTCTGCTGACAGTGAAAAACTCACAAACAACAAACGTGGTCCTTTCAATTCAAGTGATGACAGCTGGGTTGAATATACAAAAGATGCTGAAATTATCATCGACCTTGAAACTGCTAAGGAATTCAAACAGGTTGATGCACGTTTCTTAAGCGATAAAGAAAACGGTTATGTCTTCCCCGAAGAAGTAAGCGTTTCTTATTCCGACGATAAGGCAGACTGGTCTGATGCTGAAACAGTTGCAGTTGAAGGCACAGATGCAACTGATGCAGTTTCTACAAAAGCACAGGTTATCTTACCTGACGGCACAAAAGCAAGATACGTTAAAGTTACTTTCCCCGTTGACGGAAAAGTTCTTATCGACGAAATCGAAGTTTTGAAAGAACAGACTGTATTCGAACAGGATGCTGACGAAGAATACGTTGATACAAACAATATTGCTCTCGGTGCTTCCTACACAACAGCATGGGATGCAGGTACAACAAACCCCGATACAGATAAGAAAGAACTTACTGACGGTATCCGTGGTACAGATCTTTACAGCTTGCCTGCATGGGCAGGATACGATGCTTCCTCTTATGAAGAAGAAGCAAGAGACGGTTCTTTCTATACAAAATATCACGATTTCTCTGTTACTCTCGACTTGGGCGAAGCAAAAACCTTTGAACAGATTCAGGTAGGTACTCTTGCTTCCAGTACAAAACAGATGGTAATTCATACCCCCACAGATATTAAAGTTGAGTATTCAAACAACGGTACAAACTGGAACTTGTTTGCAAAGGCTGAAGAAATCAAAGGTACAGACGGAGTTAACCGTTTTAACTACTTTGTTGACAATGCAGTAACTGCACAGTACGTAAAAGTTACATTTACCTCTGAAAATGCAATCTATCTTGATGAAATTTCCATTTATAAAGAAGCTATGCCTCACGGTGACTACGAGCTCAACCCCGACGAAGGTGCTACCTTCAACCTCATTCAGGGCAAAGAGTACGCAGTTTCCCGTCCTGCTGATTACAGAAGTACCCCCGGTCTTTTGACAGACGGTTTGTATATGCAGTCAGGTACTTTGTTTGACGGCAACTGGACAGGTTTCAAACATAGCGAAGATGAAACAAAGAACAAAGTTGAATTCACATTCGATATGGGTTCATTCAACTCTATCAGCGAATTTGTAGTAACATCAAGAAACGATGCAGACAATAACATCGCAGCACCTAAAAACGTAACATTCTACTCCTCTTCCGATGGCAAGAACTGGTCTTCTATCTATAAAGCTCCCGATAACACAACAAGCGGTGACGTAGAATTCAAATGGGACAGCTCTATTGCGTTCAACGGATTTGTTGACGGTGCTACCGAAGTTTACGCAAGATACCTTAAGGTTTCTGTTGAAACAACAGAAGATGCTGACACATACGTTGCTCTCGACGAAATCAAAGCATTCGGTAAGAAAGGAAGAACTACAAAAGCTTCCGAAGTAGTTTCCGACTCAGGTTACTATAACTTGGCTCTTAACAGACCTTACATTTCTAACCCTGTTCAGGACAGAAATAATACTCAGCCTGATATCGGTTTGAAACAGCTTTCTGACGGTGTTTACGGTACAGACGATACAAACGACCCTGCATGGGTTAAATACACTGAAAACTATCAGACAGATCCCAATGATATTTCCACAGCACATCAGAATCAGACTATTATCTTTGATTTTGAAGAAGTAAAATCCATTGCTTCTATCAAACTTAATTCCAAAGCTACAGGCTTTGGCGGTGTTTCTGAACATCCCTGGACAGTATTTACATACGCTTCTATGGATGGTAAAAACTGGTACCCCTTGTCAAGACAGTGGTACTACCAGCGTTGTTGGTGGGGTGGCATCTGTACATGGGGTTGGAGAATTACCTCCGACGGTATCCGTGACCTTGTACCTACCGATGCTACTGCAGTAGCTGCAAGATACGTACGTGTTGATATCGAAATGGTACGTACCAACATGATCGACGAAATCGAAATTTATGGTTACGACGGAAAGATCGAAGGTGCTATCGACGCTAACGGTACACGCGACCTCGACAACGGACGTGATTACAGAAAACCCGGTGAGAAAACAGGTGGTATCAACGACCTTGTTCTCTGCTACAACGGTTATTATGCATATAACGCTGCCACCGATTCCTTCCGTGGTAACTGGACTAAGGAAAGATATCGTACATACTTAACATATGTTGATACAGACAACAAAGTTGTTGACACAATGTACGATGCAGTTTGTCTCCTGGGTCTCAGAACTCCTTCCGGTACAGCATATAACAAAGACGTAGGTACTTCTTACTGGGGCGTTACTGCTAATGACTGGTACTGGTACCTTGACAAGACCTTCAAAGACGGCGGTGACGTTGACGAGCTTAACGAAGCAGCAAGAATTGCACGCGAAGAGCTTATGGAAGTTGACGCTGAAAAATACAAGGATTACAAAATTAAACTCGTTGTTATGCACCCCGGTGCTGCAAGACTTTCGGCATCTGATCCCAACTCAAAGAAATTTGGTCCGCTCGATGGTAAATACTACGACTGGACAGTAGTTGACCAGTACAACCCCAACGTAAGAAACGACTGGCAGGAATGTGTTGACTGGTGGTTTAACGAAGTAATTGAACGTTTCTATGAAGGTAATTACGAATATATTGATTTTACAGGTTTCTACTACCTCGGTGAACAGGTAGGTTATATTCCTTCCTATCATATGTACTTCAACAACAAGGCTCACGAGCTTGGTTATAACACTTACTGGATTCCTTTCCAGTATGCTAACGGTTATTTCATCCTTGACGATATGGGCTATGACGCAGTAGCAATTCAGCCTAACCACTTCTTCAATGAAATGTACGAAGTAGGCGGAAGATGTGAAGTTGGTAACAGCTGGCTTGATATGGTCGCACGCGATGCGAACTATGCGACTGCCGGTCTTGAAATGGAATTTGACAACCGCGTATACGAAGAACCTGACAGATATAACCTCTGGATCGACTACTTAAACGGTGCTGCAAGAAATGGCATGGACGGCGATAACGCATACAGAGCTTGGTATCAGGCTGTAGAAGGTATCCATCAGGGTGCTATTGCAACTAACTCCCTCCATCGTTCCGTTTATGATTATTCCTATCAGCTCATCAAGGGCACATATACCGAAAAAGAACATATCGAAAGCTTCTCCGAAGGTGTGACTATTGATAACAAGATCGGTACCTACGGCGTTAACCAGGATAAACATTCAGGCGGCGCAGGCGGAGGCGGAGGCGTTTACTACGAAGAACCCACAGAGGAACTCGTAGAAACAGCAACACGTTCCGAAGAAGGCTACGCTTGGTTTACTGCTACAAACGGCTACAAGCTTAAAGACGTTGACGGCAACTTTGTTAAAGGTTGGGCAGAAGTTGACGGTGACTGGTATTACCTCGATGCTGAAGGCTATATGCAAACAGGCTGGATCAAAGACCAGAACACATGGTATTACTTAAGATCCAACGGCGTTATGGTTGACAATGGATGGTACAAAGTCGATAACGTTTGGTACTACTTCGGTGCTTCAGGCAATATGAAGACAGGTTGGGTACTTGATAACGGCAGATGGTACTATCTCCAGTCAAGCGGTGCTATGGCTAAATCTCAGTGGGCAGAAGTGGATGGTAAATGGTATTACTTCACTCAGAGTGGCGCTATGGCAACAGGTTGGGTACTCGTTAATAACGTATGGTACTACCTCGAAGAATCTGGTGCTATGGCAACAGGCTGGAAAGTGGTTAAGGGCAACTGGTACTACTTAGATCCCGCAAATGGTGCTATGGCAGCAAATACAACCGTTGACGGTTACAAATTGGGTGCAGACGGCGCCTGGATTAAATAAGCATAGTCCCCTTATATATATCTCTCTTTCTTCTGGGAAAAGGCTCTCTTTATGAGGGCCTTTTCCATTTTTAATAAGGAAAAAGGCGACCAAAGGTCGCCCCTGCAATTTTATACGAAATTCTGCTATAATTTTGTAGGGGCGAACTGTGTTCGCCAGCAAAAGCTTTTGTTAAACACAATTTTTCTTTTTGTATTGTTTTTTATTTTTCAATATGGTATAATTCTAATTGACAATATGTCTTGCTTGTCCACGGTAAGGCTTTTCTTAAAATTAAGTGGTCAGAAAGGTCAATAATTATGACAAATCAGGAAATTTTAGCAAAAATCAAAGGTAAACTTATCGTTTCTTGTCAGGCTTTGCCCGATGAACCTCTTCACGGCTCTGAATTTATGGCAAAAATGGCGTTCGCTGCAAAAGAAGGTGGCGCTGCAGGTATCCGTTGTAATACAGTAGTTGATATCCACGCTATCAAGGAAGCTGTTGATTTGCCCACTATCGGTATTATCAAAGAAGTTTACGGTGATTGCGACGTATATATCACTCCCACAATGAAAGAAGTTGACGCTTTGGTAGAAGAAGGCGTTTCTATTATCGCTATCGATGCTACAAACAGACTCCGTCCCGACGGAAGAACTTTAGAAGAATTCTTCAAAGAAGTTCGTGCTAAATACCCCGATCAGCTCTTTATGGCTGACGCTTCTTCCTACGAAGAAGGTATCAAAGCGGCAGAACTCGGTTTTGACCTCGTAGGTACAACAATGCACGGCTATACTCCTTATACAAAAGGTGTTGAGCTTCCCAACTACGACCTTATCAAACGCCTTTCCACAGAGCTTTCCGTTCCCGTTATCGCAGAAGGCGGTATCTGGGCACCCGACCAGCTCAAAAAAGCACTCGAAGCAGGTGCTTTTGCCGCAGTAGTTGGTACAGCTATCACAAGACCCCGTGACATCACAAAACGTTTTGTTGCAGCTATCAAATAATCTGAGGTAGAAAAATGAAGATACTTACACTCGATGTAGGCGGAACTGCGATAAAAACCGCTCTTATGGTCGACGGCAAGATGGAAAATGCTTACGAAATTCCGTCCGAGGCTAAAAAAGGTGCCGCAGTTTTGCTTAAAAACATCAGAAAAATCATCGACGACTGCAAAGAATTTGATGCTGTCGGTATCTCAACTGCAGGACAGGTTGACAGCGAAAAAGGAAGCATTATTTTCGCAAACGAGAACATCCCCGATTATACGGGTACTGAGCTTAAAGCTATGCTTGAAGCAGAGTATAAAAAGCCCGTTTTCGTTGAAAATGACGTAAATGCCGCCGCTATCGGTGAGGCATATTACGGAGCTGCTGTCGGCGAAAAGGATTTTATCTGCTTAACCCACGGCACGGGTGTAGGCGGTGCTATCGTTATTGACGGCAAGGTTTACGGCGGTGCAAGAGGTGTTGCAGGTGAAATCGGTCACATACTCATTCATCCTGACGGAAAAGAATGTGCCTGCGGTCAGAAAGGTTGCTACGAACAGTATGCTTCCTGTACGGCTCTCGTTAAAAATTCTTACGACGCTAATCCTGAGTGGGGCAGTGGCAGAGTGATTTTTAAAGAATTTTACGCAGGTCAGAAAAAAGCCGAAGAAATTATAAACGCTTGGATTGATGAGATTATTTTAGGACTTGTAACGCTCACTCATATCTTTAACCCCACTTGTATCGTGCTCGGTGGCGGTATTATGAATGAGCAGTATATAATCGACAGAATTAACACCCTTTTGCCCGAAAAGATTATGCCGAGTTACCGCTGTGTTGAAGTAAGACACGCAAAACTCGGTAATAACGCAGGTCTTTACGGAATGCTCGCAACAGTAGAAAATAAGATGAAATAAAAAATAGCCGATGCTTAAAGCATCGGCTATTTTGACAATACGGAATTTAAAATGGCCTTCTCCAGCAGGAGAAGGGGGACCGCTTGCGGTGGATGAGGTGTAAAATGCTACCATATAATAAAAATCTTGTGCAAAACGCAAGAATATTACGAAAAAATATGACAAAAGAAGAAAAACATTTATGGTATGATTTTTTAAAGAAATTACCTGTAAATGTGAGAAGACAACATAATATTGAAAATTATATAGTTGACTTCTATATAGCTGAAAAGAAAATTGTTATTGAATTAGATGGTGTTCAACATGCAGAAAAAGAGCACGAGATAAAAGATAAAGAACGAGATGAGGCATTATCCCGTTGGGGTATAATCGTTTTAAGGTATCACAATCGTGATATCAATAATAATTTTAATGCCGTTACAGAAGATATTTTGAATAGGCTTTCTCTGAAAAATTCTGATTTGAAAGAATAAGGAAGCACCTCATCCGCTTCACTGCGTTCAGCACCTTCTCCCACTGGAGAAGGCTTACAAGTGAAAAACAGCCGATGCTTAAAGCATCGGCTATTTTATTTTTACTATAAAGGGTAAAATTCCGTTTTTTTCTATATCGATTATCCCGTATGACGGGGTGTAGTCACGAGGTTCTGAGGGGCTTCCGGGATTTAAGATATAAATTCCGTCTTCGTATCGGGTGTCACTTTTGTGGGTGTGACCATATAATGCAATACGGCAGTTTTCTTCCTTTGCCTTTTGTTTTAAAGGTTCAAGGGAATGTTTTACCGACAAGGTGTATCCGTGAGTGCATAAAATTCGCTCATCTCCTGCAAAAACAACACGGGTTTCGGGTTCAAGGGATGCAAAATCGCAGTTTCCTCTTACTGAAACGAGATTCAAGTCGGGAAAAAGGTCAAGCATATCTTCAACTTCTCTTTGCCCGTCTCCTAAATGGATAAACATAAAAGCTTCGTTTTTATGTTTCATAACAATGTCATAAAACTGATTAAATCTTTTGTGGGTGTCAGAAACAACAATTATACGCATAAAATTTCCTCTCGGTAAAATAAATTTAACTTCTATAACATAAGTATAATATAAACTTGTAATTTGGTCAAATGAGGTGTAATTATGCAGAACAATCCAAATCTCGACAAACTCCTTAATATGGTAGGTCAAAAACTCGGTAAAGACCCGAAAATTTTAAAATCTCAGCTTGAAGCGGGGAAATTTGATAACGTTTTAGGAAATTTAAATTCCGAAGAGAATAAAAAATTACAGACTTTTCTTAAAAATCCTGCACTTGCACAGAAGCTTATCAATACCAAGGAAGCACAGCAGACGTTAAAAAAGATACTCGGTGAATAAATCTTAAGAAAGGGCGATTTTATGGAAGATTTAACTGCCGCTTTGCAAAGCTTTTTAAACAGTGAAGAGGGCGCAAAACAGTTAAATGAGCTTACAAAAATGTTGGGACTTAATTCCGAGGAAGAAAAAACTTCGGAAGAAAACCCTTTTTCGCCCGACGATATTTTAAAACTGCAAAAGCTTATGGGGAGCTTTAACAAGGAAAACCCGAACACCACGCTTTTGAAATCCTTAAAACCGCTTCTGAAAAAAGAACGTCAGAAAAAGGTCGACGATGCAGTGAAAATAATGAAGCTTATTTCATTGTTTCCTGAACTCAAGGAAAGCGGTATACTTACTAATCTGTTAGGATAGGTAATTATGGCACAGTTTAACAGCGGTTATACTCCGTCGGAAATTATGGCGATGCAACGTGACGCCGAAAAAAGAGTGCGCGAAATGCAGAAAAAATCGGTAGAAAAGCTAAAGGGAAACTCTCCTGATTTTCTTCCTAATCCCGTTAAAAATATATTAAAAAGTATGGACAAAGACAGACTTATTTTGCTCTGTCTTTTTCTCCTGCTTATGGAAGAAGACTCCGACCCCGTACTCTTATTTGCACTCGCTTACATTTTCTTTTGATATTCATCAAATTTTCATTGTATTTGACAAAAAAATATGTTAAAATAATTCTGTATGAATATTTGAATGGGCGTGAAAATATGAAAAGAAACGATTTTAAGAAAAATGACTTTAAAAAACCTAATAATTTTGAAAGAGAAGAAAAAGGTGGCTATGAAAACGTGGTAGCCGGCAGAAACGCAGTGCTTGAAGCGTTAAACAGTGAGGATAAGGTTGATACTGTTTTTGTTGCGAGTGGACAGGCTACCGGTTCTGTTTTGAAGATTATCTCTATTGCAAAGCAAAAAGGTTACCCCGTGAAGGAAGTTTCGGCGCAGAAAATGTCTTCTATGGCAGGTAATATTAACCATCAGGGCGTGTTGCTCACCCTTTCGGCGGTGCAGTATCACACTGTTCAGGATATTCTCGAGAGAGCAGAAACACTTGGTGAAAAACCTTTTATTATAATTGCAGATGAAATCGAAGATCCGCATAATTTAGGCGCTCTGATAAGAACGGCTGAAACGGCGGGTGCTCACGGTATTATTATTCCGAAACGCCGTAACGTAGGTGTTACCCCTGCAGTTTACAAAGCGTCTGCAGGAGCGGCGGCTCACGTGTTTGTGGCAAGAGTTTCAAACCTTGCGACCACCGTGGACGAGCTTAAAGAAAAAGGTATCTGGGTTTACGGTTGTGATATGAACGGTGAAACCTGGTGTCAGACTGATTTCTCAGGCGGAGTCGCTTTGGTGGTAGGCTCCGAAGGCAGAGGAATGAGCAGACTCTTAAAAGAAAAATGCGACGTTTTAGTAACCTTGCCGATGAAGGGAAAAATCACTTCCTTAAATGCTTCTGTTGCAGGTGGAATCGTGATGTACGAGGTTGCAAGACAACGCAGTAATCTAAAGGCATTTACACCAAAATAAAAAAGGAGGACAACCGAATGAACGATAAAGATTTTTCACTGGATGATATTTTGTTGGAAGTCGGTTTGCCCAAGACTCCCGAGAAGCCTCTTGATGTGGATGCGCTTATAAAAGATATCTCCGGAGAAAAAATAAAAGAAAAAGAATTAAAGGAAGAAGAACTTCCGACTAAACGTTTCGTTACTCAGAAAGCCGTTATAAGAAGTGACACGACACAGATAAAAAAAGTAACGGAAGAAAAGGTAGTTGCAAAAATTGAAAACAGTGGCCCTATTTCTATTGATATCGAAACGATACGTGAAGGACAGAAGCCACCTAAACCCGTTCCTGCCGAAAAAGAGGAGGAGGAAAACTCCGATTCGTTACAACTTCATTTCAACAGAGAACGTGAAGAACCTGATGCTGACCGCAGAATAGACGTTGCCCCTTCATTTGCCAAACTTGTGGAGAAGATTAAAAATTCTCCTTTTGCGCAGTGGGAAAATATCATTTTAAGTGAAAAAAACTCAGCAGTTGCAAAAGGTGTTTTGCTTTTGGTGCTTTCCCTTTTATCACTTGGAATGTCGATGATGATTTACTCTAACGCCGCCGCAGAACTCGGGGAAGTCCCGATTGCTATGCTTGTTATAGCGGGAGTAATTGGCATTATTGCGGGGATTTTTGGTATCCCCGTAATCATAAGCGGTATCAAATCGATAAGAAAAATGGAAGAAAATCGCGATATTATACCGACTGTTGCATATCTTTTCTGCATTTTGCAGTATCTCACACAACTTATTTTCCCCAAAGGTCTTACAAATGCCAATATCCATCAGTATCTGCCTGTGGGCATACTGATTATGGCACTTGCCTTTTTCGCAAAAGGTATGACGCTTAAAACGGCGCTTAACAATATAAGAACTCTCAAAAGTATGGATGATACTTTTGAAGGACTTGTTATCTGGGATAACCGTGCCGCAACCGAACTTAGCAAGGGACTTACAAAAGGTAATCCTTATCCTGTTGTTAATAGAAAGGTTGAGGAGATTTCGGATTTTTCGGAGCTTTCATTCTCGATGGATGCAACCGATAAAACTGCGCGTGACGTTACCATTTTCGGTACGGCGGGTGCAATTGTTACGGCACTTTTCGTCTTTCTTTTCACTCTGCAGCAGCATCTTGCAATGACTGTTCTTACGGCTTTTGTGTGCGTGTTTGCTTCGGCGGTAAATCTTTTTGCAGTTTGTTCACCACTTTTGAAATGCTCTAAAATCACTTCGCTTTTTAACTGTTTTATAAGCGGAGAAAAAAGCGGTGTCGAGTACAGTGAAGTAAACGTAGCCGTTACTGATGCAAAAGAACTTTTTCCTCAGGAATCGGTTGTCTTAAACGGAATTAAAACCTTTGAAGGAATGAGAATTGACGAAGCTATCCTTGATGCTGCAAGTGTGCTTAACTGTGCTGACAGTATTCTCACTCATACTTTTCTGAGAATTATTGAAGGAAAAACTGAGCTTTTGAGTAAAGCCGAAAACCTTCATTATGAGGACGGACTCGGAATTTCTGCCTGGATAGACAACAGACGTATTCTTATCGGGAACCGTGAGCTTATGTCAACCCATAATATCCGTGTGCCAAGTATCGACTATGAAAAAAGGTTTACTTCTGAGGGAAGTGATCTGGTTTATCTTTCGGCTTCGGGTGAGCTTACGGCGGTATTTATCTTCTCGCTTCAGCCTACTGTTGAAACCGAAGAGGCCGTTCGTATGATTTTTGAAAGTGACGTGGCACTTACTGTGAAAACTTCGGATTCCATCATTACAAAAAAACGTCTTTCCGAAGTTTTTGGTGTTGAGGCAGACTTCTTTAAAATTATGCCCGTGAAACTCAACAAACTTTACGAAGATTGCAGTCAGCCTGTTAAGGTACGCCCTGCAGTTGCCGTGAATGACGGCACGTTTTATTCAATGTCCTGCTCTGTTTCTGCGGCAAAGAAAGTGAAAATAATGATGAAAATTGCCTCGGTTGTGGCAATCTGCTCCGTTGTTTTGGGGGCGTTGCTTATTGCAGTTTTCGGTTTCCTTGGCGCTACCAAACAGCTTACACCGTTTATGATGTTCAGTTATCCTTTAATCTGGCTTTTAATACATTCACTTCTGCAAAAAATCATAAGGATTTAATGAAAGGAATAAAAAATGAAAAATATACTTAAAATAGTCCCTTTGTTGCTTGTTTCGGTTATGGTTCTTTCGGGTTGCACGGGTAATGGCAGTATAGACCCTAAAAACATTAACTACATTCAACTTGAAGCACCTGAAAAAGGGGACGATATTGCAATTTTTGATACAACTCTCGGTGAAGTGACAGTGCTTCTTTATACCGATGAAGTTCCCGAAGTGGTGGAAAACTTCAAGTATCTCGTTGAAGAAGGCTTTTATAACAATACAAACGTGTTCCGCATTGAGCCCGAATATATGCTCACTGCTTTCGGAGCTTCTGATAAAGAAGGACTTGAAGCAGACAGTATTAACGGAAAACCGCAGAAAGTTCAGTATTCCAATAACCTTTGGCCTTTTGCAGGAAGTCTTTGCACTATTACTTATGGTCAGGGGAAAGTTTTTAAAAACTATTACTATGATTCCCGTTCTTTCTTCCTTGGCGATATAGCACTTACAGACTTTGACCGTGAACAGATGGAAAGCATGTCATATCCCGTGATGATGAAATATGCTTTTGAAACTATGGGCGGCGTACCCGCTTATTCGCAGTATCATTCGGTGTTCGGTAAAGTTATCTCGGGTATGGATATCGTGAATGCTATGGCTACTGCAGAATACACTGAGGATCCGTACAGTGACGAAGAGATTAAAAAGTTTGAAGAACAGGGTGCCGAAATTCTTACGGTAAAACGCCCTGCCGAGGATATTGTAATTAAAAGTGTAACTCTTTCAACCTATGACCCTGCTAATTACGAAAGCCTTGATAACTGCCTGAGTGCAGAAGAAATTGAAACTTTGAAAGCAAAAGCCGAAGAAGAACAGGCTAAAATTGACGCAGCTGCTATGGGTGAAACAGAATAAAGGAGAATAAAAATGGTAAATTTCAGAGAAATTAAAAAAGATGACAAAATCGCAGTAATCGAAACGAATATGGGAACCATTGAGGTTTTGCTTTTCCCTGAGGTTGCTCCCAAAACCGTTGAAAATTTTACAGGACTTATCGAAAAAGGCTACTATGACGGGATTATCTTCCACCGTGTTATCAAGGACTTTATGATTCAGGGCGGAGACCCCACTGCAACAGGTATGGGCGGCGAAAGCCTCTGGGGACATTCCTTTGAAGATGAATTTTCCGATGAAGCAAGAAACTTCTGCGGTGCTCTTTCAATGGCAAACGCAGGTCCTAATACAAACGGAAGCCAGTTCTTTATCGTTCAGGCAGGTCCCGAAACTATGGACAAACGTCTTTTTGCAATGCTTGAACGACAGGGCAAGACTTTATCCCCCGACGTTAAGGAAATGTATATGCAAAAGGGTGGTACTCCCTGGCTTGACGGTGCACACACTGTTTTCGGACAGGTTATTGCCGGTATGGACGTTGTGAATAAAATTGCGGCGCTTCGTGTTGACTATGCTGACAGACCTTACGAAGACGTAAAAATTGAAAAAGCAACCGTTAAAATTGTATAATTTTGTTAAAAAATACAATTTGTATAAAATTTGCAGATAAATTAACGATTTAGCTATTGATTTTTTGACAATTATATAATAGAATAATATTTGTGGAAAATTGGTAATTTTCGAATATATAAGTGAAAGGGGTAATTTAAATGCTTACCAATAACAAAAACGTATTGCAGTGGGTAGACGAAATGGTAGCCCTCTGTAAACCCGATAAGGTTGTATGGCTCGATGGTAGTGAAGAACAGCTCGAAGCTTTGAGAAAAGAAGCTATCTCCACAGGCGAAATGATCGAACTCAACCAGGAAAAACTCCCCGGATGTTTGTACCACAGAACTCTTCCCAACGACGTTGCTCGTGTTGAAGACCGTACTTTCATCTGCTCTACAAAGAAAGAGGACGCAGGTCCTACAAACAACTGGAAAGATCCTAAAGAAATGCACGCTTTGCTCGATCCCATGTATGACGGCGTTATGAAAGGAAGAACAATGTACGTTATTCCTTACTCCATGGGTCCTATCGGTTCTAAAATGTCCAAAGTGGGCGTTGAAGTAACTGACTCTATCTACGTTGTACTCAACATGGATATTATGACACGTATGGGTAAACAGGCTTTCGTACAGCTTGGTGACGAGTCCAACGACTTCGTTCGCGGTTTGCACTCCAAAGCTGACGTTGATCCCGAAAAACGTTATATCGTTCATTTCCCCGAAGAAAACGCTATCTGCTCTATCAACTCTGCATACGGCGGTAACGTATTGCTCGGTAAAAAATGTTTCGCATTGAGAATTGCTTCCTACCAGGGTAAAAACGAAGGCTGGATGGCTGAACATATGC
Source organism: Oscillospiraceae bacterium (assembly GCA_045121595.1). Taxonomy (GTDB): domain Bacteria; phylum Bacillota; class Clostridia; order Oscillospirales; family Ruminococcaceae; genus Fumia. Next base: position 22,365 of record JBGVGI010000069.1, on the reverse strand, counting down.
TTATCCTCGGTATCGAAAATCCCGAAGGAGAAGTTAAATACATCTGTGCTGCTTTCCCCTCTGCTTGTGGTAAAACAAACCTTGCTATGCTCATTCCTCCGGAAGTGTATGCTAAGAAAGGTTACAAAGTATGGACAGTAGGTGACGATATCGCTTGGCTTCGTCAGGGCGATGACGGACGTCTCTGGGCTATCAACCCCGAAAACGGTTTCTTCGGTGTTGCTCCCGGTACAAACCTTAAATCCAACCCCAATGCTCTTCATTCTACAGAAAAGGGCACAATCTTTACAAACGTTGCTATCAATGACGACGATATGACTGTATGGTGGGAAGGTCTTGACAAGAATCCTCCCGTTAACGCAACTGAATGGAAAGGCGCTAAGGTAAACGGCCCTGAATACGTTGCTGACGGTAACAAACTTGCTCATCCCAACTCTAGATTTACAGCTCCTGCTAAAAACTGTCCTTGCATCAGTAAGGAATTTGATAATCCTACAGGTGTTCCGATTTCTGCTATCGTATTCGGCGGCAGACGTGCAAAAACAGCTCCTTTGGTATATCAGTCCTTTGACTGGGAACACGGTGTATTCGTAGGTTCTATCATGGCTTCCGAAACAACAGCTGCAGCTGCTGGTGCAGTAGGTGTAGTTCGTCGTGACCCCATGGCTATGCTTCCCTTCTGTGGTTACAATATGGGTGACTACTGGGCACACTGGCTTGAAATGGGTAAAAAACTTGGCGACAAAGCTCCCAAGGTGTTCAACGTAAACTGGTTCAGAACTGACGACGAAGGTCACTTCATCTGGCCCGGATTCGGCGACAATATGCGTGTTCTTATGTGGATTCTCAGCCGTTGCGACGGTAACGCTGATGCAGTTGAAACAGCTATCGGTTACGAACCCAAACCCGAGGACATCAACATCGAAGGCCTTGATATCACAGTTGATACAATCAAAGACCTCTTGAGCGTTGACAAAGACCTCTGGATGGAAGATGCTAAAGGTATCGAAGAATTCTATGCAAAATTCGGCGACAAACTTCCTGCTGAAATGAAAAAACAGCTCGAAGCTATGAAAGCAAGACTTGCATAATTAAAGCTAAAAAGCCTGAGGAAATCCCTCAGGCTTTAATTTTTTTGAAAATTTATATTTTTTTTAAAAAAATACTTGACAAATGATTATATATATGGTAAACTATAAAAGCTGTCGATAAAGACAAGCCACCAAAAACGGGGCGTAGCTCAGTTTGGTAGAGTGCTTGGTTTGGGACCAAGATGCCGCAGGTTCGAGTCCTGTCGCCCCGACCAAGAAAATATAAGCGCTGGTGTAGCTCAGTTGGTAGAGCAGCTGATTTGTAATCAGCAGGTCGGGGGTTCGAGTCCGTCCACCAGCTCCATTTTTTTCTTTTAATTTAATATTTGGGCGAGTTCCCGAGTGGCCAAAGGGGGCAGACTGTAAATCTGTTGCATCATTGCTTCGGTGGTCCGAATCCACCCTCGCCCACCAAAACAAAGAGACATCCAAGTGGATGTCTCTTTTGTTTTGCATAGGAGTGGATTCGGAGGGAGCGTATAAAAAATATGCCTTTGGGGAAAAGGACTTTACAAATAAAAAATTGTATGTTATGCTTATCCTGAAAGCAGGTGATTTTATGTCTACACTTAAACTTTTATTTTCAGCTCTGACGGTGGCTTTTGCAATTTTGGGACTGACAAATGCAGTTTCTTACGACATTACAATGCCGATAACGTTTTTATGTCTTGCTGTTACGATGTTTGTTACAGCAAAGGAAAGGGCTCTTAATGGTGAAAGAAGATCCTCACTTTATTATCTACTACTCGGCATATTTTTAATAATTGTGACAGTTTATAATACGGTTATGGCCACTTTAAGATAATAAAAAACGGCGGGAAAATCCGCCGTTTATTCTTTTATATTTTTTCTGTACTGAGAGGGAGTGACCGAAAAAGCTTCTTTAAATTTACGGTAAAAATAACTTTTATCCGCAAAGCCAAGTTGTTCTGAGATTTCATCCACAGTAAGCAATGTGTTTTTAAGCATAAATTTAGCAATGGTCAGGCGTTTCTTGTTAAGAAGCTCATTAAAAGATGTGTTGAAAACCTTTTTAATAATACGTTCTGTCTGTCGTTTGCTCAAATGCAGATAATCTGCCAGTTCTTCAAGATAAAGCTTTCTTTGGTAGTTTGAGGAGATAAATTCTTCTATCTGTTCGGACAGATTTATCAGTGAATGATTTTCACTATGGTCATTGATTTCATTGGCACCACCCATAATGGTTGCGATTTCATATAGCGACAGGAACAGCATTTCAGCGATTATGAAATCCTGAACAGAATTGGTCGCAAGTTCACAGGCGATACTCAGATATTTCTGATAAATATTATGGTTTTTGATTATGAAATAATCTGTAACAGAGCCAAAAGATTTCTCAAAGAGTTTATAAAGTTCATCCGAATGCTTTGATAAAGGTGAAAAGGTGAACCGAAAACCCGTTTTGCTTGAGTCATCCGATTTATAAACATAATGTACGGTATCGGGTGGAATAACACAAACGTCCCCCTCGTTTAAAACGACGTCGGCGTCTTCAATCATAATGTGAGTCTGCCCTTTTATTGCAACGTGCACCTCGTAAGCCGAGTGAAAATGATAATGGTCACTTGCCACAAGTCCACCACTGAAGTTGTCATTGATAATAAACTGACACAAAAGCCACGGCTTTCTGACGCTGAGTATATGATAACTCTGTAAACTGCTTGTATTTTTGCTCATTATTGTAAAAAAACGACATATTATATAAATATATGTCTGCATCCTTCCTTGATTTTTTTGAATACAAAAACTAAAATGATTATAATATACTTTATCTAAAATGTCAACGAAGGGCGTGTTTGCTATGAATATCAAAGAAAAAATCACAGCAGTGCAAAAAGTTTGCGGAACACATATAAATTTATCAGATCCTATAGTGTGTGAAATTATGTCATCAGTAGGTTATGACTTTTTATGGGTTGATATGGAACATACATCTATGTCACCGAATGAGGTTTACCACCATATCCTTGCCTCAAAACACGATAAAACACCGGTGTTTGTAAGAGTCCCCGTGGACGACCTTACTGCGATTAAAAAAGTTCTTGAAATGGGCGTTGACGGGATAATTTTTCCGATGGTGCGTGATAGTGAACATGCAAAACAATTGCTTGATTATACGTTGTATCCTCCATACGGCAAGAGAGGATGCGGCCCTAAAGGTGCTGTGAGATACAATCCTGAAAATGAGGTGTATTATTACGGCGAAGGTCATCTTAAAATGTGCCGTTTTGTGCAGATAGAACTCAAAAGTGCCGCCGAGGATGCCGAAAGGATAGCAAATCTTTCTTATCTTGACGGGTGTATTCTTGGAATGCACGATTTGTCGGGCTCTATCGGAAGACTTGGGGATATATTCTGCGAAGAAAATCTGTATTTAGCTAAAAAAGCTATCTCTGCCTTTAAAAAAGCAGGTAAAACAGTGGGCGTATCTACTTTCGCAACCGATGAGGAAACTTTAAAGAGATACGATTCAATGGGAATCAATATGATTTCAACGGGTGCTGATTACGATTACATCCTTAAAAAGAGCAAGGAAACTCTCGGTACAATAAATAAAATACAAGACAGGAGATAATAAAATGAAATTTATAGATTTAGATGCCCAGACCTTCAGGCAGACTATAGTCGATAAAGAAGATGGCGTGTATTTAGGTCAGGTCAGCAGTGTTATGCTTGACGATAACAAAACTATCATAGCTTTTTATCCCAAGGGTCACGGCAGAGGAAGTCTTGTTATGAAGAAAAGCTTTGATGCAGGTATCACCTGGAGCGAAAGGCAAAATCTTCCCGAATCGTTCGTTACATCGATGGAAGTTCCTACAGTTTACAGAACAACCGATGCTGACGGGAAAAAACGTATCGTTTTGTTTTCTGGATTTTATCCTTTGAGAAAAGCAATATCCGAAGACGACGGCAACACCTGGACCGACCTTGAAGTAATGGGAGATTATGCGGGTATCTGTGCTATGGGTGACGTGGTGGCACTTGAAAACCCCGGAGAATATATGGCGCTTTTTCACGATGACAAAGATGCAGACCACACACAAAAAGGTGGCTCTTTCTACGAAATATGGCGATATACCGAAGAGGGAAAAAGCAAATATGTAAGAAAGACATATAACCAGGCAGAAGACGGTGATATGGGTGAATGCTTTGAAACTGCTTTTTTAGATGGTGATGAAAACGTCAATGAAAATAACGGCACAATGATATATAAAACCTATTTCAGCAATATGGATTGCGGTAAATCACTTGAAATTAAAAAGATGTATACCAAAGATGGCGGTTTGACCTGGAGTGACCCGGTACCCGTTATCTCCCACGAAACCGCCCATATCTGTGAACCGGGTACGATAAGACTTAAAGACGGTACACTTGCTGTTTTGATGCGTGATAATTCACGTTTGCATAACTCCTTTATTATGTTCAGCCACGATAACGGAGAAACTTTCGAAGGACTCCGCGAAGTGCCCAAAGTGCTTACAGGTGACAGACATATCTTAAGAAGATTAAGCGACGGCAGAATAGTTGTTGCTTTCAGGGATATGTTAAAGGATGGTGAAACCTACGGCGACTGGGTTATGTGGGTAGGTACCGATGACGACCTTACAGGCGGAAAAGAAGGTCAGTATAAAATAAGGCTTAAAGATAACAGTCACCCCTGGGATTGTGGATATTCGGGTCTTCATATTCTACCTGATGATACCATAGTAGCTATAACTTACGGGCGTTGGATAGAGAATGAAAAACCATCCATATTAACCGTAAGACTTAATTTAAAAGAATTTGAATAATATTAAAATCGGTCAGAATTTTCTGACCGATTTTTCTTTACAAATCGTTACTTTTTTGATATTATGTTTTTAAGGATGGTGATAATTATGGAAAAATTGGATAAAAGATATGGTTTGCCTACTGCTATATGTATGGTAGTCGGCACAGTAATCGGCTCAGGACTTTTCTTTAAAGCACAAAACGTTCTGGTTGCAACGGGAGGAAATATGCCTCTTGGCGTTATTGCCTGGGTTGTAACGGGTGTACTTATGATGATATGCGCTTTGCAGTTTGCTATGATGGCGTCTAAATATGAAAAAGTAAGCGGTGTCGTTGACTACGCGGAAGCCACCTGTGGCAAAGGATATGCATACTATCTTGCGTGGTTTATGGTCAACATCTACTACCCTGGTATGACGTCTGTTCTTTCCTGGGTTTCCGCAAGATATTTCGGCGTTTTGTTCGGTTGGAATTTAGCGGGTGCGGAAGTGCTTGCTCTTTCGGGATTTTTCCTTATCGGCACTTATGCTGTAAACGTGTTATCCCCGAAACTTGCAGGTAAAGTTCAGGTCAGTGCTACTGTAATCAAGCTTATTCCCATAGCTTTGATGGCGGTTGTAGGTACAACTGTGGGAATCATCAACGGCACCTTGCCCGAAAACTTCACAACAGTGGTTACCGAAGTATCAGGTGGTACAAGTGCAGGTCTTTTTGCGGCAATCGTTGCAACTGCTTTTGCTTATGAAGGCTGGATTATCGCTACTTCAATCAATGCAGAGCTTCGTGATGCAAAGAAAAACTTGCCTCTTGCTTTGATTATAGGCTCAGTTATCGTTATTATTGCTTATGTTTTCTATTATATCGGTGTAGCAGGTGGTGCTTCAAACGCAGTTTTGATGGAAGAAGGCTCTTCCAGAGCTTTCATTAACATCTTCGGTAGCGTTGGTGGAACACTTCTCAACATCTGTATTGTAATTTCCTGCCTTGGCACTCTTAACGGACTTATGGTTGCAACTACACGCGGTATGTATGCTATTGCCTGTCGTGACGAGGGGCCAAAACCCGATATGTTCAAGCAGATTGATAAGAGTACCAATATGGTTACAAACTCCTCTGTATGGGGACTTTTGGCGTGTAGCATCTGGCTTGTGTATTTCTACGGTGCAAACCTCACAAGCGGTTGGTTCGGACTTTTCAACTTTGACTCCTCCGAGCTCCCCATTATCACGATTTATGCGCTTTATATTCCTATTTTCATTCTCTGGATGAAAAAAGAAAAGGAATTAGGCTTTGTAAAACGTTTTCTGTTGCCGATACTTTCGATAATTGCTTGTCTTTTTATGGTGTTTGCGGCAGTTTATGCCCACGGCATCGTTCCCTATATGAACGCTAAGGCAAACGGCAGTTTTGCGTTCCCCGTTTTATTCTACGTTATAGTATTTGCTGTGATTATGATTGCAGGTGTGTTCTTCAAAGGAAAAAAGGATAAATAAAATGATAAAAGACTCACTCTGGATAAGAGCAAAAAATGTTGAAAAATCAGGAAAATGCCCTGTTTTTGTAAAAAGGTTTGATAGTGGAAAGCCTTTAAAAGCTACTCTTTGCATTACTGCAAAAGGGGTTTATGTGGCTATACTTAATAAGGAAAGAATCGGGAGCTTTATTATGGCTCCCGGTTTTACTGAGTACAAATACCGCCATCAGTATCAGGAATATGACGTTACTGATATGATTAAAGATGGTGAGAATGAGATTTTGGTAACTGTTTCGGCGGGTTGGTATGCAGGTAGAATAGTTTCGCGTAAAGGTGACTGGACTCCCGAAATTATCGCAGAGCTTAGGCTTAGTTTTGATGATGAAACTGTGGTAATAAAAACCGATGAAAGCTGGATGTCTGGTGAGAGCGCACTCCTTTTTTCGGATATTTATGACGGTGAAATCTATGATGCGAGAAAAACTGTATCTGACTTGATTCCCGTTATTGTGAACGAGGACGGCAAAACCGATAACCTCATCCCACAGGAGGGTGAAACGGTTGAAGAGCAGGAAGTTTTTAAACCCGTTTCGATTTTTACAACTCCAAAAGGTGAGCGTGTAATAGACTTCGGGCAGAATCTTGTGGGCTATCCGAAACTTAAGATTACGGCAAAAGAAGGCGAAAAGGTTTCTCTGTCTTTTGCGGAAGTTTTAGACAAAGACGGCAATTTTTATAACGAAAATTACCGCTCGGCAAAATGTCTTTACGATTATACTTGCCGTGATGGGTATCAGGAATTCAAACCGCAGTGTACGTTTTACGGATACAGATATATAAGAATTGACGAGTTCCCTGAAAGTGCATCTCTGACAGAGGATACTTTCGAGTCGGTGGCTGTTTATTCAAAGCTTCGTAAAACGGGTAATATTGTTACCTCAAATCCGAAACTTAATCAGCTTTTTTCAAACATTCTGTGGGGACAACGTTCAAATTTCCTTGATATCCCCACCGACTGCCCACAGCGTGATGAACGTCGTGGCTGGACGGGAGACGCACAGGTTTTCTGCAAAACGGCGGGATATAACTTTGACGTATATAAGTTTTTCAAAAAATGGCTTTACGATATGGACGTTGCGCGCAAGGAGTTTGGCTCCGTTGGTTTTATGATACCGGGCAACAACCCCGAAATTGCAGCAGCCTGGTCGGATGCGGCGGTTATTGTTCCCTGGCAGATATATCTTACATACGGTGATAAAGATTTTCTTAACGAAATGCTTGATATGATGGTTTCGCATATCGAAGCTATAAAAAATGACAGTGAGCACGAGTACACCTGGCGTGGTGGTAAAAAGCTTTATCAGTTCGGTGACTGGCTTGCGACCGATACCGACAGTAAAGAAGGTAGAGATGCGGATTATGTGGGCCCTGCTTATAACGGTGCGACGCGTTTTGACTTTTTACAGGCGGCATTTTATGCTTATGATATCTCTATCGTTGCAAAGGCGTTAAAAGTACTCGGTAAAGATAACAAAGAGTATCTTGAGCTTTTCAGAAAAGTAAAAGAAAGATTTCAGAAAGATTTTCCCACTTATGAAACTCAGACTGAATTCGTACTTGCTTTGAGATTCGGACTTACTCCAAACCCTGAGAAAACCGTGAAACTTCTGGCGGAAAAAATTCACACAAAGGGTGACAGGCTTTCAACAGGTTTTGTCGGAACACCTCATATTCTTCACGCTCTCAGCGAAAACGGGGAAACCGAACTTGCCTATACACTTTTGTTGCAGGAAAGGTACCCGTCCTGGCTTAATCAGGTGAATCTCGGTGCTACAACGATGTGGGAGCACTGGGACAGTATCGACGAAAATGGTGAGATGTGGTCGCCTAAGATGAATTCCTTTAACCATTACGCTTACGGTGCGGTTGCCGACTGGATTTACGAGGTTGCAGCGGGAATAAAACAGGCAGACGACAGCGCAGGTTTCGAAAAACTTGTTATTGCGCCTCATCCCGATAAAAGGCTTGAATTTTTGGAAGCTACCTATGAAACAAAGTACGGACTTGTACACTCCAAATGGCAGTATAAGGACAATGGTATTTTTTATGAAATTGAAGTGCCTTCTGATGCTAAAATAATAATAAACGGCAAAGAAAAATATGTATCGGCGGGTAGTTACAGTATAAAGGAGGACTTTTAAATGAAAGTTTTATCAATAGGAAACAGTTTTTCACAGGATGCGCACAAATGGCTTAAAGAACTTGCAGATATCAATGATTTTGAGATTGAACTTGCAAATCTTTATATAGGCGGAGCAAATCTCGAAACCCACTGGACCAATATTATTGAGGATAACGAGGATTACGATTACGAGATAAACGGTGGCGAAGCCGAAAGAAAAATCGGTATCAAAGAAGCACTCGGCCTTGAAAAATGGGACGTTGTCACCTTGCAACAATGCAGTTCCTATAGTGGAATGCCCGAAACTTTCAAACCGTATCTCGATAACCTGATAGCATACGTTAAAGAAAAATGCCCTTCGGCAAAAATTGTTTTTCATGAAACCTGGGCATACGAGATTGATTCGGATCATTGCGATTTTGTCTTTTATGAAAACGACCAGAAAAAGATGGCGGATGCTATAGTTTCTGCAAACGAAAAAATTCACAACGAGTACGGTCTTGATATCATACGCGCAGGAGAGGCAGTGCAGTACGTAAGGGAGAATATAAGCGAATTTGACTACAAAAACGGTGGCTTGTCCCTTAACCGTGACGGATACCATCTTACTCTCGATTACGGAAGATTTACTGCGGCTGTTACCTGGCTTAAAGCACTTTCGGGCAAAAACGTCCGCGAATGTAAATTCAGGGATTTTGACGTTGAAAAAACAAATAAGATTATTTTGTCAATAAATAAAAATGAGGACATATTTTTTTAAATATGTCCTCATTTTATATTGACTTTTCACTTTAAAATGGTATGATAAAGAAGGTGATATATTTGAACAGTTTTGTGGACAGTATTTCGTTTGAATACGGTGATATGAAGATAACTTTTTTCGGGATAGAAAATATGGAAAAAGAAGCCTCGAAGGGTTCTCCCGAGTGGCACAGACATAATTATTACGAGCTTCATGCGTTTGATAACGACCTGTGTGAATATAAATTCGATAAAAAGAAGGTTTCTTTCAAAAAAGGTGAGTTTGTGATTATTCCGCCTTACGTGTCACACAACACAATGGGTGTTTTTGATAGAAATCCTAATTCTACGAAAGCTATTGCTTTCACTATCACGAAAATTGAAAATAAGCTTCATTTTTACGAAAAGGTGACAAGAGAACTTGAACGTACGTCGCTTAATCCTTTTAATATGCCCGACGTTTCGATTGAAGAAGTGCTTCTTTTCTCCGATACAAAGCTGTATGCAAGTTTTCACGGTATCTGTAAATTAAAGGCAACAGCTTCTAAGATAATATCCTGTGTCTTTAAAGCGATAATGGACGATATAGTTTTTGTCAATGACTGTCACGAAAATATTCTTGTGGTAATTGATAATCTTATAAATATCCCTAAATTCACCCTTTCGGATATCGCAAAGGCTACGAGTTATTCGGAAAGACAGATTTCAAGAATAATCAAGCAACATTACGGCTTGACTCTTTCGGAGTTAAGGCGAAGAATAAAAGAAGATAACAAAAGAGGAGAGTTATTATGATAGGTAAAATTATAAAGGATTTCGCTCCCGTTAAAGGCTCAAACCCCAGAAACAGTGAGGGCTCTTTCATTTATCTGAAAGACGGCAGAATTTTGTTTGCTTATTCGCGTTTTAAAGGTGCGGGAGTGGGCGAAGACCACGACCCTTCCGATATTTACGGATGTATTTCCGAAGATAACGGTGAAACCTTTGGGGATATTTTCCCGATTTTTACACAAGCTGAACTTCAGGCTGAAAATATTATGTCTGTTTCTTTTTTAAGAATGGCAAACGGAGATATCGGTCTTTTCTTTTTAGCTAAAAAAAGAGAGGATTGTATCGGATATATTTCCCGTTCTTCCGACGAGGGCAAAACCTTCTCAAAACCTATTGTATACACCAATGAAAAAGGCTATTTCGTTGTAAATAACGACAGAATTATCCGCACAAATAGCGGAAGAATTATAGCTCCCGCAGCGTTTCATGAAGCAGAGTTTAAGTTTGATGAAGAAGGTAATCAGATTTTTGCTAAATATCAGCCGGGCACTCTTTGTTTCTTTGCATCCGATGACGACGGATACAGCTGGTGCACACTTGCCGAAGATATTACAGTGCCCTATTCAAGAGGTTTTACAACGGGAGTTAACGAGCCTGGCATTATCGAACTCAAAGACGGCAGACTCTGGTGTTACATAAGAACAAACTCAGGAAGACAGTATGAATGCTTTTCTTCCGATGATGGTAAAACCTGGACGGAAACCGGCGCTTCTATCTTCACAAGTGCTTGTTCACCGCTTTCTTCAAGACGTCTTACAGACGGAAGAATTGCCCTTGTATGGAACCCCGTTGCAAACTTTAACGGCTCTCCTTACGAGGTTATCGAGGGTGCATGGATTGCGGGAAGAAGTCCGCTTGTAATTTCCACAAGCGACGATGAGGTAGAAAGCTTTAAAAAGCCTATCCCGATTGAAACCGACAAGAGAAGTGGCTATTGCTACGTTGCGATTTTTGAAACAAAAGACAACGCATTACTTTTAGCATACTGTGCAGGTTCTGTTGAAGATGGTGCTAATCTTAACAGACTCAGAATCCGTAAAATTCGTCTCGACGAACTCGATTCTGTGGATATGTCTACAATAAAATGGGGATAATCAGTTTACACTTAAATAAGGGGAAAACTATGGAACAAAGATATTCGGATATATTAAATGAAACTGAAGGAGCAAAATATTTACTCCATAAATATTGCAAAACTGATGTCAACGTTGAGTTTTTGTATGAGAAAAGCATCGGTGATGATTACAGAACAGAAGTATGTAATGGTACTATAAAGGTTTTCGGAGAAACACCTGTAGCTTTCAATGCGGCAGTCGGAAAAATTCTCAGAAGCGATTTATCCGAACTTGATGGCTTTAAATGTCATTTTGAAAATGAGATACGCGGTACATATTTTGCGAATCATTTTTATAATTATTATCATGCTGCACCTGTAGAAGAAGTGTGCGAATATCTGGAATCACTTGCGTTATGGGGGCAGTCTGTAATTCAGCTCTGGTTTGATATGCACCATTTTCAGTCATTGAATGATGCTAAAGCCAAAGAAATGATACACAAAATGAAAGTAATATTCAAAAAGGCCAAAAGTCTTGGTATGAAAACTGCACTTTTAAGAGTTGCAAATGAATATTATGATATCGGTGAAAATGACTGTCTTGCGCAAAATTCCCTTGACAACAAATTATATAAAGCTAAACTTTGCGGCTATTTTTATACCGAGTTATGCCCGTCTAAAGAAGCAGGCAGAGAAATGTTAATAAACAGTGTGTCTGAATTGTTGTCCGAATTTTCCGATATTGGTCTTGACTATTTCAGCCTGTGGCCATATGACCAGGGCGGATGCACTTGTGAAGACTGCTATCCGTGGGGCGGAAACGGATATTATAAATTATCAAAAGAACTCGCTTTTGTTGCGAAGAAAATGTTTCCGGATATAAAGATTATTGCTTCCGCGTGGTTTTTTGATATGTTTACTGACGGTGAGTGGAATGCATTTATAGATGCCTGTGAAAAAGACGGTATATGGTTTGATTACATAATGGTTGATATATGCAGAGAAATTCCAACCCGTGTAAACGAATTCAACGCACCACTGTTATCATTCCCTGAAGTCAGTATGCAAGGAGCTACTCCATGGGGTGGATTCGGGGCGAATCCTCTTCCTGAAGCACTTAAAAAGCAGTTTGACAAATCAGGAAAATTCTGCGAAGGCGGAGTAATATATTCCGAAGGAATATTTGATGATATAAACAAGATCATATCTCTTGAATTGTTCAGAAATCCTAATTTGAACGTTGATGATATTTTACGCGAATATTGCTTGTTTTATTTCGGCGAAAAATATGCGGAGGACTTGACGCGTCTTATTAAGATGCTTGAGATTACCTTGCACAGAGGCCGATATGAAGCGGACGGCAAAAGAAATGATTATCCGTCCGGTGAGCAAATCCCTATTGCGGAAATCAGATTTAATAATCCCGAAATAATCGAAACCGTTAAAAATATGTTTTATGATTTTGATAAGCAGTTACCTGATGAAATTAAGAAAAATTGGCGCTATAAAATCTTGTGGATAAGAGCATTCGGTGATTACGAATTATTTAAGAATTCGGGCTTTGCCAATGAACAGACTGATGAAATATATGGTCAGCTTACTCGTATATATCACGGTGAAAAAGCACATAGCTTTCTTGCACCATATATAAGAAAAAATATTATCGAAAACAGAGGCCATATATAGGGAATAAAGATAATTTAAAAAAATCCGTCTTTTGACGGATTTTTTTGTTGCATTTTATTTTAAAGGTGGTACAATGTATAGAGAGGTGATATTATGAAAATTAAATTTTTAGGAACGGCAGCTGCTGAAGCTGTACCTGCTCCTTTTTGTGAATGTGACGTCTGCGAATACGCAAGAAAGCACAAAGGGAGAAATATAAGAACACGTTCACAATCAATTGTTGACGGAAAAATACTGATAGATTTTTGTCCCGACACGATGATGCATACTATAAATGAAGATATAAAGCTTTGTAAACTGTCGGCTTGTATCGTTACACATCCTCATTTTGACCACCTTTTTCCGAATGAACTTTTCTGCAGAGTAGGTGGAGTGGCACATATGAAGGAAGAAAAGCCCTTTGTGATGTATGGTATGAAAGAAACTATTGATACTTTGTATGAAAAGAGTGAATATACCGAGTATCTTATAAAAGAGGGTAAGCTTATCTTAAACGAGATTAAGGAATTTGTCCCGTTTGAAGTTGACGGATATAAGATAACTCCTTTAAAAGCTGACCATTCTACAAAAGAACCCGTTATTTATATGATTGAAAAAGACGGTAAAGCTTTGCTTTATGCCAATGATACGGGACTTTTCCCCGATGAAACCTATGAGTATTTAGAGAAAATTGATACTGTTTTCGACGTTGTTTCCTATGATTGCACCAACGTGCTTTTAGAATGGGACAATGCAAGACATATGGGACTTAATGGTAACGTTATCGTTCGTGATAAACTTCAGAAAATGGGAAGAGTAAATGATAATACCATCCACGTTGTCACCCATTTTTCTCACAACGGACTTGCAGGGTACGATGATTTAGTCCCCATTGCAGAAGAAAAAGGCTTTATTGTTGCTTTTGATGGAATGGAAACGGAGTTTTAAATGAGAAGATTTTTGAGAAATTCCAACGTGCTTGAAGGGCCGTTGCTTTCGCAAATTATATTTTATACTATACCGATTATGCTTTCGGGTGTTTTGCAGCTTTTATTCAACGCTGCCGACCTTGTAATTGTAGGAAGATTTTGCGGTAGTATTTCGGTTGCGGCAGTAGGTGCGACAGGGTCTCTTACAAACCTTATTGTAACGCTCTTTATGGGATTTTCTACGGGAGCAGGTGTTGCGGTTTCCCACGCTTACGGGGCAGGAAATCGTGATGACGTGCATAAGGTTGTACACACTACAGTTCCTCTTGCCATTATTTTTGGTGCAGTGCTTACAGTTGTCGGTATAATTTTTTCTGACGATTTTCTGCATCTTATGGATACTCCCGAAAACATTTTACCACTTGCCTCACTTTATATGAAGATATATTTCGGCGGTATTATATTTAATCTTCTTTACAACTTCTGTGCGGTAATTTTAAGAAGTGTCGGTGACACAAAAAGTCCGCTTATATCACTTTTTATAGCAGGTTTTGTAAACGTTATATTAAACATTATTTTTGTTACTGCATTTCATATGAACGTAGCGGGTGTTGCTCTTGCTACCGTTATTTCTCAGGCAGTTTCTGCGGCACTCGTTATCTATTCTCTTATGTGCAGACCCGACTCTGCAAGACTTTTCTTAAAAGAGCTTAAAATTTACAAGGAATTTTTCTTTAAGATTTTAAGGTTTGGTCTTCCTGCAGGAATTCAGGGCTCGGTTTTTGCTTTATCAAACGTAATTATTCAGTCGTCAATAAACTCCTTTGGCGACATAGCGGTATCAGGAAATGCCGCAGGTGGCAATATTGAAGGCTTCGTTTATATATGTATGAATGCTTTTTATCATACGATTCTTACCTTTACAGGTCAGAATTATGGTGCTAAGCAGTTTAAACGAATTGCAAAATCAGTCTGGACCTCTATGGGACTTGTAACGATAGTTGGCGTTGTTATTGGTGGACTTACCTATCTTTTTGCAGAGCCACTTCTTTCGATTTATATTACAGACTCCGCAGAAGCTATAGCTTTTGGTGTTAAACGACTTTTGTATATCGCAGTACCGTATTTTATGTGCGGACTTATGGAAGTTTCGACTGGTGCTTTGCGTGGCCTCGGGGTTTCTATTGCTTCAATGATAATTTCTATCTTAGGTGTATGCGGTGTCAGAATTGTATGGATTTTTACTGTTTTTGCAAAATTCCACACCCTTGAATGCTTATATATGTCCTACTACGTATCCTGGATATTCACGCTGTTAACTCAGTTTATTGTATTTTTTGTTATCTTCAAAAAGAAAAAGGGTGAGATAAATGTATAACGTAGCTATTATCGGTGCGGGTAAAAGAATGAAGGACGTAGTACCTCTTATTCTTGAAAGAGAAGATTTTACACTCAAAGCAATCTGTGATAACGACGTTGAATCCGCTAAAGAAAGATTTAAGGAATTTGAAGGGGTGAATTTTTTTACCGACGTTGAAGAAATGCTTGAAAGTGAGGACTTTGACGGAGTTTTTATCGGCTCAAGATGTTCTTCGCATACTGATTATGCTATTCTTTGCGCAAAGAAAAATATTCCGATATTCCTTGAAAAACCCGTCTGTGTGAATGAAGAACAGTTAAAACGTCTTGAGGCTTTGCCGAAAGAATACGATAAAAAGGTAGTCGTATCTTTCCCGCTTCGCAAATCTGCAATTGTCAGAAAGGTAAAAGAAATTATAAATTCGGGTAGTCTTGGTAAAATTCAGCACGTTCAGGCGTGGAACAACGTTTTTTACGGAAGACTTTATTACCATTACTGGTATAAGGACGAAAATGAAACGGGCGGACTTTTCTTGCAGAAAGCAACCCACGATATCGACTACATAAATTATCTTTTAGATGACAGAAATCCCGTAAAACTCTGTGCGATGGAGTCAAAGCAGATTTATAAAGGCAATATGCCGAAAAATCTTTACTGTAAAGACTGCGATAAAAGGGATACCTGCCCTGAGTCCGACAAAAACGTTGCAACTTATGGTGAAAATTACGACATCGACTACAGCAGATTCACTTGTGCTTTTGCCGAAGATACGGGCAACCATGACAGCGCAACGGCTATTATTATGTATGATGACGGTATGCACGCCGTGTATTCTCAGGATTTTATCGTAAGAAAAGGTGCAGGAAAACGTGGCGCAAGACTTGTAGGTTACTACGGTACTGTTGAGTTTGACTTTGCGTCAAGCACTATCGACGTTTTCTACCACCTCGAGGATAAAAAAGAGCATTACGATATTGATGCAAACGGTATCCATTTCGGCGGTGACGCTCACCTTGTCAATAACTTTGCCGACGTTATAACGGGTAAGGACGTTTCGGATTCTCCACTTTCCCTTGGTATTCTAAGTGCAAAGATGTGTATGCTTTGCAAGGACTCCGCAAAAGACAATCAGTTTAAGGAAATTAAATAAAAAAACCTCGGACTTTTAGTCCGAGGTTTTTTATTATTCTTCAAAGCAATCGTAAGTTTCAAGGATATATTTACCTGTTTCGTACATTAAGTCAACTGCTTTTTGTTTAAGTGCGATTGATGGGTTTGCAAGCTTTGTTACTTTTTTACCCTTGTAGATGAAACTGTCACGGGGTGCGGGGCAGTGTTCCTGCTGCATAAGGGAGTAGGATGCTTCAAAAGTGAAATATCCGTCGTAGTTTACGTCGATAAGTCCCTGCATCACGGAATCAAAGTTTGCAAGACCTGCAAAAGGCCAGGTGTGCTGATGCCAGTCCTTGATGCCAAGGCAGTCGGCAATATGTACGCCTTTAAGGTAATGACCCAAAGCTTTGATGTTATCATAGTGACCGATTCTTCTTGCGACGGGTTCAAGCATACAGTGTGAAGTATCCCAACAAGCGCCGAGCAGAGGATGGTCCATAAAATCAAGGAAGTTTCTCATCTGCTGACCCGTAGAGATATGAGTTTCTGCAAAATCCCAGTTTTCAATCAAAATATTGATGTTGTATTTTTCTGCAGTTGGCAAAAGTCTGCGAAGGAAAGTTGAATTGTAATTATAAAATTCTTCTTCGGTAAGTTGTAAGTTAGTGCAGTTGTGAACAACGATACGATTTACACCAAGACGGTTGATAATCTCAAAAGAACGAAGTGTCGCTAAGATATCTCTTTCGTATTCTTCGGTACCTTCATCGTGGAAAGCGTAAAAACAAGGTGAATGGGAAACTACGTAGTTTACTTTTGCATCCTCCCTTGCTCTTTCAAGCTCGTCAACGAGCCTTCTCCAAGCATCGTCATCGTCACCGAAGTAAACGTCACGGTTTTTTGTGAGTTCAAGGTTAATGTTTTTGAATTTTGTGTCCTTGAAACACATAATCGCATCGTAATAATTGTCGTTTAAAAACCAAAAGTCGCCTGTTGAAGTAGCAAGTTTCATATATATCATCTCCCTGACTCTATGATACACGAGTCAGGGAGAAAAGTCAAGTTAATTTAAGTATTCAAGACGTCTTATAATGTGGTTCTGATAAGGAAGATCAAGCTCGTTGAAATATCCACTCCAACCCCATACGCGAACGATAAGATTCGGGTATTTTTCAGGGTGCTTCTGTGCATCCAAAAGCGTGTCGCGGTTTATCGAGTTGAGCTGCAACTGATGACCGCCAAGTGTTATAAACGCCTTTACAAGCTGTGCAGTTTTCTGAATACCGATATCGTTTCTTAAAACGCTGTCGTGGATTTCAATAGTAAGAGGACCGCCGTTTATGATATTTGTCATATCAAATTTTGTAAAGGACTGCAAAACGGATAAAAGTCCGCTCGGTTTTACGTCAAGGGAGGGCGAGAAGCTTGACGGATACGGCTCGAAATCCTTTCTTCCGTCAGCGGTAGCGGGGCATTCTCTGGACCTCATAATATAATCCTGAGCACTTCCTGTTCCTGCGCGCCAGATACCGCCCATAAATGTGTTGCGGTTATTCATATTCGTTGCGAAAATATCCATAAGCTGATATGCGATATTATCAACGTATTCATCGTTGTTACCCATTTTAGGGCTTGATTTCAAAAGATTTCTTATTTCCTCATAGCCTTCAAAATTGTTGTCCAGAGCTTTTAAGAGGTTTTCTTTTGAAATATCTTTTTTGTCATAAATGTGCTCTTTTACAGCGGCTAAAGCGTCTGCGGCATTGGCAATACCTGCCCCGTGACAACCGAAATTCTTGTATTTTGCACATACCCAGAAATCTGTGAGGTTTTCAATAGACGTGGGTGAAAATACAGAAAGTATCGGTCTTGGGAATTCAAAATGTCGTTTTGAAGTTATCTCGATGAGAAGATTGATTTCCTCTTTGATTTCTGCTTCCACATACTTCATAAGAGCATCGAATTTTTTGCATTCTGAAATGTTGTTTTTAATTGCACGGTTTACGACTGCAGGAAAATCCATAGTTTTTACGTTGGGGATATCAGCACCTTTTCCCGGGATAATATACTCCCAACAAGCGGCAACCGTATAGTCAAGCGCATCTTCTAAGTCATAACCTAATTTTACGAGTCCGGGGATAACCACGTCATCGTTACAGTACTGAGGGAAGCCAAGCCCCTGTTTTGTGAGAAGTGTGGCAAATTCATAACGCTCGTCGGGAGTGTTTTTGCCAACACGAAGATTGATTTTGGGGTCGATAACAGAAAGTTCTAAGGAAGCCTTCATACAAAGCTCAGAAAGCTCGTTATACATATCGTTGCCGTCTTTATCAAATCCACCAAGAGTCATACTCTGACCGTTATCACCCTGCTGAATTCCGTCGTACAAATCACTATCGCGATTTAAGGAAATGAAAAATTCTTCAATAATTTCCAGTAACTCTTCGTCGGTTACTCCGTTTTTCTTGTCGTTGAGATAGTATGGATACATATACTGGTCAAAACGTCCGAATCCTATGTGGGTAAGTCCGCTGTGACGCATAAAGAACACGCAAATTTTTATAAAAACACAAGCTTCATAAAAAGTATCTGCTTTTTTGTGGGGAACTTTGCAAAGTGCGTTATAAAGCTTTTCGTTCCCTTTTTCTTTGGCGAGGGCTTTATATCTGTCACAAATCGGGAAGCAGAGATTTATTGCTTTGAGCATTGCTTCTCCGTAGGCGGTTTTCACAACGTTGTTCTTTTCTTTAATATTATGGTTGATTTCTGCTATGATTGCATCAAATCCCTTTGAAATTACGCTAAGCCAGTCAGGAGTTACGTTGCCGTTACCCCAGGGGAATTTCTTGATAAAGATACCTCTGTTAAATCCGAAATTGTCATCGTCATAAATTACGGGGGATTCAAAGCTCAAAGCTTTTTCAATATGGCCAAGATGTTCGGAAACAGAAGCGTTGAAGGTGGAAAAATCCCATCCTTCTACTTCTTTTCTTGCTTTTTTGTATTCTCTGCTCTGCAAATCGTTAAGTAAGCGTTTTACTTTATCGGTCATTATAATCACCTCATAATACTTTGATTTTTATATCATAACTGTCAAAAATATCTTTACGTGGGTTAGGAAGAATGCTTTCGTCAAACATCGGCGCCCATTCTCTACCTGCAAGTTTGTATTTGCCGCCTGCCATCTTGTTATACGGCATAAGTTCTATGTAATTTACTCCGTTTTGTTTTAAAAGTTTACAGATGTCTTCGATGTTCTTTTCGGTATCGGTGACGGTGGGGATAAGTGGAGTTCTTACAACAAAATCTTTGCCACTGTGTGCTAAAGCTTTGAAATTCTCCAGAATAAGCTCGTTTGTAACACCCGTATATTTTCTGTGAAGCTCGGAGTCAATAATTTTAAGGTCATAAAGAAAATAATCGGCAAGACTTAAAGCTGTTTTAAAAGTATGAAGATCACGCATACCACTTGTCTGTATTGCCGTGTGAAGTTCGCCCTTAAGCCTCTTAAGGCAGTCAAATAAAAATCCACTCTGTAAAAGTGGTTCACCGCCAGAAAAGGTAACGCCTCCACCGTTTGAAAGAATGTTTTTGTTTTTTAAAAGCTTTGCACAAAGTGTTCCGCTGTAAATTTCTTCACCGCATACGCGCAAAAGAGATAAAGGACAGTTTTTAATACTTTGTTCTGTGTATCCGTTTTCGTTTGCGTATTTTTCACAGTTGCCGCAATTGATACATCCGTTAGGACTTCTTACAATCTGCGGAGCAAATTCAAGGCCTTCGGGATTGTGACACCAGTTGCATCTTAACGGACACCCTTTAAGAAATACAGTAGTTCTTATACCGGGACCGTCAAAGACGGAAAATTCCTCGATAGAGAAAATATTGCCTTTCACAAAAACACCTCCCCTAAATATATGGTAACAAAAAAGAGTTGACATAACAAGAAAAATATTATAAAATTATAGACAAAAGTTAAGAAAGGGGTGGTTATATGCCGTTTCATCAGGGGCACAATTCACAGGGAAATTATAATTACAATTCACACTTATATACCGATGCGAAATACGATGCGCATTTCCACGGCAATTACGAGCTTATCTGCGGAATAGAAGGCGTTACCGAATATTCCGTCAACGGAAAAGAGGATACCTTACTGCCGGGTGATATGGTTTTAATCTCTCCTTACGTTATTCACAGTGTAAAGGTTAAAAACGCAACGACCTGGATAGGAGTTTTTTCGGAAGACTTTATCCAGAATTTTGCCGAGAAAAACCGCTATAAGCGATACTCAAAATTCAGATGTGACAGGCAGATTCAAAAGATTTTAGAAGAAAATCTTTTCCTTGAAGAAAGGCCACCTCATTATCTGCATATAGCCTATCTTTATATGGTCTGTAACGAGTGTGAGAAGAATGCGTCAACCGTTTCTCTGCAGAATGATAACGTGTTTATAAGAAAGGTTATCGAATATATCTCGGGAAACCTTAAAGAAAATCTCACGCTTTCGGATATTGCTGCCGACTTAAACTATGAGTATCACTATTTCTCATCGATTTTTCATAAGTGTTTTTCAATGAATTTTAAAAACTTTATAAACATTTTCAGGTTTGAAAAAGCGTGTAAACTGCTTATTGAAAACAAAAAGGATATAACCGAAATCTGTAACGAATGCGGTTTTGGAAGTATTAGGAATTTTAACCGTGTTTTCAAATCTTTAAGCGGTGTAACACCATCAGAGTACAGAAAGATTTCAAAATAAAAAAGGAAGAAGTCAAATGACTTCTTCCTTTTTAACTTATTCTAAAACAAATTCTTTAAAATATTCACTGCGGTGGAAGTCAACGTCGGTGGGGCTCAAGGGATAAAAGGAAAGATAATGCTCTTTTTCGGTATCCTCACCGCATTTGTAAAGATTGCCTTTCATCGTTTTTGTATGACTTTTGAAAACCTCGTCAATATAAGAAAACGGAATTGCAAACTGCAAAGTCCAGAAATCTTCTGTGACTACACTCTGCACGTTGAAAAAGTTTCTGTCCTTGTCGGGGTGAACTCCGTCGTGACGACCCGTTCTTACCGCTAAATACATAGTGCCAAACGGATTAAATTCAAAATTCATATAACGCTTGTCGTTTTCGTTTGGTGAGAAGAAAAACTCCATACAACTATCCTTACAGACGGGGGAGTTTTGCTCTGTATGTCTTGCAAGAAGCGGTTTTTCATCCGTCCACATCTTAACGTAAAGATATTCTTCGTTATATAAAAGCTTTGCATAAGTATTCGGGATATAGTCGTACTGACTCCAGTTGTTTGTATCGATAAAAGCAACGTTTGCTTTGTTCCATGCAACGTCATAGATGCTTTCAACGTTGTGGGAGATTTTTTTAATTACGTACATTTTAACACCTCTTGTTTGAGTATATCACACAAAACGAAAAAACACAACCCACCTATCGGTGAATTGTGTTCTTGGAAGAAGCGAATGATTTGGATGCCACTTGTTTTAGTGATATTCCAACTCCGTTGGAGTGATATTTTTGATAAATCAAAAGTGATATTGAAACCTTCGGTTTCAGTGATATTATATTTGTTCCTTCAACTCGCCGCAGGCGAATATCACTGCGAAAAGCAATATCACTTACGAAGCAAATATCACTTGTTCCGTAAGGAACAAATATAACTGAAAAAAGACATCCTAAGATGTCTTTTTTCATGGAGCTGGTGATCGGACTTGAACCGACGACCTATTGATTACGAATCAACAGGTCTAAATAGCCCCTTTGACACTCTTAATATTGGTCTTTACAACGTTTTTTTCGGTCGGCATTGACCGAAACGGTAATTGATGAACGAAAATCTCGCCATTAGGTGCTATTGATTACGTATTTATTGTATCATAAGATTATGAACATTTCAAGGCAGATTGAAATATTCACATTTTTGTGCTATAATTAATTAAAAGAGATTTTCAAACAGTTCGATAAATTTTGAATTTGTGGAGGAGGTAAAAATGATTTATAAAATTTTTGCATTATTGATAATGATTTTATTTTATAGTATTTATTTTGGCAAAATGATTATTCAAAAAAGACAGGGAATTAAAACAAGACAACTTGGAAAAGGGAAAAAT
>JBGVGI010000068.1:0-2869 GCA_045121595.1 Oscillospiraceae bacterium | reverse complement strand
AGGGATCGTGAGCGTATGTCCAATCTGTTCTCCATCATCATGATTGCGTATGTCTGGTGCTATCTCGTCGGTATCTTTATACACGAAAACATTCGTTCTATAAAGACTCTGGCTCATGGAAGGAAGGCTGTCAGCCTGTTCGAGTATGGCCTGGACTACACCCAGCAATGCCTTTTGAACCATACTGACCGCTATAGAATCGATGTTTTCAAATTTTTGTCATATACTTAGAAAATTTATTCTTATTTTAGGTTATATACATTCATGTCCATTTATGTAAAAAATTCCTGCTGACCTTGTTTATGTCTTGTCAGTCACCATTTGCAAAACCATATTTGACCCTCAAAGAGGCTGAATTTGATAAGTAACTTGCTACATACTCATAATAAGGAGCTAAATAGAACACGAATGGGAAATACACAAATGCTAAACTAAAGAAGATATTGGCCAAAATAAACGCTATACCGAGAGAGAAACTTGATTTTTCAACTTCCTAAAACGGTGTTGTTCAAACATTTCTACTTATTTGTACTTGCCAGTTGAACCTACGCTTCCCTAATAAAATGTCTATGGTAAAAAGTTAAAAAATCCTCCCACTTTTGTTAGATATATTTTTTTGTGTAATTTTGTAATCGTTATGCGGCAGTAATAATATACATATTAATACGAGTTAGTAATCCTGTAGTTCTCATATGCTACGAGGAGGTATTAAAAGGTGCGTTTCGACAATGCATCTACTGTAGTATATTATTGCTTAATCCAAATGAATATTATAAATTTAGGAATTCTTGCTCACATTGATGCAGGAAAAACTTCCGTAACCGAGAATCTGCTGTTTGCCAGTGGAGCAACGGAAAAGTGCGGCCGTGTGGATAATGGTGACACCATAACGGACTCTATGGATATAGAGAAACGTAGAGGAATTACTGTCCGGGCTTCTACGACATCTATTATCTGGAATGGAGTGAAATGCAATATCATTGACACTCCGGGACACATGGATTTTATTGCGGAAGTGGAGCGGACATTCAAAATGCTTGATGGAGCAGTCCTCATCTTATCCGCAAAGGAAGGCATACAAGCGCAGACAAAGTTGCTGTTCAGTACTTTACAAAAGCTGCAAATCCCGACAATTATATTTATCAATAAGATTGACCGTGCCGGTGTGAATTTGGAGCGTTTGTATATGGATATAAAAACAAATCTGTCGCAAGATGTCCTGTTTATGCAAACTGTTGTCGATGGATCGGTTTATCCGGTTTGCTCCCAAACATATATAAAGGAAGAATACAAAGAATTTGTATGCAACCATGACGACGATATATTAGAACGATATTTGGCGGATAGCGAAATTTCACCGGCTGATTATTGGAATACGATAATCGCTCTTGTGGCAAAAGCCAAAGTCTATCCGGTGCTACATGGATCAGCAATGTTCAATATCGGCATCAATGAGTTGATGGACGCCATCACTTCTTTTATACTTCCTCCGGCATCAGTCTCAAACAGACTTTCAGCTTATCTCTATAAGATAGAGCATGACCCCAAAGGGCATAAAAGAAGTTTTCTTAAAATAATTGACGGAAGTCTGAGACTTCGAGACGTTGTAAGAATCAACGATTCGGAAAAATTCATCAAGATTAAAAATCTAAAGACTATTTATCAGGGCAGAGAGATAAATGTTGATGAAGTGGGTGCCAATGATATCGCGATTGTAGAAGATATAGAAGATTTTCGAATCGGAGATTATTTAGGTGCTAAACCTTGTTTGATTCAAGGATTATCTCATCAGCATCCCGCTCTCAAATCCTCCGTCCGGCCAAATAAGCCCGAAGAGAGAAGCAAGGTGATATCCGCTCTGAATACATTGTGGATTGAAGACCCGTCTTTGTCCTTTTCCATAAACTCATATAGTGATGAATTGGAAATCTCGTTATATGGTTTGACCCAAAAGGAAATCATACAGACATTGCTGGAAGAACGATTTTCCGTAAAGGTCCATTTTGATGAGATCAAGACTATCTACAAAGAACGACCTATAAAAAAGGTCAATAAGATTATTCAGATCGAAGTACCACCCAACCCTTACTGGGCCACAATAGGGCTGACGCTTGAACCCTTGCCGTTAGGGACAGGGTTGCAAATCGAAAGTGACATCTCCTATGGTTATCTGAACCATTCTTTTCAAAATGCCGTTTTTGAAGGGATTCGTATGTCTTGCCAATCTGGTTTACATGGATGGGAAGTGACTGATCTGAAAGTAACTTTTACTCAAGCCGAGTATTATAGCCCGGTAAGTACACCTGCTGATTTCAGACAGCTGACCCCTTATGTCTTCAGGCTGGCCTTGCAACAGTCAGGTGTGGACATTCTCGAACCGATGCTCTATTTTGAGTTGCAGATACCCCAAGCGGCAAGTTCCAAAGCTATTACAGATTTGCAAAAACTGATGTCTGAGATTGAAGACATCAGTTGTAATAATGAGTGGTGTCATATTAAAGGGAAAGTTCCATTAAATACAAGTAAAGACTATGCCTCAGAAGTAAGTTCGTACACTAAGGGCTTAGGCATTTTTATGGTTAAGCCATGTGGGTATCAAATAACAAAAGACGGTTATTCTGATAATATCCGCATGAACGAAAAAGATAAACTTTTATTCATGTTCCAAAAATCAATGTCATTAAAATAATGGAGCGGTCAGGAAATTTCTATAAGGCAATACGGTTGGGATATATACTTATCTCCATTCTTATCGGATGTATGGCATATAATAGCCTCTATGAATGGCAGGAGATAGAAGCATTAGAACTTGGCAATAAAAAAATAGACGAGCTCCGAAAAGAAATAAACAATATCAATATTCAAATGA
>JBGVGI010000067.1:0-1588 GCA_045121595.1 Oscillospiraceae bacterium | reverse complement strand
AACTCAAACTTCCCACACTAAAAAGTGGGTTCGCACCTTGAAAAATCAATACTTTAGCTCACAAAATAGCACTTACGCAGCTTCTTGACCATATGTTAACGCTTTCTGAATATATTTTGGCAGACGCCGAACAAAGTTGGTAGTGAATTCCTCCAACTGTTGCTCTGTGATGTGGAAATATTCCATTACTGTATCCATCAATGCATCTATGATGATTCGCATGGATTGGCTGAATGTGATATCATCCAGCTCATCCGCCAAACAGAAGAAAAGCTCACAGATTGTTTTATCGTCTTCGTTTCTTCTCTGGGCAACAGAAAGCATCATGTACCGTGTGAATACAATGGATACATGAGCGGTCAGTGCATCATAAGAAAGGCTTCGGCATTCCTTTACGAGTCGCAGATACGATTTACAGGATTTGAAGAAAACTTCAATATCCCACCGTTTTCCATAAACACGGATGATTTCTTCTTCTGATAAGCTTGTGTCGGTGCTGATGATTGCCAGCCAGTCTTTTTTCTTGCTTTTATTTCGTATGCAAACGATTTTGGCAGGGATTGCTTCTGCTCCTACTGTTACTTCTATGGAAAGCAGATATTTGGAACGGCCACGACGTTTCCTGTTTTTGCTGTAGATTTTTTTAATATCCAGCATTTCACCCTGATATGCATACTTGACCTTGCTGCTCTTTTTAACCATGGCAATGACATCCAGTTTTTGCTCCTGCTTTAAAGCAACGATTGTTTTGGGAGAGGTAAACCAGCTGTCAAATAACACATATTTCGCTGCCAAACCGGACTGTTGTGCTTTTTTAATCAGGTCAATCATCACTTCTGTTGCTTTACGGCGTGATTGTTTGCGGCGTTTTCCTGCAAGGGAACGACCATCAAATTTTTCGGCATCACACAGCAGGTTTTTATCATCGGCTGCTGAAAGCAGGCAGTGATTAACAGGAATAAATGAATTTCCATCAGACCAACCAAGAGTCAGCATACGAAAACCGCGTTTGTATTTCATGGAACAATGATCAAAAACCTTTGCAAGGAGTTCTGTTTTACAAGAACGGGAGCGGTCAAACAGGCTGTCGTCAATAATAAAAACATCCTTACGAGATTCGTCTGTTAATGGTTTCATGAATTCATTGATGATTCTTGTGGAAAGAAGCGTTGTAAAACGTAACCAGTTGGTCTTCGCACTGTTGAGGAAACGATAAACTGTATTTTTACAGAATCCCGCATCACATGCACCAGTTTTCCGCTGCATATACATGCTTCTGTCAGAAAAGATGAGACAAAACAGGTAGCGAAATACATCCACAACAGGAATCCCTTTCAGTTTTCCAGCATTGCATTGGAACAACAGCTTTCCTACCTGGAATTCTTTCATAAAATGCGTAACAAAATCAGAAATCTCATTCTCGTTTTTGTGATTCTGTGGTATACTTGACATGGCATAAATCTCCTTGTTGATTAATTGTTTCTGGACAATTCAATTATACCACCAAGTACAGGTTTGTGCCTTTTTTATGGGTTAAAGTATTGATTTTTCAAGGTTTATCACACCTAATGGTGTGGGAAGTATGAGT
>JBGVGI010000066.1:0-1681 GCA_045121595.1 Oscillospiraceae bacterium | reverse complement strand
CAAGTATTATCTTGAAACTTCGGAAGATATTCAAACTAAGACAGATAAATTAGTCGGTACTGACTTTAAGAGCTTTTTAATAGAAAATCAGTTTACCCCTTTTAATCAACTAATAGCTAAAAATGTTGTTGCGTATGATGAACTGATAGACTATATGGAGGAAGAAAACGCTCGTTTTCAAAACTCTGACGTGGGGTTACTTGCTCCCTTTAAGACGATTTTTTCATATCACACGGGTGAGGATGGAAACTTAATTATTCAGTCACGTGACTTTGCAGAAATAGCTTCAAGTGTTGGCGGTGGTGTTGGTTGCTCGTATAGACAAGACACGGAAATTGTGTACGATATGGAGGGTAAAATGGTTTTATGGCAAACTTCGCTCGGCATTTCAACGTCTGCTCCACAAGGCACTATGCGCCAAGGTTACATTTTGGAAATGCACGTTGAGTGGATAGAAAAAATTTAATGAAACCCTAATTATTTTTCATTGGAACATCAATAATGCGAGTATAGTTGTTATAATAAGATATATTATTATAATTATATATGTAAATTTTTTCTATATAAGTCAAAATGTAGGTTTGTCAAACATATGAGACAAGATTTTAGAAAAAAATTTTAATTATGTAAAAGACCGTTGTGTAAGTAATCCAAGATATATTGTTTTGGCGATTTCCAGTGCAAAGGACGCATAGGGAAAGAATTGTACCAACGAAGATGAACGGAAAGCTGTTTTTTGAAATCTTCAAAGGAATAAAATTTATGAGTAGCATAAAAATATTCGTTATCCTTTCTGTGAGATCTTTCTACTTTACCATTATGTCTTGGAGTAAAAGGGCGAATAAGTTTATGTCTGATCCCCAACTCTTTGAGGTGCGCCTCAAAGAGTGAAACTTTTCCCTTTTTGCGCTCGTCAAAGGATTTAATAAACTCTAATCCGTTATCCGTTTGAATACACTCTATCTTGAAAGGGAAAGCCTTAATCATAGCATTGACAAACTGAACGGAAGAATAGGTGCTCTGTTCCTTAAAAGCCATAACGAAACGAAAACGAGAGTATTCGTCAATAGCCGTATATTGGTAATAGCGTTCCTGCAAGCCGTCTGCATCGGGAACAATACAGGATTTGGGAACAATTTTCACGTCAACCTGAACTCTTTGACCGGGATAAAGCATAGGTTCGTAGGGTTTTGGAATATATTTAGGATTCGGTGGTTTAACGGGTTGCAGGGATAGTTTTCTCAAAATGCGCCAAAGCGCAGGAATAGAACGTTTGTAGCCACGCTGCATAAGTTTAGTCCAAAAGAAAACCAAACCGTCGTTAGGATTACGTCTACGCATATCGGAGATAAGTTTAAGCTCTTCGGGTGTATGTTGATTGGGGTGGCTGTGTGGACGCCGAGAGTATTCTGCAAGGGATTGAGTAGTACCATTATACCGTTTACGCCAACGGTAGATGGTGGCTCGAGAGACACCAAAACGGCGAATGGTAGCAAAAATAGAATTTCTAAAAGAATAGAGTACAACTGATTGACGAAAGTTAGCTTTTTGTGATACAATGTTCATAGTAGCGAATAAATTTTCCTTTGTTAGTTTTTTGTGCTGATTAAACTTTAACATAAAGAAAATTTTTTCGCTACCTTTTTTATGCCTTTTGTCTCATATCTATTGTAATCCTACA
>JBGVGI010000065.1:0-6107 GCA_045121595.1 Oscillospiraceae bacterium | reverse complement strand
TACAGAGTATCTCATATATCCGTATGTATACTTTTCATCAGGCTTTTTCTTGCTTTTCTTTTCAAGGAAATACGATATACCAATACTTGTAGCATCACCGATATCGTGCACGGCATCCGAAACGATAGCAACACTTCCCGTGAAAATACCACCAACAAATTCAAAAACTGAAAATGCAAGGTTTAAAATAAATGCAATTAAAATATTCTTTTCGGGTTTCATAAAAATCCCCTTTCAGATATAACACATTATATCACTGTCATGAGATAAAAGCAACCCAAGGTTTTAATACCTTGGGTTTTCCTTTTATTTTACAAATTCAATAATATTGTGAATGTCTACGCGGTCAATATCAATGTAAACGCGTCCGTCTTTGTATTCAAACTGAAGTTCTTTACCTGTGGGCTGCAGTAACACTTTTGACGGTGCCTTATCCGCCAAAACAGAAAGTTTTATATCAATAACAGGCGGGATATGGTCTTCTGTATCGCAGTTTATATTCGCGTGATTTCCGTTAGCGTTTACAAGTTGCAACATCATTCTGCCGTCTTTTTCAAGGCATACGATTTCGAGCATACCGCAACTGTTTTCGATACGGGCAATTGGTGTATATAATCTTCTCATAATCTCTTTTATGAGATTACGGTGCAGATACTGAGCCGCAGTATTATAAGCAACACCGATATCGGCACCAATAGCGGCAATTTTACCCTTACCTTTATTGATAACAACAGCGAAAGGATGTTTTGGATTTTTAACGGTAGAGAAAGTATTGGCAACCACTTCTCCGTCAGACACAATTTCAACGGGATAGAGCACACCGCCGATTGCTTTGCCGTCAATACTGAAGAAACGCTGATCGTTTGCATTGTTTCTCTGTGCCAAAAAGCGGTAAGGAGGTACTGGTTCATATAAAGGTTTAACCTCAAAAGGCGCACCTGCATCGGCAAAAATCTTACACGTCTTTGCACCGATAAGCAATAAATTACCACCGTTTTCTGCGTATTCAAGCAACTCTTTTACCATTTCGGGGTCAAGCGCTTCAATGGTTTCGGGAATCACTATTACGGTATAATCTTCACAACAACCTTTAATTGTATGTTCACATACGATTTCCAACGATTGCCCCGCATCACAAAGAAGTGAAGTAAGTCCCAGTTTGCCCTCAAATTTTCCGCGTTCAAAAAGTCCGTTACCTTCTAAATGACGGTCATAAGTGGAAAGAAGCATTGCCACCTGATGAACAGGAGTACCTTTAAAACAAAACGCCTCACGTTCTTTCATAAAATCGGCAACAGACTTTAAATTCAAAAGATTCGGCATATTGGGAGAATCATCAAACAAGAAAGAAAGTCCTGCCTGGAAACCGCCACCCAACGATATAACGGCTGCCGCCTGCTGCATAATCTGTACAGGATGTTCGGGTAACAAGTCGATATGACCAAGTCCGTTCCAGCGTTGTGCCATACCCATAATATCCCAGGGAAGCTTTTGTTGCGCCACCGCTCTTGCGGTATAACGCGCACCATTCAAAGAGTTGAAAGCTATATTGTCCCCCGACAGAAAGTCAACGTCAACTGTTACGGGTTCGGGCATATGGTCACTGAATATCCAATTTGAAGTTATCTGCAAATCAGGATGTTTTTCGTGCAAAGTATCAACATAATGACGCGCAAATTTTCTGAAAAGTTCTCTGTTATATTCACGCCATTCTTCAAAATACGGATCGCCTTTTTTAGCAGGCAAAACCCCATTTAAAGAAATACCCGTTTCCTTTTCAAAATCCTTTATGGATTCATCACGGTAATCCATTTCACAACCCCAGCAGTCACCGTCAATCCATACGCCGTCCACGCCGTATTTTTCTGCCGCTTCCGAAAGCTGAGGAATCATAAGCTCGTCTATATATTTTCCGTTTAATCTTGTACCGATAGGACTTAAAGAGCCGTCAGCTTTCAAAACCGCTTCTTCAGGATGCTCCGAACAGTACTTTCTGTCCTGTACGCCCGAATAATGAAGGTACAAAGCAACCCCTTCTTCACGGGTAACCTTGCGCCACATTTCGAGTGTATCCAAGGCAAACTCAGGCATAGCGTTACCAAATTTCGTGGGATACGTAACCCATCCCGGGTGTCCTTTACAGTCAATCTGCCAGTAATCGGGGTGAAGTTCCCTGCACACTTTACGGATATCTTCTTCACAAAGTGTAGTTCCTACTTTTCCCATTCCTGGTACAGCGTGATAATCACAATGTATCCCCCAGAAACTGTCTTTTCTCTTCTTAATATTACCCATAATAACCTCCTAAAGTTTTATACCATAGCAATCAACAAGTTCACATAATTCTTCTCTGCTGTGGACATTAAGCTCCTTGTAAAGCTTCTTGATATGGTACTTTACCGTATCCTCAGAAAGGCATACTTTTTCTGCTATCTCACTGTAAGATTCTTTTTCGGCAAGTAATCTTAATATATCACGTTTTTCCTGTGTGCAGGAAGAAAGTACGCAGTTAATCATATCGATTCTGTAGATTTCTTCACAGATATCATCGCTGTCATTATACTGATACAAACTGCGGGATGACGTGAATTTTGTTTCTTCGCAGACGTCAGATGTCGATTCTCTTTTTATAAGTTCACCCTTTAAATGTATATCGACAGCGCCGAGCTTTTCAAACTGCAAAAGGTTTTTACACATCTGCAGGGTAACCATAACCATAGTTTCCACATC
Source organism: Oscillospiraceae bacterium (assembly GCA_045121595.1). Lineage (GTDB taxonomy): Bacteria > Bacillota > Clostridia > Oscillospirales > Ruminococcaceae > Fumia. Next base: position 3,377 of record JBGVGI010000065.1, on the reverse strand, counting down.
GTAAGCCACCGTTGTAAGCGCAGGCGTTATGTGAGCACCGAGCCACAGATTCCCGTTTCCGACAAGATGAATTTCCTCAGGAATTTTTATCCCCATTTTCCCAAAACGTCCCGACAGATAAATCGCCATAATATCGTTAGAACAGATAACACTGTCATACTGTCCGACTCTTGTGATAAATTCATCAAAACAAGCGTCAATATCGCGGTCAACATAATAAACGTCGCGTGAAGATGCATATTTTGAAAAAGCAACCGCCTTTGAAATATCCGACGTATCATTTTTCTGAACGCCAAAAAGTGCCGTGCGGTTTCGTCCGTGACTTTTAAGGAGTTCAAGACTTTCCCTTATATTAACGTCCTGGTCAGATAAAACATAGCTTATCTGTCCGCGGTACTCATCGGCAACTCCGTCTATTAAAATAACACGCTGTTTTGTAAGGTCAAGGTTTCCGAATGCATCTTTAAGCCATATATCATCAACACCGATAAGAACGATAACTGAGCTGTCCACTGCATCTTTCCAGTCATATACCGTTTTCAGAATAACACCGTTTTTTGTTGCATATTTGTGAAACGCCTCAATAACTACCTTGCCCCAGTTAAGGGTTGCCATCTTGGTATGTACAAGTAAAGTAATATTTCGGTTTTCCATTACTTTATCCCCTTCTTATGCCGTTACAATAAGTGTAGCGGATATAACACCAAAAACGACACCGAAAACATTTTTAACCGTAATTTTTTCCGAGAATAAAAGTCTGCCCACAAACAGACAACCTATAATACTGATAGCACTCGGTACTGTGTTGAGGATAACAACGGGTACCGTACGCGAAAGAGTTGTAGTAGAAAAAACTATAGTCGCACAAACAGCACCTAATATAAGTCCGTAAGGATAAAGCTTTTTCGGGAGGTATCCGTCAGCGGTTTTTGTTTGCTTTGCGGATGGCAAAATCATAATTGCAATAAGGAAAAATACCGACGCCAAAGCGTAAGTCAATGCAGAATAAAGTGCTGCATTTCCATTCTCAACCCTTACAGCAAAGTATTTTCCGAGTATACTGCAAAAACCGTTAACCACAAAATTAAGGATAAGCATCACGCATGTTTTAACGTCAAGCTTATTCTTTGCCGTTTTTTCGGTAGAAGAAAGAAAATAAACTGCTACAAAAAATATTGCCACACCAAGCCATTGAAAAACAGACATCGGCTCACCAAAAAAGAAAATCCCCGCTATTGACGGCAAAATTATCCCGCCACCGAGCGAACAAAAATTACAAAGTACAAGCGGTGCACCGCGCATTGCCGTAAGTGCCGTCATAAGTTCTGTTAAAAAGCAAATTCCCGTTAATGCACTGCAGACAACAGTTGCAATATTAAATCCGTAAAATCCCGTTACATAAAGATATACCAGTGAAAACAGCGACGCGGCACCCTCAAAATAAGCGCCGTATCTTAAATATCTCTGTGTACCAGTCATATAAGAGCTTGTAGTTTTATTGATATTTGCCTGAAAAATACGCAGAATACCAACCATAAAAATAAATAAAAATCCCATAATATCTCCTGTAATTCTTTTTACCTTATGATAACATATTGTAAAGTTTATATCAAGGTAGTAAGCAAGACTACTGAAGCTTTTTAAAACTACCCCACACAAACAAAAAGGCTATGGCAAAATCGCCATAGCCTTAACTGATTAGTCCAAAGGTTTCATTGTGAGGAGACACTAAAAATGGTTTTAATAAAGTTTTATAAGTTCTTATAACCTTTTATAACTTGCCATCATAAAACGGTAAAACCCAAGGTTTTCTTATATCTTCATATAACTTTTTATAATTTGGTTGAAATCTGTGGTAAAATTGTGGTAAATTGATTTTTATTTTTATTTGTGATATAATGTTATAAAAGAGGTGATGCATATATGCAAAAACCTGCAAAGGTCAAATTCATTGGCGACCCAGAAGAATATAAACTTGGTTGCAGTAAATCATCATACTTATACTGTAGAGATTGTGAAAACAGAAACTGCAAAATACAAACTCAATGTAACTTTGAAAAAGACAAGGTGTATAATGCGTATTTTTTGGAATATTGGCAAGGCAATCGCGACAGTCTGCATATTAAAGGTGAAAATGGAAAAATTGAAGATTTTGTTCCGCTTTCAGATTTTGAGATTTTAGAAGACATAGACGATGTTCTTAACACCAAAGAAGCCATTGTCAAATGTGTTACACACAACTATGACGCCGAGTTGTTTGACCTTACCTACGGAAAAGAATATAAAGCAATCGGTTTTGATGTATATGGGCGGTATTTAGTAATGGATGACAGTTGTGACTGTTACTTCTATCTACCAAAAGAGTTTGAAATCATTAGCGACCAACACCAAATATTAAATCCAAATGTTTCAAAGCCAATTTATAATTTCGATGATTTTGAAGATTAAAAACGGACTATGGAATTTCCATAGTCCGTTATCTTTTGGTAAAACTGTGGTAAGAAGAAATGGATAAGTTCTTATATCTTCTTATAAGTTCTTATAACCTATTATTAGTCCAAAGGTTTCATTGTCGGGATTTCTCGTGAACATTTTCAATAAGTTCTGCTCACGCTCGATAACCCAAGAAATCAATAATCCACCGTTTTTTAGTGGTCGGCTTAGTTCCGCTTAGTTCAGGTGGCGGAAATATCTGCGGCTTAACTTGTGGCTTAAATTGGTTTACGGGTTTCATTGTTAAAAGAAACACACCACTAAGGTACAAACCACTAATCGCATACGCATAGCATATAACATGATTATTTTATCATAGAAAGCCCAAAAAATCAACCTCTACCAACAAACTCGCCGGCAGAGGTTGCACCTTACTATTTCTGTTTTCTCCAATTTTGAAACCGTGTTCTCAATATCTCTATATCTTCTTCATCGTTCGTTTGAAAGAAAGTATGGCATTTTCTAAAGACTTCTTTGATTGATTGTGCGGTTTTTATCAGATCATTACTATGCTTCAACTTCACATATCGTATCCCGTTACACTCACATATATGCTCTTTAACCATTTGGGATCTCTGTTCTGTAATAGTTGTTGCTTCGGCCTCTATTGCCAGTCTCAATTCAGGAATATAGGTATCCAAGTTTATTCCAATTAATTTATCGTTATTCGTTGTTACTTTCAGACCGTTACGGACGGCATAGAGCATTATGAGCAGTTGCGGAAAAGCACTTTGAAATTCTCTTTACCCTCCATAACTTCTGATTGTTGCCGTCTTGACGATTATGTATCTTTACATTACCTTCTGAAACATATGGCGCACCTTGTCCAGGCGGCTGTTTGGACGGCGGGGCTGGATGACCGGCTGACCGACAGCGGCCTGATA
>JBGVGI010000064.1:0-26482 GCA_045121595.1 Oscillospiraceae bacterium | reverse complement strand
GATGGAAATCTTAGAACCGATAGTTACGTTTCTGAGAAGAACTACTTCGTCGCCTGCAGCGATAGCATCAGCGAGTTTTTCGTAGCGAACACCGTTAACTTCTGCAACGTAATCAGTAGCGTCTACTGTCAAAGTAGCTTTTGCTTCTGCTGTAGCAGTTGTACCGTTAAGTGTGTTTGTTGCTACTACTGTGTATTCACCTGCTTCTGTTACTTCGATGGAAGCATCTGTGGAGATTACTTCACCTTCAAAGTACCAAGCGTATGTTACTTCACCGTTTGCTGTAGCTTCAGCATTGAATACAGCTTTTTCACCTGCATAGATTGAAGCATCTTCAGGAACTACTGTAAATACGGGAGCATCAGCGCTGTCTAAAACTGTTACTGTAGCTTTAGCCTGTGCTGTAGCGTAGGAACCATTCAAGGAGTTAAGTACTACAACTACGTATTCGCCTGCTTCTGTTACTTCAACAGAAACGTCTTCACCGATTACAGTATTGTCTTTGTACCATGTGTATGTCAAAGTACCGTTACCGGAAGCTGTAGCTGTAAGTGTAGCAGTTTCACCTTCAACGATTGTTACGTCGTCAACAGAAACTGTAGGTTCATCAGCTTTTTCAAGTACTGTTACTGCACATACGGAAGATTCAGCTGTAGCTTCTGTGCCGTTTAATGTGTTTGTAACAACTACTTTATAAAGACCTGCTTCTGCTACTACGTATGTATTTTCTGTAGCACCTTCGATAGCTTCGCCGTCTTTATACCACTGATAGGAAAGTGTGCCATTACCTTCTGCCAAAACTTCGAATACTTTGCTTGCACCTTCAAGGAAAGATTCTGCAATAGTAAGATCTTTTGTAATTACAGGAGCTTCTGCTCTTGCAAGAACTGTCAATGTAACTGTAGCCTCTGCTGTAGCTTCTGTGCCATTTAATGCATTTGTTACTACAACTTTGTATTCACCTGCTTCTAAAACTTCGATGGAAGCATCTGTGGAGATTACTTCGCCGTCTTTGTACCAAGCGTAAGTGAGTGTACCGTTACCTTCTGCAACTGCAGTAAATGTAGCAGATTCACCATCAAGAACGGTTGCATCTTCCATTTCAGCAATTACGGGAGTGGAAGCTTTGTCGAGTACTGTCAATGTAACTGTAGCTTCTGCTGTAGCTTCTGTGCCGTTTAATGCATTTGTTACTACAACTTTGTATTCACCTGCTTCGGAAACTTCGATGGAAGCATCTGTACCGATTACTGCATCATTAAAGTACCAAGCATAAGTGAGTGTACCGTTACCTTCTGCAACTGCAGTAAATGTAGCAGATTCACCGTCAAGAACGGTTGCATCTTCCATTTCAGCAATTACGGGAGTATTTGCTCTGTCGAGAACTGTCAATGTTACGGTTGCTTCTGCTGTAGCTTCTGTGCCATTGAGAGCATTTGTTACTACAACTTTGTATTCACCTGCTTTGGATACTGTAACGGAAGCATCTGTACCGATTACTTCACCGTCTTTGTACCAAGCGTAAGTGAGTGTACCGTTACCTTCTGCAACTGCAGTAAATGTAGCAGATTCACCGTCAAGAACGGTTGCATCTTCCATTTCAGCAATTACGGGAGCGGAAGCTCTGTCGAGTACTGTCAATGTAACTGTTGCTTCTGCTGTAGCTTCTGTGTCGTTTAATGCATTTGTTACTACAACTTTGTATTCACCTGCTTCGGATACTGTGATGGAAGCATCTGTACCGATTACTGCATCACCAAAGTACCAAGCGTAAGTGAGTGTACCGTTACCTTCTGCAACTGCAGTAAATGTAGCAGATTCACCGTCAAGAACGGTTGCATCTTCCATTTCAGCAATTACGGGAACGGAAGCTTTAGCGAGAATTGTTACTGTAGCAGTAGCAAACGCTTTAGCTGTAGTGCCGTTGAGTTTATTTGTTACAGTGAGTTCGTATGTACCAGCTGTAGTTGCTCTTACAGAAGAACCGTTGCTTACTACAAAACCATCTTTGTACCATGCGTATTCAACTTCACCGTTAACGTTTGTAACAACTGCTGTCAATGTAGCTGTTTCGCCTTCGTAGATTGTAGCATCTCTGAGTTCGATTACAGGAGTTGTTGCTCTTTCAAGTACTGTTACTGCACAGATAGCGGATTCAGCTGTTGCTGTTTTCTCACCGAGTGTGTTTGTAACAACTACTTTATAAAGACCAGCTTCATTTACGTCATAAGAAGCAGCTGTTGCACCTTCGATAGCAACACCATCTTTGTACCACTGATAAGAAAGTGTGCCTGCGTCAGATGTGGAAGCTTCTACTGCCAAAGTAGCTGTATCGCCTTCGAGGATTGCTTTAGTAATGTCAAGATCTTTGTCGATTACGGGAACCTGAGCCTCAGCGGGTTCAGCATAAACACCGTAAATCTGAATTTCAGCAGGGAAAATCCAACCGGATTCTCCACCTGAAACTTTAATGTACTGTGCTTTTACAGGTTCTTCAACGTTTGCATCAGCAAACATAATAGTCTGTACATTATATGTGTGGTTTGTCCATTTTTCGCCAAATTCGTAGAATGTAACACCATCTTCGGAATAATAGTAACGTGCAGCTTTGGGAAGAGTAATACCACCCCAGTTAGCATTTACATATTCTACGGAAATTCTGGAAACTTCCTGTACTGAACCAAGATCAACAGTAACGTTAAATCCGTCAGAAGCACCTGCAGCTTTACCTGTTTCACCACTGTATGTGGGAACAATACCGTCAGTCAATTCTTTGTTATCAGTATCAGGATATGCAGACCATGCACCATAACCCCATTCATAAGGTTTATCAAGTGCTATATTGGTCCAGGTATCATTTACGGAAACTGTGTATGATGCTGTATCTGTAGCAGCAGCACCACTTGCGAGAGTATTTGTTACTTCTACAGTGTAAACGCCTGCTGTATCAGCAGTTGTATCAAATACAGTATAGTAGAAGCTTGTAGCACCGGAAATCTTGGAACCATCTTTGTACCACTGATAGCTCACTGTACCGTTGTCGTTGCTGATACCCTCAGCAATAAGTGTAAAGTTATCTCCGAGAGCAACTGTTACATTATCACTGTTATATACATTAACCTGAGGAGCTTCAGCAAATTCCATTATACCTGTAGGTTCAGAAGTTACAACATTATCAAAAACTTCAAATTCAGAGTAAGCAAGACCGGAGTATGCACCACCGGAAGACTGTCTGTTCAAAGAAATTTTGATCTTATCTGCTCTGATTCCTTCTTCACTTACAAAGGAGTGAATACCACCTTCTACAGTATAAGGAATAGAAGCGTTTGTAACAGTTACCCATTTGCCATCGATATAAAACTCAATCTTAACAGATCCAACACCGTCAACATATGATTTCAACGTACCGTTATCATCATAAGTCGGGTTGTTAGCAGCAACTCTTACTTCTCTTACAGTTACGTCATCAAGCTCGTAAACATAATATACCGGCAAGGAATTTTTGTTAGGAGCTGTTGTAGACTGATAAGAGTTTGTACCGTGAGGATCATCAATTACACCGTCAGTCAAACGAGCAGGGTCGGTTTTGGAACCGTAAAGGATGTTGTTGAGTACGCCATCCCATGCAAGTTTTGTAGATTCAACAGGAGTTTTTTTCAAAATCCAGTTTGTTGTAGGATAATTAAATGTATCATTTGCTTCTCCTGTTGCTTTGGCGTATGCTTCAATTTCTCTGATGAAAACAAAAGCAGAAGCAGCTTCGAATTTAAATTTAAGTTCGGAAGCCATGATAGGTTTATCAGCTGCGATTCTGAAAGTATTCAAACCGGGGTTACCGGAATATACAGTTTTCCAGGAATCAGTTGCATTTTCTTTATAGAAAATAGTAACGGAAGGAATATAAACTCCGCCACCTGCGCCATCAGCATTACCCAAAACATCGAAGAAGAATTCGTTGATCTCAACCTTCTTACCCAAATTCATATAAATCTCTGAAGGAGTCTGCTGAGCATCAAAGAAATCAGTAGAACTATTACCCCATCCTCCAGATTTGATGCCATCAGTAAGAGCATCGCCTTCGAAGTCATTTGTAGTAGTATTATGCCACTTGGTTACATTATGAGTATATGCATTGCCGAGCAACCAGTTGGGATTATAGTTAAGTTCAGCAAAAGCTTCTTTACCTGTTGTTTCTTTATAAACAGCAATTTCTTTAATGAAAACCATGTGGTTGGTGTTACCTTCTTTGAAAACAAACTTCAAATCTGTAGCCTTAATGCTTTCATTTGATACATATGCATCGTGATGATGTTTAGAAGATGAAGATCTGTCTGTAGTACCTGTATAAACAAGAACCCACTCATTTACATCATCATTCTTAACATAGATATCCACGTAAGGAGAGTGAATACCGGAATCCCCACCACCATGTGTAATCAAGTCAATCTGTTTAAACTCAACAGTTCCACCCAAAGCAAATTCAATATTACTTGTAGCTTGTTTTGCTCTGAAAGCAGGAGTACCATAGCTTGTTACCCAGGTTCCATCAGTAAGAGCTGTTGCCTTCATTGTATCACTATCACTCGTTGAGTACCATGTTGTTACATCGTGAGTGTAAGGTCTTCCTGCGAGCCAGTTAATATTAATTTTTCCGTCAGGGGTTTCTGTAATAGATTCACTCAAAATTTCAATTTCGGAAAGAGATACACCACTCCAACCGGAGCCTGTGTGGTCAGTAATTGAAATTCTTACCTGTTCAGCATAGATTCTCTCGTCAGATACAAAAGTATAAGGAGCTCTGTCAGTACCTGCCGGATGCTGTGCAAAATCATTTTTATCGACAATGTTTCTCCATTCTCCGTTGATCAATGCATCAACTTTGATAGCACCGATACCTCTACCACCGTCATTGTTGAGGGTCAAATGTCTTTGAGAATGAACTCTGATTTCTTTGAAGCCACCATTACTTGTATCATAAGTAAAGGTTGCTGTATCAGGTGCACTATAAGTAAATGTAGTATTATAGTGATCTGCTGCTTTCGCAATATTACCATCTGTCAAAACAGCTGCATTGGATTTTGCCTGGTATCCAAATGATGTAACGTTGTGAGTTGCAGTCTGTCCGAAAATAAGGTTAGGCAACAATTCTCCGGTTGCAGATGTTCCTGTGGGTTCTGCATAAGCCTGAATTTCACTGATAAAGGAATAACTTGTATTACCAGTAAAAGCAAATTTCAAAGCTGAAGCATAAACAGGCACGGGAGCAACTGCAACGTACCATCCGCTTGATGCAAGACCTTTATCGGAATCGAGTGCTACCCATTCGCTGTCATCACTTTCCTTATAATAGATGATAACGCTGGGTGCCAAAATACCCGCCGGACCTGCAATTTCGTGCATCTGAATTTCACTGATCTTTGTATTATCATCAAGATCAAATTCAACCCAGAATTTTTTCTGCTGAGCATTAAGACAAGTACCATCATAGTTGGCTGTATAGCCGTCTGTCAATGAAACACCGCCGTCTTTATCAGCGCCTCTGTACCAAGTTGTTACGTCATGGGTATAAGATTTACCGAGTAACAAGTTGGGATTTTCGTCTGCCGCACTTACAAATGCTGTAGGCATAACACTGAGTACGATAAGTACTGAAAGCACTACAGAAAGTAAGCGTTTTGCAAAACTTTTCATCTTTTTACCTCCATTTTAGATTTTTTCCGGACTCGTTTATTGTTTTGGTACAAAAACTATAAACTTGTCGGATATGTGTTGTGCCCTCCGGGGCAAGGGATATTTGCCCTTTTCTTGAGGGCGGGGATTTATTTTTTTACCGCAGATACGGTATTAAAACCACTTCCTTTCGATAATTATATCGATATATCTCTTTTTAAATATGCAACATTAACTTTTAAAGCAATCTGTCAAACACAGATGCCTGGTTTGCATTTCTTCTGTTAATATGCATTACGTCAGTGTTATTGACAATTGTATCCGTACCGGTTATAGCGGTAACGTTAGCAATAATAAATCTGTATGCTACGTCGGTTGTTTTGTCGAATGCAGAAGTAAGGTTAGCATTTTTACGGTTTATCTGAATAGCGTCGTTGTTGTTTACGATACCATCCCCTGTTACGTCACCGTAAAGCCAGATCTGAACATCCTGTGAAACGTCTGTATCGGATACTTTGATTTCATATTCTCTTGACGCGTGTTTTGTCTTGGAAACCTTGATTGTATAGCTACCTGCAGCTACGTCTTCAAATGCGTAAGTGCCACTGTTTCCTGTAACAGTTGCAGTTTTGATAACGTTGCCGCCGCTTACAAGCTCAACAGTTACAGCATCACTGCTGCTTCCAAATGCTTTTACAGAGCCTGAAACGTTAAAGCCTTCTTTTTCAATAATTTCCACAGTTTTTGACATAGCACCTGCATCGGGAGTAATGAGTTCCATTTCATAGGTTTCTTCATTATAGTCGCCAAGCACGTTCCAGTCTGCAATTACAAAGTCGTTATTACCAAGTGAAACGCCTTCTTTAACCTTGAAGGTTACTTCAAGCAGTGTTTCACCCGCTTCAATTATAGTATTTGCATTAAAGGTGGGGTCACACCAGGAAATTGTAACGTTTCCTGCAGTATTACAACCTGGAAGATACGGCTGCATATCTGCATATTTTGCTTCAGCAATGTTTGTGATTTCAAACACCTTATTGTCAAACAAAACTGTAAGTCCAAGACTTGATGCAAGTCTTGTTTCAGGCATTGTAAAGGTCATTACGAATTCTTCGCCTTCAGAAACCTCAGTTTTACTGAACTGGAAAGCATCCTGTGTAGGAACGACGGGTTTTGCCTGAACTGTAACGTCGCATTCAGAAGAGTTAACTGAAAGTGCATTACCATATAAAGTATTGGTAACAACAACGTAATATGTGCCTGACTGAGTTACCTTATAAGAACTTGCATTAGCGTTTGCAACCGCTTTGCCATCTTTATACCACTGATAAGAAAGTGTTCCGTTTCCTTTTGCCGAAACAGAGAGCGTAAGGTCATCGCCTTCGGTAATCGTTACACTTGCGGGTAAATTGGTTTCAATAACGGGTGCTTCGGGGAATTTAAAGGTGCCGATGGGTTCTTCTGTAACAGCTTCTTCAAGCACCTGAATTTCAGAAAGGGACAAACCATTCCAGTCGCAGGGAGTTGTGGAAGATTTTGTAAGTGTAATTCTTAATTTATGTGCAGTAATAGGAGTATCAGAAACGAAAGCATAGGTTTTACCCACTGTGCTATCGGGGATATCCTGTCTGTCTGCGATAGTTTCCCACTTGCCGTTTGTGTATCTTTCAATCTTAAGTCCCGAAATACTGCGAACTGTAAGGTCGGAAGGATTGTTAAGACTTACGTTGATTTCTTTAAACTTCATTCCCGTTTTATCGTAAACAAAGCTTACGGGAGAATCCGAGAAGGTAATATTGTTCTTATAAGAAACCGCATCAGTTTTAACAATGCCGTCAGTAAGAATTGCTACGTTCTGAGTGCCCTGATAAGCAAAGGTTTTAATTACAGTGGATTCGCTTGTAGGAATAAGACCCTGAATATAGTTTTTAGCAGTTGCCATTTCGGCATTGGGAGTAAGAGTTGTTATATTGCTGTAAGCCTCAATTTCCTTAAGGAAAATATATACGTTCACACCAAAGAACTCAATTTTGATTTTTGAAGCGTCGAAGCCTTTGGAGTTTGCAAAAACAAAGTCTTTTTCCCCTACGGGTCCGTTATAAACGAGCATCCAGTCATCTTCTTCGTTGGCTTTAAGATAAATCTTAGCTGCCTTGGGAGGATAAACTGCCGCAGACGAATCCACGAGTGAATTCAAATGAATTTCTTTTATTTTTGTCTTTGTACCAAGGTCGAATTCAACCCATACGCTATTCTGCTGAACGTTAAAGTAATCGGTACCATAGAAGCTGCCGCCTTTAACACCATCGGTAAGAGCTGTACCCGAGTCACGGGACTCACCTTTGTACCAGTTGGTTACGTTATGAGTATAAGTTTTTCCTGCAAGGAGGTTGCCGTTTCCTATAAGAGTAGCATCACCTTTAACGCAGGTAGCTTCATCATAAGCAAGAATTTCTTTAAGGAAAATATAAGAGCCGTTTACAGTGAACTCAAATTTAAGTCCTGTAGCTTCAATATCTGTGTTTGAACGGAAAACAGCTCTTGAATTCTGAGGATAAGCGCCGTCATAAATAACGTTCCATTCGGAAGTCAAGGGGGATTTTGCATAAATCTTAACGGTTTTGGGAGCATAAACAGCAGATTTACTGTCTGTCAAAGCTTCTATATGTAATTCTTTAAAGGTTAAGGGAGCATCGGATAAGTCCATTTCAATCGTAACGTCCTGATCCTTAACGCCGAAGTATTCACTACTATAGTAAGTACCTCCCGTCTTACCGTCTGTAAGGAAAACGGAGCCTGCGTCGTTACTTCTGTCAGCATACCAGTCAGTTCCGTTATGTGTATAGGATTTACCAAGCAAAAGGTTATCATTATAATCGTCAATATACTCTCTCTGAACGTAAGTACCTTTTATCATCTGGTAAATGTTGTCGTAAAGCATTCTGAGAGCCGGAACTCTTGAATTATATATCTGCAAAATTGCTCCGCCTGCTTCGTACCAGTTCCTGAAATATCCGGGACCGTCAAATCCCATTTTAACGGAAGCATTAAGATAATCCAAAAATCTGTTGTAAGCGTCAACCTCATAAGTTAGTCTTCCGTCAAACTCCATTTCAACACCGAAGTCTGCATACGCACCGAGTTTTGCAACAGTTTCGATAATCTTTGTTCCACCGTTGCCTAAAGTGTTGCCTGTAGATTCAGCAAAGAAATGGTTAGGCTGAAGTGTCAAAGCACTGAAGCCTAAATCTTCGTTCCAGAAATATCCTTCGGAATGGAAGAAAGGAATCCAGTAGGATTTGTATCCAAGCGCATCAATGCGGTCGTTTGTATAAATAATTCTTTCTTTCTGGTTAGGAGCTTCGTTTACCCAGTAGAAACCTTTGAAATCAATATAATCGTAATTTCCGTCATTCACGTAACTGATAACTTTGTTAAGATACCAGTCAATTAAGTATTTCCAGTCGGATTCAACGCTTAAGTTTAAGTTTCTGCCGTCAACTGTACCGAAGTTTGTAGCTTTTGCAGCAGGATAAGGAACCATAACTACAAGATTAACTTTATAATCAGGCTTATTAAGGTCAACGGAAGCCTGTTTTGCTGCTTCGTTAAGCGCGTTTATAGTAGAATTATTTCCAACGAAAGTTGTGTTAAGATAATCCGTCCAGTCTTTTGCTGCAAGGTTTTCATCTTCTCTGTCATAACTCTTTCCATCGGGGGAAGAAAGCTGTAAAAACAGCACGGAGTCATAAAGAGTATCAACAGATTTACCTTCTGTATCTACATATGTGAGATAAGGTTTAAAACCTTCTTTAGTCCATTCTCTGTTCTGGTATATAAGTACCATATCCTGAATGTTGCCTGTCTGTTCATCGGCAAGCATTATATTACCATTTTCAAGTTTTCTTGTGTTATAAGGAGTAATTGCGCTGCTCTTTTCGCCGTTGTAACCCATAACGGTAACTTCGTCGCAAAGGGTATAACCGCTACGGCTTTCATAGTCAAAACGTACGTAACGTGCTTTTACGGAAGAATTTGCATTTCCTGTAAGGTCTGTGGTTTTGTTACCGCTGTGATCAGCAACGTGCCAACCGAAGCTATAGATACCATCAGAGATATCCCAGGGAATATCATTCAAGTAGCTGAGTTTCATCCAGTTTTCGCCGTCAACAGAAGCAAATACCTTAATAGTTTTGGGCATATGTGCATACGCAGCGTAAAATCTTAAAAAGTTAGCTTTTACCTGAGTAATGCTCTTAATACCCTGCAAGTCAATAATGGTAGAATAAAGAGGCCATTCATCGTACACCATACCACTTGCGGGAGAACGATGCCAGGTACCGTTCCACGCAGCATTCTTATTGGACCCGTTACCAAATTTGCCGTCGGTAAGCTCGGTTCCGTTTGTATCGGGAGTTTCCGAAGACAAATCACCGATATTGGTGTAAGGTTTGCCCTTTGAAAGATTCACAACTGTTGTAGGCTCTGCCGCAAAAGCGTTCATCGAAAGCGATAACATTTCTGCACAGGCAAAAACAAGCGTGAATAACAAAATGGAAAGTCTTTTGAATAATTTCATACGCTTACTCCTTTTCTTTTAAAAATAAAGACGCAAAACCAGTGGAATATTTTTCATTATATTCCACCAAAATCTTTATTTTATGTATGTTTTAAACAAGATAACGCCTTAACTTTTGTGAATAATCACTAATCTCAAAAGTGGGCACTACCCCTATAATAAAAAATTAACACATTTTACTAAAAAAGTCAATAAAATAGCAGAAAAAATCAGTTTTTATTATATACAAAAAAAGGGACGGATTTCCGTCCCTTTGCACAAATTAAAGTTCACCTTTTAAAATTCTGTTTTTGGTACTCTCTGCATCGGCAATATAAAGATTATACCACTTAATAAATACTAAAATCGACCAGAGCTTTCTGTAATTGTCAGCCTTGCCTTCACGATGGTCTTCAAGAAGCTTGAGTGCCGCTTTAGTATCGATATACTCCTCAGCCTTTGAGCTTAAAATAATCTCCCTCGCCCACTCGTAAAGCTCATTTTTAAGCCAAACTCTTACAGGTACGGGGTAACCGAGTTTCGGTCGCATAAAGGTTTCAGGATTTACGTAATCCTTAAAAGCATATCTCAAAAGATATTTTGTGGTACCATGTGCAAGTTTATCGTCATTTTTAAGAGTTGAAGCAAACTTGAACACCTCTTTATCAAGGAAAGGTACACGCACTTCAAGAGAATGTGCCATACTGAGTCTGTCGCCCTTTACAAGGATATCTCCTTTAAGCCAGGTGTTAAGGTCGACGTGCTGCATTTTGATAAGAGGGTCAGCATTTGCAACCTCGGCATAAACGTCCTTTGTAATCTCTGTGAAGGACTGTTTCGGATTATAGGTCTTAAGAAAAGATTTCTTACTCTTTTCGTCAAACAAAAATGCATTTCCTACGTATCTTTCTTCAAGCGGAACGCCTGCACGCATAAGGAAATTTTTGCCCTTGACGCCGTCGGGAATAACCTTTGAAAGTCCTCTTAAAGCGCCTTTTACAAAATCGGGTGAATCCTGAAATCTTCCTGCAAGAAGCGAATCCCTGTATGTTTTATATCCTGCAAAAAGCTCGTCCGAGCCTTCCCCTGAAAGCATAACCTTAACGTGTTTTGAAGCCTCACCTGCTATCATATAGATAGCAACGGTTGACGGGTCTGCAACAGGTGAATCGAGATGCCATACCACTTTTTCAAAAGCTTCCTTGAACTGTTCAACGTTACCTTTCAAAACGATATGGTCAACGTTAAGATGTTTTGAAATCTCGTAAGCATCGTCAATTTCGCTGTAAGAAGCAACGTCAAATCCTACTGTAAGCGCTTTGATACCGGGATTTATTCTGCTTGAAATTGCAGTAACGATAGCAGAGTCGATACCACTTGACAAAAAGGTTCCTACTTCAACGTCACTTATCATATGATATTCAACGGATTCGGTAAGCACCTTGCGGAGTTTTTCCGCTTTTGCTTCAAAGCTTTCTTCAGAAGGAGGAGCAAATTTCAAATCAAAATACTTTTTATCTTCGATTTTTCCGTCCGATGTGATTTTGAGGTAATGGGATGCTTCCAATACTTTGATTTCGGGAGTTATGGTTTTAGGTTCGGGAATATACTGGAAGGTAAAGTAATGCTGAAGTAAACTTTCATCCACCTTAAATCCGCCCATTGTTTCATCAAAGATAAACGCCTTCATTTCCGAAGAAAACATCACACCATTATCGGTAACTCTGTAATAAAGCGGTTTGATACCGAAAATATCACGGGTTGCAAAAACAGTTTTTTCTTCACTGTCATAAATCATAATAGCGTACATACCGCGGAGCATAGTAACAAACTCGTCACCGTACTTGCGGTACAAAGCCACTATAACTTCAATTTCGGAATTTGTCAGAAACTCAATGCCTTCATCAATAAGAGGCTGCCTTAAATCACGGTAGTTATAAATCTCACCGTTAAAAACTGCAACGAATCTTCCGTCGGGAGAAGTGTAAGGCTGCGCTCCGTTATCAAGGTCGATAATCGAAAGTCGTCTGAAAGCAACACAAAATCCGTCTTTAACTATATACTTAGAATCGTCGGGTCCGCGGTGTCTGATTGCGTTTGACATCTCGGTAAGCAGAGTTTCATTGTTATTTTTGGAATCATAATTGAACATTCCTACAAATCCGCACAAAGTAATAAACCCCTTTTCTTAAAAAAATATCCTCCCTCGCAAGATAACAAGGAAGGATATCTTAAAATCAGTTATCAGTTATTAATCATATCAAAGATTGTGGTGAAATCATCGTCGTCTTTTTCTTCTTTAGCAGGTGCTTCAGCCTTTGCTTCGGGAGCAGAGGAGTTACCGCTGAAAAAATCTGTAAAAAGATCAACTTTGTTTGTATCTTCGGGATCGCCAAAATCCCATGTGTCGGTCCAGTCGCCTTTGTTTTCATTAAGCAAATCTTTGCCCTTATAAGCCTCATCAAAACCTGTTGCGATAACAGTAACTTTGATTTCATCGTTGAGGTTATCGTCAAAGATAAGACCCCAGAAGATAGCAGCATCGGGATGAACTGCTTTCTGAATCATTGTGGAAACGTATTCAGCATCATCAAAGAGCAAGTCGGGAGATGCACAAACGTTGATAACAACAGCTTTTGCGTTTGTGATGGAAGTTTCGAGCAAGGGACTGGAGATAGCCATTGTTGCAGCTGTTTCAGCCTTGTCCTTACCGGAAGCATAACCAACACCCATATGAGCAAGACCTGCACCTCTCATAACAGTGCAAAGGTCAGCAAAGTCTAAGTTTACAAAGCCCTGAACGTTGATAAGGTCGGAAATACTCTGGATACTCTGTTTGAGTACACTGTCAACCATCTGGAAAGCATTTGTCATAGGAGTTTTGGAATCGATGATCTGACGAATACGGTCGTTGGGAATAACAACGAGACTGTCAACAACTTTGGAAAGTTCTTCGATACCTTTTTCAGCATATGCCATACGGCGTCTGCCTTCATAACTGAAAGGTCTTGTAACGACACCGATTGTGAGGATGCCGAGTTCTTTTGCAACTTCAGCAACGATAGGTGCAGCACCTGTACCTGTACCACCGCCCATGCCGGCAGTGATGAAAATCATCTGTGTACCTTTCAAAGCGTTAGCAATTTCTTCACGGCTTTCCTGAGCAGCTTTTGCACCTACTTCAGGGTCACCGCCTGCACCCTGACCGGTAGAGATTTTTTCACCGATCTGGATTTTATAATCAGCTCTGGAAGCATCCAAAACCTGTTTGTCTGTATTGATTGCGATAAAATCAACGTTTTTAACGCCGTCAGCTATCATACGGTTAACGGCATTACCGCCTGCACCGCCGACACCGACTACTTTAATTTCAGTATTTCTTCGTGTTTCGCTTTCCAATGTAAACTTCACGTGCTTGTCCTCCTAAAGTGAAAATTTTTCACCGTTATTATATAAAATGGATATAATACGCCTATATTAGTATTTTAACAGACTTAAACAAAAAATTCAAGAGAAAAAATACAATTATTACAAGATATTTTGTAAATTTTTCATTTTTTCGATTATTCTTCGGGTTGACTTGAAGTTTCGACCTCTTCAGCGGAAGTTTCTTCCTCTGTCACCTCTGCTTCAGGTGCTTCCACGTGGGGGTTAGTCCAACTCCATCCATCCGAGAAAAGATGAGCAAGTTCAAGTTCTGCATCACTGTCAACATAAAGCCTGTCAGGATCTGTAATATCAATTATTCCGCTTTCGTCCACACCGATGTTATCAGTTGCAAAAACTTCGTAAACCATCGAAAGCTTTGTATCAAGCTCCGACAATGAACCGAGGTTTATCTGGAAACGATTCTGATAGTAAATTTTAAGTGAAATCGTATTTGTGATATCAATAGCGGAAATATCATTAAGTTCGCTTTTTTCTATTTCATCAAAAAGTATCTTTATCCAGTCCCTTTCCTGATTTTCAAGAGTCAAGGAAACGTAGGAACCAAGACTTGCGCCCTTCGCGTCGGGACCGACGATTACGGGGACGTTCGGCATACTGGTTTCTGCGTGTTCGAGTACCCTTCCCGTCTTACTGAGAACGTAATAAACGTCACCTGAATAAAGCTGTGTAGTAGGTTCACCATCATCAATTCTTATAAGCAAGGTAGTAGGAAAAGCTCGTTTGACTTCAACTGCATCAGCCTTTTCAAACTCCTCAAGAAGTTCTCTTCCCATGGCGTTTGTGTTAAGTCTTAAAAGGTTATCTCCTACCTCGGCATCGATAATAGAATCCACGTCGTCAAATGTATAAATTGTACTTCCTTCAACCTTGATATTTTCAATATTGAAAAATACCGTCATAGATAAAGTAACCCCTGCAACGACCAGGAAAAATGCAAGAATTATATAGTAAAGAGTATAGTTGCGTTTTCTTTTTTTACGGCGTTTTCTCTGGGTTTTTGCTATCTGTTCGCGTCTTAATTCTCTTGGGTCAACAGCGTTACGTGTCGAGGTGTTTTTTGCTCTGACGGAAGTGTTTTTCACTGAAGAACGTGCCGTTTTCCTGCGTTTTCTTATTTTTCTCGGTGCTTCTGCTGTTTTTTTAGTTTTTTTCTTTATCGGCACAGTCTTCATATCCTTTCGTTTTAAATTCTTTTTATGTTAGCCCCTAAAAAGCTTAAGCTTTTTTCTATTTTTTCATAACCTCTGTCAATATGTTTTATATCGGTTATCTCAGTAATACCGTTCGCGGAAAGTCCTGCCGCAATAAGAGAAGCGCCACCTCTTAAATCGGTAGCAACCACAGGTGCCCCGTAAAGAGAATCAACTCCGTTTACAATAGCGGCTTTTCCTGCAATCTGTATATCGGCACCCATTCTTAAAAGCTCACCGACGTGTTTATATCTGCTTTCAAATATATTCTCGACAAAAACTCCCGTACCGTCCGATACCGAAGCAAGTGCCATCAAAGGTGCCTGTGCATCGGTGGGAAAGCCCGGATACGGCATTGTTTTTACCATTTTTAAGGCTTTAAGTTTTTCAGGTGCTTTGATATAAATTCTGTCTTTTTCAGTAATAATTTTACATCCCATCTCATCAAAAAGCGGAAGTATACTTGCAATATGTCCCGGGCGCAGATCTTTTATAAGCACTTCGCCCGAAGTTATTGCAGCAAAGCAAAGATAGGTTGCAGCTACTATTCTGTCGGGAATAACTTTATGTTCACAACCTGAAAGCTCCTTTACTCCTTCGATGACTACGGTACTTTTTCCTGCACCGTAAACCTTTCCGCCACAAGAATTTATAAAGTTTGCAAGGTCGACAATTTCAGGCTCCTGAGCTGCATTGTTTATAATGGTTTCACCTTTTGCAAGTGCCGCGGCAAGGATTATATTCTCAGTAGCACCCACACTTGGAAAAGTAAGATTTATCAAAGTACCGCGAAGTCCGTTTTCTGCAGAACAGATAAGCTTTCCATGGATTTCTTTTATCTCCATTCCAAGCTTTCTCAGAGATGAAAGATGCAAATCAATAGGTCTTGCTCCAAGTTCACAACCACCGGGAAAAGAAATCATAGCTTTACCAAGTCTTGCCGCAACGGGCCCTAAAAAAACAACAGAAGATCTCATTTCCCGCATAAGCGAATCAGGAACGTCGCAGTTTTTGACGTTATCGGTATTCACGGCAACACTACTGCCCTTTCTTTCGGTATGACATCCAAGACATTCAAGTATTCTGCACGCCGCATCGACGTCCGATAAATCCGGACAGTTATGTAGCACCGTTTCATTTTTGCAAAGAACGGTCGCTGCTAAAAGCGGAAGTGAACTGTTTTTTGCACCGTGAACGCTTATTTCACCTTTTAAAGGATTTCCACCCGTTATTACAAGTCGTTCCAAAACGACATTCCCCCATTCTGTAATCAAAGTAACCCATACTATGATTACAAAAAAGGAAAAGTGCAGTCTTAAAACTACGGAAAAAGTCAGTTTTTGTTAAGTTTTGACATAATTATATTATATATTCTTTCGTTTGTATCAACTACTGCAAGGGAAGATGCATTCTTAGAAAGCTCTTTTAAACTTTCGGGATTTTCGTAAAGCTTTTCAAGTTTTTCGATAAGCTTTTTACTGTCATAATTCTTTTCTTCAATAAGAATAGAGGCGTTAACGTCTGCCAGAGCCTTTGCATTATGATATTGGTGGTTTTCGGTAGCAAACGGATAAGGTACTAAAACTGATGCCTTTCCTGCAACTTCAAGCTCCATAATTGTACTTGCACCTGCTCTTGAAATAACGATATCAGCAGCAGCCACGTAAAGGTGCATATTGTCGATATACTCTTTTATCTCAATACGGGGATTTTTTTCAACGTCGATATTTTTTTCTTTAAGAAGTTTCGGGAAAGAGTCCTTTCCGTGTTTGCCGTAGCCGTGAATATGGTTAATATCACCTTTTTTGGTATGCCACTGCATTATATCGGCGGCAATCTCGTTAATTTTAAGAGCTCCCTGACTTCCGCCAAATGATAAAATTGTAAAATTATCGTCAAGTCCTAATGCTTTTCGTGCTTCGCTTTTTGAAGTTGTAATAAACTCCTGCCTTACGGGAATTCCTACTATTTCATACTCTTTACCCTCAGGAAGATGTTTTTTTGCTTCAGGAAAAGCAAGCATAATAACTTCTGCATTTTTCGCAAGTGCCTTGGTCGTAACTCCGGGAAAAGCATTAGCCTCGTGAATAAAGGTAGGAATTTTCTTTTTCTGTGCCGCTAAAAGCACGGGGCCGCTTAAATATCCGCCCGTACCGATAACTGCGTCAGGTTTAAAATCTTCAATGATTTTTCTTGCCCTCGAAGACGCTGTCATAAGATAGCCGAGTGCTTTGAAATTATGAATAATATCAGATGGAGCAAAGGTTCTTTTGAAACCTGCAACCTTGATGTGAGCTACATTATACCCTGCTTTTGGCACAAGGGTATTTTCCATACCGTGAGGAGTAGCCGCAAACAAAAACTCTGTATCGGGGTGATGCAGTTTTATCTCGTTTGCAATTGAAATAGCGGGGTTTATGTGACCACCCGTGCCACCGCCTGCGAGCAGTATTTTCATTAAGGCTTCCTCCTTTATTTCTGACAGTGTCTTGATACGTTTAATATAACGCCCATCTGAACAAGTTGCATCGTAAGTGCAGTACCACCCGCACTGAAAAAAGGCAAACTGATACCTGTATTTGGAATAGAGTTTGTCACAACGGCGATATTTAAAAGTGCCTGAATTCCGATCTGCGCCGTAAGACCCAACACAAGCATACATCCGAATTTATCGGGAGCTTTTAACGCAATTGAAATTCCGCAGTAAACGAGCAAAACGAAAAGCAAAATTATTACCATCGCACCCAAAAAGCCAAGTTCTTCGCAGACGATTGCAAAGATAAAGTCGTTTTGAGGTTCTGAAAGGTAAAGATATTTCTGGGTGGAGTTTCCGAGTCCTACCCCCGTAAGACCGCCTGAACCTATGGCGTAAAGGGACTGAGCCGTCTGCCATTTAGTACCTCTTATGTTACCCGAAAGAGGGTTAAGCCAGTCGGAAAAACGGGTACCCGCATAGTTAAATCCTGCAAGTTTCAGCGCCAAAAGTCCCAATGTGCCTAAACCTATTGCAGGTAACAGATACCATCTTAATTTTGCTCCGCCGACGATGATTATCGTACCCGCAATCAGTGCCATAAGAATCGTTGCCGAAAGATGTCGCTGTGCCACACAAAGACCGAGTACGGGCACTAAAACTATAACGAAAGGCCAGAAGCCAAATTGAGGTTCTTTCATTTTCTTATAGTTTTGTGCAACAAGACTTGAACAAAGGACGGTAACGGCAAATTTCATAATCTCGGATGGCTGAAAACTGAGTGAGCCAATCCAAATCCAGCGACGTGCACCCGTGCTGTTTGGGAAAGCAAGTGCCGCTACCATAAGGATAATTGCAAAAAAGTATATATGCCATTTGAATTTTCTGTAAAGACGATAATCTATAAACGAAACAATTATCATTCCGACAACGCCAAGCACAACGAAAATGAGCTGTTTGAAAACGATGGTAAGACTGCTTCCCGTTTCGTTGAGTGAAGTCGCATAACTTGCAGAGAAAACCATAACAAGGCCAATTGAAAGCAAAACGATAACAAGGAAAAAGAAGGACATATCTATCTTCTGTTTTCCTCTGTCCTCTCCGGGTTTTGCAACTTTAAACAAAGAAAGAAGTTTGTTTTTGCGTTTTGCTTTTGTAGAAGCCATCGTTTACCCTCCGCTTCAGCTAAAAATAATCCAGACAATTCCTAAAATACAAAAGATTAATGTAACAAGTGAGAAAACTCCAACGATTTTCCATTCACTCCATCCACTCATTTCATAATGATGGTGAATGGGACTCATTTTAAAAATGCGTTTACCCGTAGTTTTAAAGCTTATTACCTGTAAAACTACCGATAAAGCTTCCATAATATAGATAAATCCTGTGATAAAAAAGAGAAAAGGTCTTGCAACACCTACAGAAAGTGCGATTACGGCACCACCCAAAAACATCGAGCCCGTATCGCCCATAAAAACTTTTGCAGGGTGGAAGTTATAAAGCAGAAATCCGAGCAATGCACCTGCTAAAGCTGCAGCAAAAATGCCGATTCCCATAAGATTTAAAATACCTGAAATTACTATAAAAGCAAGTGATACAATGAAAGTAACAGAACCTGCAAGACCGTCGATACCGTCCGTGAGGTTCACGGCGTTTACACCGTAAATAATAACTAAAACTGCCAATACGTAATAGAAAATTCCGAATTCAACCGCACCGACAAACGGAAGCATTATAACGGTTGAAGTATCACCCGCAAGATAAAGTGTAAGCAAATAAGCGATGCATACTATAAACTGCAAAATCATCTTTTCCCTTGCTTTAAGACCCAAATTCTGTTTCTTTACTACCTTGATATAGTCATCAAGAAAACCTATAAATCCAAAGCAAAGAGCAAGGCCGAGTCCACCGAAAAGCCTTGCCTTTTCGAGTAATTCCATTTCATAAGAACGATTAACAAGAAAAAGTATGACTAAACCCGCAACCACACCTAAAACGGTGCCGAGATAAAACATAAATCCGCCCATCGTCGGGGTTCCCTGCTTATTCTTGTGCCAGGTAGGGCCTATTTCCTTAATTGTCTGTCCGAATTTAATTCTCTGTAAAAAAGGAATTAAAAATTTTCCCGACACAGCACTCAGCGCAAAGCCGATAAATGCCGCTACCACACAGCTTATACTTTCCATTTTGTTTCTCCTATCTTAAAGTCTCCAACGCTTCAGCCACTACTTCGCGTTCATCGAAATGATGTTTTTCGGTACCGATTATCTGATAATCCTCGTGACCTTTTCCTGCAAGGACTATGGTATCGTCCTTTTTCGCATTCTGCACTGCGTAGAAAATAGCATCTTTGCGGTTCACTATAACTTCATAAGGGATATCAATACCGTCAAGACCCGGTAAAATATCTTCAATAATCTTAACGGGGTCTTCGGTTCTCGGATTATCCGAGGTAATTATCAGCATATCTGCAAACTTAGCAGAAGATTTTGCCATAAGCGGACGTTTGAGACTGTCTCTGTCACCGCCACATCCAAAAAGTGCGATAAGCCTTCCTTTGCAGGTCTTTTTAAGAGCTGAAAGAATATTTTCAAGTCCGTCAGGCGTATGTGCATGGTCACAGATAACGGTAAAATCACGTCCTGTAGGAACAATTTCGCTTCTTCCTCTAACCCCTTTTGCGTTGTTTATACCGTTTACTGCATCTTTTACGTCAACACCGAGTGAGAGCGATATCGCAATCGCAGTAAGGGAGTTTTTGACCGAGAAAATACCGGGCATTTTAAAAACGACCTCATATTTTTCTCCTTCATAATCAAAGGCATATTCAACTCTGTCAGCATAATAATTAATATTATAAGCTGAAAGTGTTGCAGCTTTTGATTCCATTGAAATTGTCATAGCAGGAATATC
This sequence comes from Oscillospiraceae bacterium, assembly GCA_045121595.1. GTDB lineage: Bacteria > Bacillota > Clostridia > Oscillospirales > Ruminococcaceae > Fumia. Next base: position 6,228 of record JBGVGI010000064.1, on the reverse strand, counting down.
AATTTTTTCAAGTATCTTTTTACCGTATTCATCGTCAAAGTTGATAACTGCTTTCTCTGATATATCAAAAAGCTTTGTTTTTGCCTCGAAATAATTTTCCATCGTCTTGTGATAGTCGAGATGGTCCTGAGTAAGGTTTGTGAAAACTCCCACTTTATATCTGCTGCCACCTATACGTTTCTGGTCAAGCGCATGGGAGGAAACCTCCATAACACAGTATTCACAATCTGCATCCACCATTTTCCTGTAAAGCTCTTCGAGTTCAATAGCATCGGGAGTGGTTTTTTCAGCGTGGATAACTTCATCACAGATTTCATTTTCAATAGAGCCGATAAGTCCCACCTTTTTACCGACGGAAGTGAGAATACCTTTTACAAGCTTTGTAGTAGTAGTCTTTCCGTTTGTACCCGTAATACCAACAAGCTTAAGCTTTTTCGACGGATTACCGAAATAATTTGCCGCCATTTTTGAATATGCAAGATGTGTATCGTCAACGATTATCTGCTCTTTAAGTCCTAAATCCCTCTCACAAATGATAGCTGATGCACCGTTTTCAAGTGCCTTTTTAGCATACAGATGCCCGTCGGCAACTGCACCATTGATGCAGACGAAAACATCGTTTTCTCTGACTTTTCTTGAGTCGTTAACTATTAAATTTACATTTCTGTCAACGTAATCCGAAACAACGTTAACACCATCAAGCAATTTTGAAAGCAACATAATTTTGCTCCTTTCAGCGACTATTCGCCGTCTTCACCTGTAATTACACATTCAATTTCCACTATCGTTCCCATAGCAACCGTACTTCCGCTTTCAACACTCTGGGTAAGTACCTGAGCACGTTTGTTGTTAGCGGCACCGCCACCGATTCTTATATTAAGGCCTGAATTTGTCAGTACCTGATTTGCCTGAGTAGGAGTCATACCCGAAACGTTTGGTACTGTAACTTCCTTTTGTGCTTCTTCAGACGTATAAAGGATAACAGTTCCTTCGTTGGGAATTTTACTGCCCTGATTCGGGAATACTGAAACAACGTTCTTTCCGTTGCCTACAATTTTACCTTTAAGACCTCTGATACCAAGTTTACTCTGTGCGGTATAGGGGTCCATACCTATCATACCGGTAGGAATCGTAACTTCCTGGTCGGCAAGTTCTTCTTCACTGTATTGTGGAGCAATACCGAGGTGTGGCAAGATATCTTTCATTACGTTTGCAGCCAAAGGACCTACTACGACGTTTGCGTAGTCGCGTTTACCCTCGGTAGGTTCGTCGACCATAACGAGTGCCGCAACCTGAGGATCGTCAGCAGGTGCAAACACGAAATATGAAAATACGAATTTCGTATTGGTACTGTCGGTAAGTTTCTGCGCAGTACCTGATTTACCTCCAATACGGTAACCTTTAACGTAAGCGTTGGTACCGCCGTTTGCGGAAACTACCTCTTCGAGAGCCTTTCTCATTAAAGCAGAGCTTTCTTCGGAGATTACCTGTCTTCTTACGTTTGCGTTCATTTCCTCAACGGTATTGCCGTTATTATCTACGATTTTACTTACAATATGCGGTTGCAAAAGCCTTCCGCCGTTAATCGAAGCAACTGCCGCCGTCATCATCTGAAGCGGAGTTACCGTGTTTGACTGACCGAAAGAACAGGACGCCAAGCTGATATTTGACATTGATGCGTCGTAAAAGCTTCCCTTGTTTTCAGCGGGAAGGTCAATGCCTGTTTTTTCTGTAAGTCCAAAGCCTTCATAGTATTTGAAAAATCTGTCCGCGCCAAGTCCTAAACCAATTGTAATAAAAGCAGGGTTACAGGAGTTTACAAGTGCGCCGTTAAAGTCGAGCAACCCGTGACCACTGTGTTTATGACAGCGAATAGGTTTTGGAAGCCCCGGCAAAGTATAAGCACCACTGCAGTTATAAGAAGAATGTACGCTTGCAGTACCCTCTTCAAGAGCAGCGGAAGCGGTTACCGTTTTGAAAACAGAACCCGGTTCGTAAGTATCGGTAATAGTTTTATTACGCCACTGCATTTCCCACGCGTCTTTCGTTGCCTGAGTTTTCTCCTCGTCGGTTTTTGCAGCGTCTATCGCTGCCTGTAATTTTTCACTTTTTATCTCGTAAGGTGCATTGAGGTCAAAATCGGGCTTTGACGCCATACCGAGTATAGCACCCGTGTTTACGTCCATAACGATAACGGCAGCACCCTGGTCGGGAGAATACTGTGAAACCACGTTATCAAGTGATTTTTCAATATAATGCTGAATTACCTGGTCAATAGTAGTTACGATACTGTTACCTTCTTCAGCAGGATAAATCTTTTCATAAGAAGTTGGCAGAGAACCACCGAGTGCATTTTTAGCCGAAACCTTTCTGCCGGGAGTACCCGAAAGAACGGAATTATACTTAGCTTCGAGTCCGTATGCGCCCTGATTTTCTGCATTCGTAAAGCCAATTACAGTTGAGGCAAGGCTTTCATAAGGATAATAACGCTTGGTATCGATTTCAAGATAAACACCGCGGTAACCTTTTTCCTTTTTAAGGGCGGTGATAGCGTCTGCCACGGGTTTTTCTATCTTTCTTTTAACAATTTCATACTGGCTTTTCGTATTTTCAAGACGTTTTCTGATTTCTGAGTCTTCAAGTTCTAAAAGTTCACAAAGGTCTTTTATGAGTGATTCTTTAGTTTCTGCATCGTGTTCTTTTATCTCATACGGAGAAAGTTGAACGTTCCACACGGTAGCGCTCTGTGCTAATACGTTCATATTTGCATCGTAAATAGTACCGCGGTTTGCAGGAATTGATATGTCGCTTAACTGTTGTTCGGAAGCTTTTACCTTAAGGTCCTGACCTGTTATAAGAGAACGGTAAACGAGGTTACCGATAACCCATAAAAGCACCAGTACCATAAAGCCAAGAACTATATAAAGACGCGTTTTCATTTTCTTACTAACTGCACCCGACATACCTTTTTCTCCCCCATTTTCAGGAAAATGATCCTTAAAATAACAACAAAAAGGTTAAGATATTCGATCTCAACCTCCTGTATCATTTCATATTTATTTAAAAAATACAGCGGTTATGCCGATTATCTGAATATACCGTCAACAAACTCGGCAACCTTTGCAGTCAGTGTTTCCTGATGCGCTGTAGTTTCAATTTTATTTTCACCGTTTAACTTAATGTATCCCACCTGACTGTTATCGGGTTTTACCATACCATATTCGGTAACAGCAATTTCTTCGATGGTTTTAAGAGAAACTTTGCTTTCAAGTTCACTCTGCATACGGATACCTTCGCTTTTAAGCTCGTTAAGTTCAGCATTTGCGGTACTGTACTGCATATTGAGCTCGTTTACTATAAGCTTTCCGTACGGAACGGTTGAAAACATTGCAACAAACAAAATGGCAACCAGTATAGTTTTAAATGGACTAAGAGTTTTTTCTTTACCGGTGCTGACCTTTGTAATAACAGGAGCGCGATTTTCAAAACGCTCAAGGTCATACGCCAGATTGCTTCTCTGCTGCATTTACTTTCTCTCCTTATAATTTTTCTATAATTCTGAGCTTTGCGCTCTGACTTCTCTTGTTTTTTGAAAGCTCCTCCTCAGAAGGAAGAATAGGCTTTTTGCAAACAAGTTTGGCTTTCGGTTTATTATTACATACACAAACCGGAAATTCAGGAGGACAGGTACATCCTTTACAAAGTTCCAAAAATTTCTGTTTTACCATTCTGTCCTCAAGTGAATGGAAGGTTATAATTACAAGCCTTCCGCCAACATTCAGCAAATCAAACGCCGCATCAATTCCCTGACTCAATGCATCAAGTTCTGAGTTAACGGCAATCCTTATAGCCTGAAAAGAACGTTTGCAGGGGTTTTTATCTCTCCTTGCGGCCGCAGGCATCGAGGATTTTATAATATCGGCAAGCTCAAGGGTGGTTTCCACAGGGGAAACTTCCCTCTGCCGTACAATATTCCTTGCGATGTTCAAAGCGAATTTTTCCTCACCGTACTCTCTGAGTATTCGTGTGAGCTCGTCCACACTGTAAGTGTTGACGATATCTTTGGCACTTGTTCCGCTCTGTGACATTCGCATATCGAGAGGTGCGTCGTGCTGATAACTGAAACCTCTCTCTGCCGTATCGAGCTGATACGACGATACCCCCAGATCGAGCATAACTCCATCAACCTTTGTGATGCCCTTTTCCGAGAGAGCATCGGTCATATCCCTGAAGTTAGTCTTAATGACCTTAGCCTGAGGATAAACGCTAAGGCGCTCTGTTGCCGCTTTAACGGCGTCGGGATCCTGATCCAAGGAAAAAAGTCTGCCGGTGGTCAGGCGTTTGGCAATTTCAGAGGAATGTCCTCCACCGCCTGCCGTTCCGTCTACATAGGTACCGTCTTCCCTGACGTTCAGTCCCTTTATACATTCATCGAGCATAACAGGGAAATGGGAAAACTCCATATACCTCGTCCTTCCTTATTAGAATCCTAAGGCGTCAATAAGTTCGCCTATCATGTCAGCGCTCATTTCGTTGCAGACTTTATCCCATTCAGCCTTATCCCAGATTTCGCAGCGGTCGTCGGCTCCGATAATCATAACTTCACGGGTGAGTTCTGCAAATTCCCTTAGTGGCTGAGGTATGACAATCCTGCCCTGCTTGTCCGGTTCACATTCACACGCACTGGAAAACAGGTAGCGCTGCAGAGGTCTTGCCTTTGATATGGGAAGCTCTTTAATCCGTTCTTGCTTAAGTTTCCACTGTTCCATAGAGTAGGCGTAAAGGCACTTGTCGCCCAGACCCTTGGAGATAATGAAACTCTCTCCCATATCGTCACGAAGCTTTGCAGGAAAGTTCAAACGCCCTTTTATATCTATATTGTAACTGTATTCGCCTATTAACATTCCTGCTCACTCCCTTCCACATTTGCGGATTTTTTAGGGAATTTCACCCTTTTTACACCGCAATTCACCACTTATGATTCAATTATACACATAAAAAACACATTTTGCAATACCTTTTTTAAAGTTTTTTTGCTATTTTCGGCTTGTTCACAAAAAGTTTACAATTTGCCCTCAAGTCCCTATTTTTGCAACAAAAAACCGCAAGTGAAATCACTTGCGGTCAGGTTATTCTATAAGATTTTCTGTATTCAACAGGCGTCATACCATAGACTTGTTTAAACTGTGCATTAAATCCTCCTACTGAAGAGTACCCCACTTCATACGCCACTTCCTTTATAGTCTTACTTCCGTAAATAAGAAGATTACACGCCATATTAAGTCTTATACTCTTAAGAAATTTATACGGTGTCATATTCATTTCTCTTTTAAAAACCCTTATAAGATGTTCTTCAGAAACGTAAAGGCGGTTACTGATTTCTTTAAGAGTAAGTGCACGGTCGTTGTAGTTTGCGTATATATAGGAAATGACGTCTGAAACCATACGGCTCTTTTTCGAGAAATCTGTCATATTGCTTTCGTGCAGGTCCTCAATCAAAGCAATAAGTATGTCGTAAATCGTTTTTGCAATAAACACTTCAAAATCGAAATACACGTATTCTCTCTGGATAATTTCTTCAAACTTCTCCGTAAGAAAATCAGCGGTCTTTTCCGTTATATCAAAGCTATAACCTCTTTTATCTATCATAAATGAAAAGAATTTTCTGCAGTTTTCACCATCTATATGCATAAAATAATGGGTCCAGCTGCCATTTTTTTCAACGTAATAGTGTTGACTTTTACCGGGAGCCATAATGGTAATACGGTTTTTCGCGGTATAATCTCTTACACCGTCAAGCTTTACTTCAGCACTTCCATCAACGGTAAAAACGAAATAGTAAGAAGCAGCTTCCGCCGCTGTACGGGTAACCGAAAAATGGTCGGTAACCTTTTCCCAGCCTGCATGATAACAGATATCACATGGAACTGCACTGACAGAAGAAATGTGGCATTTTGACATACGAATAATACCAAGCTCTCCATCTTTGATAAATTCTTTACCATCCATTTTATCACCCACCATTCAGTTTATTCATATATTATATCATTATCATTTCTTAAAAGCAACACATTTAGGCATAACCGATAAATCCGAACCCGCCTGAAATTATTCAAAATTCGGCTTTTTCTGCGTTGTCGGGCTTGAAAGACGCGAGTATTCCTTCGCCCTGCCGCCTTGAAAAATCACAAATTTTCAGTAATTTCAGGTTCGGCGAATTTTTTACAC
>JBGVGI010000063.1:0-41021 GCA_045121595.1 Oscillospiraceae bacterium | reverse complement strand
TAGGCATAACCGACAAATCCGAACCCGTTTTTTACTTACTGTTTTCCGTTGTTTCTTTGTCAAAATCCGCGTGAATACACAAAGTATTCACTGTGGTTTTGCCTTAAAAACACCTGAAAAACAGTGTGTAAAAAATTCGCCGAACCTGAAATTTTCAAAATTTGTGTTTTTTCAAGGCGGCAGGGCGAAGGAATACTCGCGTCTTTCAAGCCCGACAACGCAGAAAAAGCCGAATTTTGAATAATTTCAGGCGGGTTCGGATTTATCGGTTATGCCTAAATTATTGTTTCCTCACATTTTTAACGATTTATCTACTTGAAAATTGTCAGTTTTATTTAAAAAATATTTTTTGTGAAGATAATAATTGATTTATTAGTATTCTTTATGCTAAAATAATCTTGTAGACATTCAAATGACGTCAGTAAGCTCTGAACTTGGAGGAAGTATATGGACATATTCAGCGTTTTAGGATTAATCGGAGGTCTTGCACTGTTTTTGTATGGTATGGACCTTATGGGAGACAGTCTCAAAAAACTTGCAGGTGGTAAGCTTGAATCAATACTCGCAAGGCTTACCTCCACTAAGTGGAAAGGCTTTTTGTTAGGTCTTGTCGTAACTGCTGTAATTCAATCCTCGTCTGCAACAACGGTTATGCTTGTAGGTTTTGTAAACTCAGGTATTATGAACCTTGGACAGACTATCAGCATTATAATGGGTGCTAATATTGGTACTACCGTTACCTCATGGCTTTTGAGTATGGCAGATATCAGTGGCACGGCAATAATTTTAAAGCTTTTAAAGCCTGAATCCTTCACACCCGTACTTGCAGTTATCGGTCTTATTATGAATATGACTGCAAAAAATGACAAGAGAAGAAACACAGGCCTCATTCTCCTTGGATTTGCTATTTTGATGTTTGGTATGGAAACTATGGGCGGCGCAGTTGAAGGTCTCAAAGATAACGAAACCTTCACAAGCGTTCTTACAATGTTTTCAAACAACCCGTTTATGGGTATTTTGGTCGGAACTCTGTTTACTGCAATTATTCAGTCGTCATCGGCTTCAGTCGGTGTACTTCAGGCACTTGCGCTTACCTGTGTAATGCCGTATTCGACGGTAATTCCCGTAATTTTAGGACAGAATATCGGTACAACCATCACTCCGATCATTTCTTCAATAAGCGGAAATACCGAATCAAAACGAGTTGCTTTTTCCTGCCTTTATATCAAGATGATTGGCGTTATCATTGTGTGCGGAGGCTTTTACGGACTTAACGCTTTGATAGGCTTTGAGTTTATGAAACCTGATGTATCTGCAAGTGCTTTTGACATTGCGGTAATACATACCTTGTTTAACATTATTTCTACTGTAATTCTTATGCCGTTTTGTTCATATATCGAAAAACTCGCTGTTAAAACTATAAAGAGCAAGAAGAAAGAAAGCGAAACGGACGTATTTGCAACTCTCGACGAGCGTTTTCTTGATATTCCCGCTTTTGCAGTTGAAAAATGTCAGGACCTTGTCCGCGAAATGGCAAGGATTTCTAAAGACGCCTTTGACAAAGCAACCATTCTGCTTGATAACTACAGTGAGGATGTGTTTGAAGAAATCAAGGCTTTAGAGCAGACTGTAGACAGATTTGAAGATAAAACAAGCACATACCTTGTAAAAATCACCTCTCATCAAATGTCAGCAAAGGATAGCCGAATGGTAACAGAGCTTTTGCATACTATTGGTGACCTCGAAAGAATTTCCGACCATGCCCTTAATATCGCAGAGGCGGCAAAGGAAATAAATGACAAGGGTATTGCTTTTTCTGAACATGCAATGAAGGATATTTCAATAATCACTGCAGCAACTACTGAAATTCTCGACTTGACTACAAATGCACTTATTGCCGAAGATATTGATGCCTTTAAGAAAATTGAACCACTTGAACAGGTTATCGACAGAATTAAGAGAAAAATTAAGGCAGGTCATATTACAAGACTTCGTCAGGGCGACTGTACAATGGAGCTTGGATTTGTTCTTTCGGATATTCTTACCAACTACGAAAGAGTTTCCGACCATTGCTCAAATATCGCAGTTTGCTTTATCGAAATGGCGCACGATTCCTTTGAAACTCACGAATACTTAAACAGTATCAAAACGGGTGGCGCAAAGGAATTCAGCGAAGCTTACGATATGTATAAGCAAAAATATTATATTCAGTAATATGATGCTGATTGTTTTGCATAATTATTGTAAAAAATCATAATATAAAAATATGTTGACAAATTTTTTTTGGTTTGATATAATATTTCGTGGAGACTCGGCTTTTGTGGAAAGTCTGTCAGGGAGGATGCGTCACCGACTGAAAGCGCGTCTGAGATGAGTAGTAAGCTTTGGGAACACTCCGAATACTTTTAATTTAATATAAAAGAGGATGCTTTCAGCATCAATGCGGGTGGCACCGCGGGTAAAACGTTTACTCGTCCCGGGAATATTTTATATATTCCCGGGGCTTTTATTTTTGTAAATTTTTAGGGAGGTTATGATATGTACAGAACTCTATTTTGTAACGATATCCGTGACGAACATATCGGCAAAACTGTAGAACTTGCAGGTTGGGTCGATGTTGTCCGTGACCATGGTGGCGTTATATTTGTTGACTTGCGTGACTATACCGGTGTGACACAGGTGGTTATTCACAATGAGGAGCTTCTCAAAAACGTAAACCGTGAAACGGTTATCACTGTAAGTGGTGTAGTTAACAAACGTGACCCCGATACAGTAAATGATAAAATTGAAACAGGTAACGTGGAGCTTATTGCCGATTCTCTTAAAGTGCTCGGTAAGAGCCATAATATGCTCCCATTTGAAGTAAGAGCTTCAAGACAGAGCAAGGATGAACTCCGTCTTAAATACCGTTATCTTGATCTCAGAAATCCCAAAAACCATGACAACTTAGTTATGCGTTCTAAGATTATCCGTCATCTCCGCAATAAAATGGAAGAAAAAGACTTCCTTGATATGCAGACACCTATCCTTACCGCTTCTTCTCCTGAAGGTGCGCGTGACTTTTTGGTGCCCAGCCGTAAACATCCGGGAAAATTCTATGCTTTGCCTCAGGCACCTCAGCAGTTTAAACAGCTTTTGATGGTATCAGGTTTTGACAGATATTTCCAGATTGCACCTTGTTTTAGAGACGAGGATGCTCGTGCAGACCGTTCTCCCGGTGAGTTTTATCAGCTCGACTTCGAGATGGCTTTTGCAACCCAGGACGAAGTGCTTGAAGTTTGTGAAGACGTAATCTACGATACGTTTAAAACTTTCTCCGATAAAAAGATTACCGAAAGACCTTTCAGACGTATCACTTACGCTGATGCTATGATGACTTACGGCTCGGATAAACCCGACCTCCGTAACCCCCTTATCATCTGCGATTTGACTGATTTCTTTGCAGACGTTAACTTCCCTGCATTCAAGGGAAGACCTGTAAGAGGTATAGTTGCAAACTGTCAGGGCAAATCCAATAAATTCTTTGAAGATTCTCTTAAATTTGCGACTTCTGCAGAAGTAGGACTCGGCGGTCTTGGTTACATCACTCTCAAAGACGGCGTATTCACAGGTCCTATTGCTAAGTTCTTAACCGATGATAAAAAAGCAGAAATTATTAAAATCACAGGCGTTAAGGAAGGCGAAACACTCTTCTTTATCTGTGACGATAAAAAAGGCGATACAGAGAAAAAAGCAGGTCACATCAGAACATGGCTTGCTAAAAAAGAACAGCTTGACCTTATCCGTGACGATGCATTTGAATTCTGCTTCGTAGTTGATTTCCCGATGTACGAAATCGACGAAGAAACAGGTGATACAATCTTTACTCATAACCCCTTCTCAATGCCTCAGGGCGGTATGGACGCACTTTTGAACAAAGAACCTACAGAAGTTCTCGCTTACCAGTACGACCTTGTTTGTAACGGTATCGAACTTGCTTCAGGTGCGGTAAGAAACCACGATATCGACGTTATGAAAAAAGCGTTTGAAATCGCAGGTTACGATGAAGCAGAGCTTAAATCAAGATTTAACGCACTTTATACTGCATTCCAGTACGGTGCTCCTCCTCATGCAGGTATGGCACCTGGTGTTGACAGAATGGTAATGCTTTTAACCGACGAAGAAAAAATCTTAGAAGTTATCGCATTCCCGCTTAACGGTAATGCTCAGGACTTGCTTCTCGGTGCTCCGAGCGAAGTTACAAATCAGCAGCTTGAAGACGTTCATCTTCTTGGTAACGGCAGTGCTATTGCAGGCAGAGCTACAGGCACAACTTCAAAAACTGTAAGCAACAAACGCTCTACTTTCTCCAATGCACAGCAACTTAATCAGATCGCTCTTACCGACGATGAAGAAGCAGTTATGCAGAATATCTTTAAAGATATGACTGAAAGTGAAGCACTTCTTAAAAATATTGATACAGAAAACGTTGAAGAAATGGTACACGTTATGCCGATGACCAACGTACTCCGTGAAGACGTAAGACGTCAGGATTTCTCAAGAGAATCCTTGCTCGAAGGTGCGCCTGAACGCAGTGACGACAGTTGGCAGGTACCCAGACTTGTTAAGTAAAGTGAGGTGTGGAAGATGAAATATTACGCAGAAATAATTTCCGATAAAGGAAATATCGCAGTTGACGATACAATCCTCGTAAAAGGATATAAAACTACTGCAGGTTCCCGTATTCTTGAAGGCTTCAAACCTCTTTTTTCCGCCGAAGCCGTAACAAGACTTGAAAATAAAGGCTATTCTGTAAAAGGTAAAACTCACGTTGGTGAGTTCGGTCTTGACCTTGTTGGTGAGTTTTCTTACTATGCTGAAAAGTCTGAAGACCTCAAAGGTGCTGCCGCTAAAGCAGTAGCAGAAGGCGACGTTAAAGCGGCACTTGGTGTTGATATGAACGGTGCCACAAGACGTGCCGCAGCATTGTCCGACGTAGATTTCTTAAAACCCACCTATGGTACAGTTTCCCGTTACGGCGTGGTTTCCTGTGCAGCATCAGGTGAACAACTTGGTGTATATGCAAAAGATGCAAACGGTGTTAAAGAAATTATCGACGTAATCGCAGGTTATGACGCAAAAGACGGCACTTGCCTTAAAAACGAAAGTTACGATTACAGTTTTACAGATGTAAAAGGCAAAAAAGTTTGCATCGTAAAAGAACTTCTTGATAAAGCAAGTGACGGCGTTAAAGCAAAAGTAAACGCTTTTGCAGAAGAACTTAAAGCAAACGGCGTTGAGGTTGAAGAAATTTCTCTTGATATTTTTGACGTTGCAAACGTGGCATGGCAGATTCTTATGACTGCTGAAACCTGTAACAACGTTTCCCGTTACGATGGTGTGAAATTCGGTCATCGTGCTGAGGAATACAGAAATATTGACGAGCTTTATATCAATACAAGAACCGAAGGTTTTAACTTCCTCACAAAGGCAACTATTCTTTACGGCTCCGACGTGCTTTCTAAAAACCGTTATAAAGATTGCTATGATAAATCTTTAAGAGTACGCCGTGTGATTTCTGAAAAATTTGCAGAAGTTATGGAAAAATACGATGCAATACTCACTCCTGTAGCTTCTGAGACTTCTTATAAGGCGTATGACATAAACGATGCATTCAATAAAGTGTTCAGTGAAGGCGTATTTACTTCAATTGCTAACCTTATCGGTGCTCCCGCACTCGTAACAAAAGGTGTTCAGCTTATCGGTAAAAACTTCACAGAAGGTACACTTTTAAGTCTTGCAGACAGTGTTGAGAGGGGGAAATAAGAGATGAAATATGAATTGGTCATCGGTCTTGAAACTCACGTAGAGCTTTCTACCGAATCAAAGATATTCTGTTCTTGTGGTGGTCATTCTGCTTCCAACGAACCTAACGATTGTGTTTGCCCTGCTTGTAGCGGTATGCCCGGAATGCTCCCCGTAATGAACAAGAGAGTAGTTGAACTTGCAGTTACAGCAGGTCTTATGCTTAACTGTAACATCAACAGATACACAACTTTTGATAAGAAAAACTATTATTATCCCGACCTTCCCTGTGCTTATCAGATTACACAGCTTAATCATCCGATTTGTACAGATGGTGTTGTTACCTTGAAAACTTCAAAAGGTAACCGTGATATCCGCATCAAACAGATTCACATGGAAGAAGACGCAGGTAAACTCGTACACGGCGGTAAACATTCTTTTGTTGACTTTAACCGTACAAGTGTACCGCTTATCGAAATCGTTACTCAGCCCGACTTCAGAAGTGCAGAAGAAGTTGTTACATATCTTAACAAGCTTAAGAATATGTTCCGCTCAGGTAACATTTCCGAATGTGAAGAAGGCGCTATGCGTTGCGACGTAAACATTTCCGTTCGTCCTGAAGGAAGTACTGAATTCGGTATTCGTACCGAAATCAAGAATATGAGCTCCTTTGAAGCTATTGAACGTGCTATCAACTACGAAGCTCAGCGCCATATGGATGCACTTGAATTTGAAACTGAAGAACTCGTTCAGGAAACAAGACGTTTTGATGACGTTTCCGGCAAAACCTTTGCAATGCGTAACAAGGAAACTGAAGCAGATTACCGTTACTTCCCTGATGCAAACTTAATGCCTATTATCATTGACGACGAATGGCTTGAAGAAATCAAAGCCGCTAAACCCGTTGCAGTTGATGAAAAGGCAGAAGCATACAGAGAAGCAGGTATCCCCGAAAAAGAAATCGGTGCTCTTATCCAGAGCCATAAATTAAGTGCTTTGCTTGATGACGTCGTTGCTATGGGTTGTAACCCCAAAGACGTTGCTATCTGGATTTTCACAGACTGTGCAGGTGTTTTACGTAAAGACGGTCAGGCACTTTCCGAGCTTTCAATTACTGCTGAAAAACTTGCCGCTATTATCAAGATGGTAGACAGTGGTGCTATCAACCGAAATGCAGGTAAGAAAATTCTTATTGCAGTTGTTGAAGATGACGTTGACCCCGTTGCTTACTGTAAGGCAGAGGGCCTTGACAGAAAAGTTGACGCTTCTGCAATCGGTGACATCATCGACAGAATTCTTTCTGAAAACACTCAGGCAATTGAAGACTTTAAAAACGGTAAAGTCAAAGCTAAACAGGCTTTGTTCGGTGCTTGTATGAAAGAACTCAAAGGTGCAGGTGACCCTGCAGTAATCAAAGAGCTTCTTGATGAAAAATTAAGTAAATTTTAAAGTAATACGGGAGTAATTTTTTACTCCCGTTGATTTTTAGGTGATATAAATGAAAAAAATATTACTTGTTTTAGTCGGCGGAACTATCTGTACCGCTTTTAATGAAGACGGAAATCTGTCGATAGATAAAAATTCGGGACTTTGGCTCACTGAAAACTTTTTAAACTCCGATTCTCCTTTTAAGGATGAGGTGCAGTTTACTTTAACAGAAAATCTCGGGATTTTAAGCGAGAATATGACGGTTGATAAATGGAATGTGATAATTGATACCTATTATGAGTATATCAAAAAAGACAGTTTTGACGGTGTTATTTTTGCCCACGGTACCGATACTCTTGCTTTTACCGCTTCACTCTTTTCAATGCTTTTAGCGGGGGTAAAAATTCCTCATTTTTTTGTTTCTGCAAACGCACCGCTTTCACTTAAACGCTCTAACGGTAACGATAACTTCAAGGCGGCTGTTGAATGCATCTGCAAAGGAATTTCTCCCAACGTTTACGTTACTTACAAAAATATATCCGATAAGAAAACGTATCTGCATCTTGCATCACGCATTGAACAGTGTAAAAACTATTCGGAGGATTTTTTCAGTGACTGTGCCGTTGAGCTTGAAAACGTCAGTGATTTGAAAGCTTTGCCCAAATGCCAAGGGGAGAATATTTTATCCGATAAAAAACTTAAAAACTGTATTTTGAAGATAAATCCTTATGTTGGTATTGATTACAAAGCGTTTGATTACTCAGGATTTAAGGCAGTCCTTCACGGAACTTACCATTCGGGTACTGCATGGGTGGACGGCGTTAAAACAGTGCTTGATAACTGTAATTGTGACGTTTATCTTGCTCCCTCAAAGCTTATAAAAGGTACTTATGAAACCGTTCATACTATCGGTGATTATTCCGTAAACGGCAATAAAGTTAATTTTATCTGCGGTATGACAGAGGAAACACTTTATTCAAAGCTTCTTATCGCATATTCTCTGTTTGAGGATGAAAAAGAGCGAAGTGATTTCATAAAAAATGAACGAAATTACGAATATCGTGCCCCTTTTATATAAATTGTGGCAAAATCTTTCATCTTTGTGAAAACGTATTGACTTTGACTTTTCATTTTTATATAATGAGGGTAATCTAAAGGAGGAAGAGATATGAGTATAATTGTAAAAAAAGAGATAATAGAAAAAGCAAGAAATGATGCTACCTGTGTATGGTATAAACAGTATTATGCTGAAGGCGAAGGCCTTAAAAGAATTGAAACAAGAGTATATGAAAAATTAAGCGATTCTATGGATTACTTAGAAATGCGCACCAGTGAAGATAACGGAAAAACCTGGACTGACTGGGAAAGGGATAAAAAATTTGGCGGCAGAATGTCAAACGGTACAGATGAGTACGAGTATTTTTATGAAAGTAATAGCAGAAATTTGTGGAACCCCGTACATAAGCATTACGTAAGCGGTAAAATGCTCAGAATTTTTATCGACGGATATATGGCTGCTGCCGACCTTGATTATGCAGGTGGTACAGGTTTTTACGACCACGGTTACATAGAGGTTAAAGAGGGCGACAAGGTTTACACACAGCTTGTTGCATACGAGGACGGGGACCTCGTTTTTGATGAAAAGGATTGTAGAAAGGAAGCTTTCCTTAAAAATAATATCGGTCTTGCTTACCAGATGATTATATTAAAAAACGGTGACCTTATTATAGGACTTGAGGGTGTTCCGCAGTATAAAATCTGTGCGATGGCTAACGTTTGTGTCAACGACGTTTTCCCTGAACGACCCGAAGAAGAGGGCGGACTGCTTGTAGTAAGAGGTAAGTGGGATAACGATAAAAAACGTTATGATTTTACCTTCTCAAATCCCTTGTATCTTACTTATTACGAGAGTACAAGAGGTATTTCCGAACCTGGACTTGTTGAACTTGAGTCAGGGGATATCCTCGTTACCATGCGCGGCTCAAACGTTGTGCAGCCCTGGGCTAAGAAAATGTCGCCTTATCTTCCCGGATATAAATACTTTTCTATCTCAAGGGATGGCGGTAAAACATTCACAAAACCTACTCCGTGGCACTTTGACACAAGAGAGGTAGTGTATTCCTCTTCAACCTATTCAAGAATTTTCAGAAGTATCAAAAACAACAGAGTATACTGGGTAGGCAATATCACAGACCCTGTTAACACTTACGGAAACTATCCCAGATATCCTCTTTACATCGTTGAGATTGATGAAAAGTGGGGAGTTGCTAAAAAAGATACACTTACTGTTATTGACACTAAATCACCCGATGAAAGCGAACAAGTTCAGTTCAGCAATTTCGGTATTTTGCAAAACCGCGAAAACGGTGACGTTGAAATTATGCTCACAAAAATCGGACAGTATCCTGACCGTCCGTGGCAGGAAGGTGACGCTGTGAAATACACCATCGTTTTGCCGGAATAGGAGAAAGTCTATGAAATGTAAAGTAACTGCAGAAATTATTGCCCCTGCGAGAAATGATGCAACTTGCGAGGTGCTTAAGCATTATTATATCGGCACGGAGGGAATTCACCTTCGTCAGGTAAGAGCTTTAGAAAAATACAGCGATACCCATGAACTTGTTGAAGTCAGGGACAGCTATGACAACGGCAAAACCTGGGGCGAATGGCAAAGAGAAAATGAAGCCGGAAGATTTTCTTTAGGTGAAGATGAGTATCAGTATTGGGGTGATGCCGCAAGTCGCGACGTTTATAACCCCGTACATAACCATTATATCACTGTGAACACCCACAGGATTTATCTGGGTGGTTATAAGAAAGCCTGTGACCTTGACTGGAAAGGCGAAATTGCTATCCGTGACCATGGATTCGTTACTGTAAAAGATGATGACGGCGTTTATACTCAGATGATTGCTTATGAAGACGGCAACACTGTGTTTGATGAAAAGACGTATAGCAGAGATCCTGAGTTTTTACATAAGAATAACGGTATGGCGGTACAGTTTAACATTCTCCCCGACGGTGACGTTTTCTTTTCACTTGAATGTATTCCCATGGACAAAATTTGTGATATGGTGGGTGCCGACGTTAACGAGGTTTTCCCCTCAAGACCCGGTCACGGTGGCGGATTTATGGTTGCAAGAGGCAAGTGGGATAACGATAAAAAACGTTACGACTTTACCTTCTCAAGACCTTTGTATCTTACTGAAAAACAGAGTTCAAGAGGTATAATGGAGCCTGTAATCACAAAGCTTAACTCGGGTAAATACCTTATGGTTTTCAGGGCTTCCAATGCTATTTTTGAATGGAATCCGAAAATGTGTCCCTTTACCCCGGGATTTAAGTATTTTTGTATTTCCGAGGATGACTGTAAAACCTTTTCTACACCGATGCCATGGTTTTTCGATTCAAAGGAAGTTGTGTACTCTTCTGCCACCTACTCGCTTTTTGAACGCAGTATAAAAAACGGAAAGCTTTATTGGCTTGGTAATATTACCGACCCCACTAAAATAAAAGGAAATTATCCAAGATATCCTTTGTATATTGCAGAGGTTGACGAAGAATGGGGAGTTCTGAAAAAAGAAACCCTCACCCTTATTGATACTAAAAAAGAGGGTGAAGGTGAACAGGTTCAGTTCAGTAACTTCAGTATTATCCAAAACAGGGAAACTAAAAATCTTGAAATACTTCTCACAAAGATTCAGCAGTATCCTGACCGCCCCGTTTTTGAAGGTGACGTTATGAAGTATACAATCGTATTGCCAGAATAGGAGATAAATTATGAAGTGTAAAGTAACTGCAGAAATTATTGCACCCGCAAGAAACGACGCAACCTGTGAGTTGCATAAAGAGTATTATCTTGAACACGAAGGATTAAAACTCCGTCAGCTGATAGCTTTAGAAAGAGAAAGCGATTCTTTTACTTCTACCGATTACAGAGACAGTCTTGATAACGGTAAAACCTGGGGCGAATGGCAACAGGAAGAAAAAGGCGGAAGATTTACCTTTGGTGAGGACGAAGCCCAATACTGCGATGAATTTGCATTTAGCAGAAACATTTACAATCCTGTATATGATCACTATGTTTCTGTAAGGTTATTAAGGATTTTTATTGGCGGATATATCAATGGCGCTAATCTTAATGCTGCCGGTGGCAAAGGTGTTATCGATCACTCTTTTGTTACAGTAAAAGATAACGAGGGAAGTTATACCCAGATGATCGCTTACGAAGATGGTGTCACCGAGTTTGATGAAAAGACTTATAACAGAGACCCTGAATTTTTATATAAAAACAACGGTTATTCGCTCAAACTTTACGTAATGCCTGACGGTGACGTTCTCTTTTTGATGGAAGCTGTACCGATGGATAAAGTGTGTGCGATGCTTAATCTTGACGTGAATGAAATCTTTCCGTCAAATCCCAATTACCCAAGCGGAATTATGATTGCAAGAGGTAAATGGGATAACGATAAAAAGCGTTATGACTTTACCTTCTCAAAACCTGTATATTTAACCGATAAGCAGAGCTCAAGAGGTGCTATGGAGCCTACCTTTGCAAGACTTAAGTCGGGAAAACATCTGCTTGTAATCAGAATGTCAAATTCTACTGCAGAACATAACTCGAAAATCTGCCCCTTTACACCGAGCTATAAAATGTTTTCCATTTCCGAAGATGACTGCAAAACCTTCTCGGCACCTATGCCATGGTATTTTGATACAAAAGAGGTAGTTTATTGTTCTTCAAGCTATTCTATCCTTTTGAGAAGTATAAAAAATGACAGACTTTACTGGATCGGTAATATTACAGACCCCGGTAAAAACGACGGAAACTATCCGAGATTTCCTTTGTATATCGCAGAGGTTGATGAGGAGTGGGGTATACTTAAAAAGGATACTCTTACTCTTATTGATACCAAAAAAGATGATGAATATGAATATGTTCAACTCAGTAATTTTAATATTATCCAGAACAGAGAAACCAAAAACTTTGAAATGACACTCACAAAAATTCAGCAATTTCCTGACCGTCCGTGGCAGGAAGGCGACGTTATGAAGTATACAATTGAAATTCCCGAATAATAAAAAGCGGAAAGGAATATCCTTTCCGCTTTGTTTTTTTAAAGGTTAAGAAAATCTTTTCTGTAGTCAAGTCCAAATGCTTCGGCAACTGCAACAAGCTCTTCGTCTTTTATTGTATTGATGTGAGGAAGATGAGCTATTTTCATATAGAGCTCAGCCGCTTTTTCAACAGTTTCGATAAGACCGAAGGTTTCGTCGATATCTCTTCCTGCACCGTAAATTCCGTGAAGTCCCCATACAACGAGGCGGTAGTCTTTCATTTTATCTGCAGTAGCAATACCGATTTCGTTGTTGCCGCAAACCATCCAGGGGAGAACGCCGATACCGTCAGGGAAAACTACGATACATTCGGTACACATTTCCCAGATAGTATGGGTGAAGCTTTTGTCATCAAGCTCGTGAACGTGAGTCATAGCGAGAGTGTTAGTCGGGTGAGTGTGCATTACAACTCTATGGTTTGGGTCTTTTTTAAGTCTTGCTATATGGCTCATAAGATGTGCGGGGAACTCACTTGTAAAACGTCCACCGTCTTTATAGCCCCATAAAAGTTCAGCTGTTACGCCATCTTCTGCAATACGGACGATACCTAAATTATTTTCGGGGTCTTTGATTACGTTTTTAAAATATTTGCCCGTACCCGTTACTATAAAGATTTTACCTGCAACTTCTTTTGCATCAAAGCTTATGGGGATTGTGCGGATAACCTCATTTAAATCAAGATATTCCTTAACTTCGTTTTCATCAAGCATATAGCTTACGTTTCCGCCGTTACGTTCATCCCAACCGAGACGGTACATATTTGCAGTAACGTTTTTCATTTCTTCCACAAAGGGAGCTGTAAGTATATTTTTCATCTTAATTACCTCGTTTTACTAATACTTTTTCTTCATATTCTTTTACTGTGTCAAACCATTCGCCGTCTTTGGAGACGTTACATACTCTGCAGTATTCCTCCCATACGTCTCCGAAGGGTAAAGTTTTGAGTTCTTCTTTTCTTACCATAAGCTCGGTCCACTCGTTTTTATCCTGTAACTCTTTTAAAAGAGCGTCGGGTGAGAGAAGTGCTTCAAGTAAAGCTTTCTGCACGTTTCTGAAACCAACACACCATGCGGAAATTCGGTTGATTGATGCGTCAAAATAGTCGAGTGCAATTTTAACTTTTCCTTCAAGACCGCCACAGCGAACGATTTCTTTGCAGATTTCACGGGTTTCGTCATCCAAAAGCACAACGTGGTCGCTGTCCCAACGGATAGGACGGGTGATATGCAAAGCAATTTCGGGGAAGAAGGTAAGGAGAGAAGAAATTTTATCGGAAACCACTTCTGTCGGATGATAATGGCCGTTATCCATAAGAGGGATACATTTGTCGGGATTTTTAGCGGCATAGGAAAGTGCAACTTCGGCACTTCCTACTGTATACGCTTCAACGCCGATGCCGAAAACCTTTGATTCAACACAAGGCTTAACCATATTAAAGTCAAAAGGCTCGGAAAGGATTTCATCAAGGGAAGCTTTGAATCTTTCACGGGGGCCGATTCTGTCGGCAGGGATATCTTTAAATCCGTCACCCGTCCAGATGTTCATAATACAAGGCTGACCTAATTCTTCGGCAAGATACTGTGAAATTCTGATACAAGCTTTACCGTGTTCTATCCAGAAACGTCTTGTTTCTTCATTGGGACTCGAAAGAGTTAAGGGGTCACATTTCGGATGAGAGAAAAACGTGGGGTTAAAGTCACATCCCAAGTTTCTTTCTTTGCAAAAGTCTACCCATTTTTTAAAGTGTTTTGGTTCTATTTTGTCACGGTCAACCCAGGGGTTTTCCTCGTCAAAAATTGCGTAACAAGCGTGAAGGTTAAGTTTTTTTGTACCGGGGCAAAGTTTTAAAACCATATCGATGTCGTCCATCAATTCTTTTGGGGTGCGCGCTCTGCCTAAATAGTTACCGGTAGTCTGTATACCGCCCGAGAGAGAGTCAACCTTCTGGTCAAAGCCTCTTACGTCGTCACCCTGCCAACAATGAAGTGAAATGGGTACTGATTTTAAAATATTTATTGCTTTGTCGGTATCAACACCAAGTTTTGCGTAAATTTCTTTAGCATTTTCGTATCTTGTCATATTGAAGCCTCCTTTATATTAAATGATTTTTTTACGATTTCTCTTGATTCTTTTAAAGAAAGATTATAAGAATAGATTATCTGCGATAAAATATTTCCCGTTGCAGTAGCTTCGGTAAGTCCCGTGAAAACCTTTTTACCTGTTATCTGTGAGGTAAGAAAATTGAGGTATCCATCCTTGCTTCCTCCACCTACAATATGTATTTCGGAGATTTTTTTGTTGCTTATCCTTTCAATTTCTTTTATCGTTTTGTCATATGATTTTGCAAGTGAGAGATAAACGCTTTTAAGAACGTCGGCAACGGGTAAATCAGGTTTTTTAAGGTAATTTCTCACAGCTTCAATCATATTTTCAGGTGCTAAGAAACTGTTATCCGTTGGGTCAAAGCATTCGGAAAAATCACTTTTCATAGCCAATTCCATCATTTCGTCGTAACTTAATTTTTTCTGAAGGTCACGTCTTATGCATTGGAAAAACCACATACCGATAATATTTTTAAGGAAACGGAAACGGTATTCAACTCCACCCTCGTTTGTGAAGTTTGCTTTAAGTGCTTCTTCTGTGAGTACAGACTTTTCATTTTCGGTACCAAGAAGACTCCACGTGCCTGAAGAAATATATACGCTTTTATCATCAATGGGACACGCCGCAACTGCGGATGCAGTATCGTGAGAAGGCGCTGATAATACTTTTGCGTTAAATCCGACAAGAGCCTGGATTTCTTTTGTGAAATCACCAAGACAGGTAGCGGGGAGTACGATATCGCAAAGCAATTCTTTTGAAATGCCGAGTGTATTTAAAATTTCTTCGTCCCAATCTTTAGCTATAGCATTTACAAGATTTGTGGTAGTAGCGTTTGTGTATTCGTTTTTTGCAGCACCGCAAAGCTTGAAGGAAAGGTAAGACGGTATCAAAAGACAGTATTTTGCTTTTTCAAGTTTTCCTGAATTTTTGTCACAGTAAAGCTGATAAATGGTGTTGAAATTCATTTTCTGAATTCCCGTTAAAGCGTAAAGCTTTGATTGAGGAAGAATTTTACTTACTTCTTTTTCTGCCTTTTCGGTGCGAGAATCTCTGTAAGAAACGCACGGCAGGATTTCTTTTTTGTTTTCATCGAGTAAAACGTAATCAACGCCCCAGGTATCTATCGCAACTGTATCGGGAATTTTGCCAAGCTCTTTGCATTTTTTTATGCCTTCAATAACTTCACTCACAAGGCTTTCTATATCCCATATAAGGGTGCCGTTTTCTTCTTTTAAATTATTTTCAAATCTGTAAATTTCTTCAAGGTGCAGTTTCCCGTCAACTAACGACCCTAAAATATGTCGTCCGCTTGAAGCGCCTATATCTATTGCAAGATGGTACAAAAAAACACCTCTTTTCTCATTGTATAAGCTAATTATACAATTAATAAAAGAGATGTTCAAGGTTCTTATTTGGATAAAAAAGTGTCCTTATTTGCAATCACGGTATTTTTTCGGTGAAACGCCGAATTTCTTTGAAAATATGCGGTGAAAATAACTTATATTCTCATAACCTACCATTATTGAAATATCCGAAATATTCATATCGGTACGCTTTAATAAAAACGCCGCCTGAGAAAGACGTTTTTCCTGCAAAAGTTCAGTATACGTCTTACCCGAAAGATTTTTAATTTCCTTTGAAAGGAAGTAAAAGTCCTTGTTAAGAAGCTTTGCAAGTTCCATTAAGCTGCCGCTTTTATAATTTTCATCAATATATCTGAAAACTTCCAGTAAAACAGAGTCGGTCTTTTTGTCGGTGTAGAGTTTGTCGGTATGGTTTATAAGCTCCAAAAACAAAAGCCCCATCGTAATTGTTATAACGTTTCTTTTTGCGGTAACGTCTGAAATCAGGGTGTAAAGAAGATTTTCTATAAGATTTTGTATCGGCAAAACGTTGGAAACCTTGAAATAAAGGTAATGATTTGAGGTGTTTTTATGAGTGAGTGCATCGATTACAAATCTTTTGAGCGGGGTTTCTTCTTCGCCTAACATTTCAAGAATTTTATCAAAAAACTGTGGGTTTATAAAAAAGTTTACCGCTATATCATTTTCAGTGGCGCGTTTGATTTTTTGGGTAGCAGAAGTGCTTAAAAATAAAATTTCCCCTTCTTTTAAAGTGATAGTTTCATCGTTTATAATATGAGTGGTACTGCCTTTGCACATATACACAACTTCAACAAAATTATGAGTATGTGACGGGAAATCAATAAAGCGTGTATGCGGTCTTATCGCAACAAGTTTACCGTTTTTCAAAAGCTTTTCGTGTCTTACTACGGTATCATCGTCAGTCATATAGATATCTTTGTTTATACCTTCCCCTGAAAGGATGCTTTTTTCTTCGTCGGTAATAACCGAAAGCTTATTGATTATGTCCTGATTTATCATTTTTCTCACCCATTAAAAGAGTACCACAAATATAATTAAAAAACAATAATATTTTCGTGTTTTTATTTCAAATGATGTAAAATTTAATAGACAAGCCTTAATTTTACTTGTATAATTAAAGTAAGGAGTGATGTTTATGACAGATCCGTTTTCTATACCTGCTTTTTCATTTCCGAAAGGATTTGAGTTTGGTTCTGCTACCGCAGGACACCAGATTGAGGGAAATAATATTAATTCAAATAACTATTTTGAAGAACTGAAAGAAAGAGAGAAAAATCCTGAATACCCCTTGTCGGGTCTTGCCTGTAACAGTTATGAGCTTTTTGAGGAGGATTCAAAAATTTTATCGGAGTTCGGACACAAGGTTTACAGAATGAGTATCGAGTGGTCAAGGATTGAACCCAGTGAAGGAACGTTTCTGGAATCGGAAGTTGATCACTATAAAAAGGTTTTTGAATCATTAAAAGAAAGAAACATTAAGATTTGTCTTACTCTTAACCACGGAACAGTGCCACAATGGTTTGCCGAAAAAGGCTGGTTCCATAAAAGAGAAAATATCACGTTTTTTGAGCGTTATGTTGAATATATTGTGCCGAAAATTTGCCGTTATGTTGATTACTGGATAGTTCTTAATGAGCCGAATGGCTCTACCGATACTGCCTGGTTTCCTTTTAAATTCAATGCGGTTTTAGCGCACGCGAGAGCAAACAGTATTATCAAAAAATATTCAAATGCTCCCGTAAGTACTTCTATCGGATATGTTCAGCAGTATGCGAAAAGGCAGAATGACCGTTTTGACCGTATGGTTCAGGATTTTAACGATATTGTTATGCACGAATACTTTTTCCACGCAATCCGTACGGGCGAACTTGTAGTGCCTTATCACGATGCGATTTATGACCCCGAAATCAAAAACTCCTGCGATTTCTGGGCTATTAACAGTTATACCCGTCGTCTTGTTGATGCGAGAAGCAAAACGCTTACTTCCGACCGTTACCATCACGAAAAACTTAAGGTTCTTCCTGACAGCAATATGGGAAGCTGTATGTTTGCAGAATGTCTTATTCATAACACAACAAGACTTATGGATAAACCCGTCTATATAACAGAATGCGGTTATCCCGCCGAGGACGATGATTTTTCACTTGTTTATCTGGTTGAATATTTAAGTGCAGTTTCCGAGGCTATAAGTATGGGCGTTGATATCAGAGGATTTTTCTACTGGTCTTTGATTGATAACTATGAATGGGGTTCTTACAGCCCGAAATTCGGACTTTTTAAGGTTGACGATAACTTTAAACGAATCCCTAAAAAGGTTGCGTATCTTTATAAGGATATTATTGAAAACGGCGGTTATACTCCTGATATGCTCACAAAATATTTAAAGGAACTGCCCCGTGTAAAATACGGAGCAGAAAAAACAAAGCTTAATGTTAAAAAGAACGAAAACGTTTTTCAGGGTGGCGACAGTTAAAAACGGAATAAAAAGCTTCCTGTTTCCAATACTATGGAAACAGGAGGTTTTTTTATGTTTTTAAGTTTTATGGGCGGTACGCTTTTCGGCGTCTTTATTATGTGCCTTATGCAGATAAATAAATGATTGCATTTTAATTTTTATGGTGCTATACTTTACTTGAGGTGATATTATGATGAAAGTGGGATTATCTACTTGTGGTAAAGTAGTGGATGAAAAGTTATTTGCTGATTATAAAAAGGCAGGTATTACTCATATGGAAGTGAGTATGGGCGGTAAGCAGCAGACTTTTGACTATAAACTTATAAAGGAATGTGCTTTGAAATATGGTGTAAATTTATGGAGTTTTCATCTGCCTTTTTACCCTTTTGAGGAAATAGATTTATCTAAAAAAGAACTTGTAAAAGACGCAATTTGCTATTATGAAGAACTTATTAAAAAAGGTGCAGATATCGGTATAGAGAATTTTGTTATCCACCCGAGCGGTGAGCCTATCGGGGATGAGGAACGTGCCGAGAGAATGAAATGCGCTAAGGAAAGTCTGGCTGTACTTTCCGATGTTGCCAAAAAATATGGTTCTGTGATTGCGGTTGAGGATTTGCCTCGCAGTTGTCTTGGAAAAAATTCCAACGAGATAAAAGAACTTATCTCGCTTAACGATGATTTAAGAGTCTGCTTTGATACAAATCATCTTCTGAATGAACCAATCTGCGATTTTATTTATGCTTTAGGAGATAAGATAGTTACCACTCATATCTCCGACTATGATTTTGTTGACGAAAAGCACTGGCTCCCGGGTGAGGGAAAAATAAACTGGCAGGAGCTTTACAAAGCTTTGCTTGATGTCGGTTACAAGGGTCCGTGGCTTTATGAACTCGGCTTTAAAGCACCTGTCCATATGCCAAGGGAACGCGACCTTACCTGTGAAGACTTTTATAATAATGCAAAAGAAATTTTTGAGGGAAGGTTATAAAGATGTATGAAAAACTTCATACGGGAGAACTCTATCTTCCGAATGACGAGGAGCTTTTTGCAAAACAGACAGAGCATCTTGAAAAGCTTTACGATTACAATCATACCCGTCCGTCAGAGCTTGAAAAACGTGTGAAGATGCTTAATGAAATGTTTGCGGAAATTGGTGACGGGTGCTATATTGAGCCACCGTTTTTTGCAAACTGGGGCGGACATCACGTGCATTTTGGAAAAAACGTGTATGCGAATTTTAACTTGACACTTGTTGACGATACTCATATCTACGTAGGTGATAACACAATGTTTGCTCCCAATGTTACAGTGGCAACGGCGGGACATCCGATTTTGCCCGAACTCAGGGAAAATTTTTATCAGTATAATATGCCCGTGTATATCGGCAAAAACTGTTGGATAGGTGCGGGGGCTGTAATTGTACCCGGTGTAAAAATCGGCAATAACGTTGTGATTGGTGCCGGAAGTGTTGTAACACGCGATATACCCGATAACGTGGTAGCTGTCGGAAATCCCTGCAGGGTTATGCGTGAAATAGGAAAAAAGGATTACGAGTATTATTTTAAAGACCGTAAAATCCCTGAAGATTTAGTAAAATAAAAAAGCTGTGGCTTTAAGCCACAGCTTTTTTATTCGTATTGCGATAAAACGTTTTTAATAAGGGATACAAGCTCTTCTTTTACGTTTTCGGGGGAGAGAATTCTTATATCTTCGCCAAAGTTCATAATCCAGGTTAAAAAGAGGGGACTGATATGTACTTTTACGTTTATCCTGAAATATCCTTCGATGTCGGGAATAAGAGAAATATCCTGACCAAAGCGGTCAAGTATAATACCCGAAAGATGATTTTTACAACGCAGTGAAACGGTTTCCTCACGTCCCCCGTACATTCCAAAGGTTTTGTTTGAATAAACCGCCATATCAAAGTTTTTGAAAAGCTCGGTACCTTCACGTTTCTCTTCGGTGATGGAAATCTTTGTCATCTTATCAACACGGTAATGCTTGATTTTATCACTTTCCGAATCGTATCCTATCATATAATAGTTTTCATCGTCCCAGGTGAGCGCCCACGGACTTACGATATATTTTTTGCCGTCGTGACGGAGCACTTTTTCCTTCTTTTCGTTCAGATAAAAATACTGGAATGCCACTTTAACGTTTTTGTTGATAGCTTCGTGAATGTAATCGACAGTATAGTAAATACTTTCGTTCATCGTTTTTATGCGGTTTGCAACGAACACCTGTCGCTGAAGCTTGTTTGCGTCGTAACGACTTGCAAAGCCTTCAATTTTTTTGATAAGCTCAGCACTCTTTTTATGGGTGATGAATTTTGAAGACTGAACGGCATCAACCAAAAGCTTTAATTCAGGAAGCTCGAAATCACGGCTTATAACGTGATAGGTTACGGTTTTTTCCTTGCGTTTTTCGATATCAATACCGAAAAGACGTAAAACTTCAAAATCGTCGTAAAGTGTTTTGCGCTCGGCACATATATCATATTCAAGCAGAGCGTTTGAGATTTCTTCAAGGGTAAGACCGTGTTCTTCATCGGTACGGTCAAGAAGAATTTTCATAAGATATAAGATTTTGATTTTCTGATTTGAACCCTTAGCCATAATTACACCTCACTTACGAGTTTTGACAGTTCTTTACGCTTTTTCTCCCTGATGGTATCATCAGCGGGATATCCGAGAGTTATAACGAGTCTTACGGGATTTTTAAGAGAACAGATTTCTCTGATTTTTTTATCGTCAAGCCATCCGATTATACAACTGCCGAGTCCCTGAGCTTCGGCTTCTGCCGTGATGTAAGCAGAAAGAATACCGATATCTATTGAGCGGTAGTCGATACCCTTTACTTTAGAACCGAAAGCCGCAGTTTTCACATAATTCTCCTCGGAAATCACGAGCAAAACGGGTGCGTCAGCGGTGAATTTATTCATACCCATATCGGTCGTGCATTTTGCCACCTTTTTGGCATTTTCACCCGTGCAGACTGTAATGTGATAAGGTTGTCCGTTACAGGCAGAAGGGGCAAGACGTGCTGAATTTAAAATAGCATCTATCTTTTCGCGTTCGATTTCCTTATCTTTTATATAACTTCTGCAGGACTGTCTTCTTTCGGCAATTTCAGTAAAGTTCATAATTATACCTCTTTGAAAAATTCAAGT
Source organism: Oscillospiraceae bacterium (assembly GCA_045121595.1). Classification (GTDB taxonomy): domain Bacteria; phylum Bacillota; class Clostridia; order Oscillospirales; family Ruminococcaceae; genus Fumia. Next base: position 19,576 of record JBGVGI010000063.1, on the reverse strand, counting down.
TGTTCTTCGTCAGGACCCGTAACGAAAGCAATATTTATCTTCATTTCGGGAGAAAGGGAAACAACACAAGGCTCCATAAAGGATCTAAACCCTGCTTTCAAAGCGGTATTGTAGGCAAAATCAACGTCGTCAACAGAAAGTGCAAAGTGTTGCCATTTGCCGTTTACGGAAAACTCGTCACCGCCGTTTGCGAAAAGCTCAATTCTTCCGCCGTCGCCTATATCGAGCATTACTACTCTTCCTTCGCCTTCACCCCAACGGGCAACTTCTGAAAGTCCCAAGGCTTTATACATTAAAAGACTTTTTTCAATATCCTTTGTTTTGAGTGCTATATGGTGAAACCCCATACCTTTTATAATGTTATTCATAGTGATACACCTCAACTTAAGAATACCACAATTTTTATCAGTTGACAAGTGATATTATTTCGTCGAGCGAAAGGGTGGGTTGTAATGCAAGGTTTATTCCGAAGGCAACCGTTTTTGCAGCGTTTTCTATAATGGTATCAATTTCACGGGGTGTTACTACCATATTTTCTGAAGAAGTGTTTTTGAATATGGTATTGATGTCAACGACTGTGGGAACTCCTATTGATATAACGGGAACACCTAAAGTTTCTTTTGTAAGTGCCTTTCTGTGATTTGCAACTCCTGAGCCGGGGATTATTCCCGTATCTGAAATCTGCACGGTGGCGCCGAGCCTTGAAAGCTCACGGGAAGCAAGTGCGTCTATGACTATAACGCCGTCCGGTTTTATCGTCTTTACTATACCCGATACAATTTCGGCGGTTTCGATACCCGTCTGTCCAAGTACACCGGGTGCTACGGCGGCGGTACGGCGCAAGTTTTTAAAAGCTTCAATTTCAAAGAGATGTCTTGTTGAAAAGATTAAATTTATTACTTCGGGTCCCAGTGCGTCGGGGGTAATGGCAGAGTTTCCAAGACCGATTACTAAAATCATCCCGTCGGGGAGAAGCTTTTTGATTTCGTCTCCTACGATTTTTACCTGACTTTTGAAATCAGGGGTGAAGCGGTAAAAGGGTGTTGTTTCGACGGTGATATATTTGCCGATAGGTTTTCCTAAGCTTTCTGAAGCAGATTTGGTTTTGATTTTTACCCTTGTCACACTGATTCCGTTTATCTTTTCTTCATTATGAGACACACCGCTTACGTTGGTGTTTTCGTTTTCAATGCACTCAACGGCTAAGTCTGTACGGGCTAAACGTAAATTTTTATCCATAAAATACTCCTTTTTTCATTAAAAACAGACAAGCTTTAAATAATATTAAAAAAACACTTGCATTTTTTTGTAATTAGTGGTATGATAGTAAAGCTGTGGTAGTCTGCCAACGTGTCTTGACACTCTTGGTGTCGGGCGGACTGTCAGGATTAGCTTTAGTTAGTTTATGTAAATAGACTTTCTTTATGTGAAGGAGGTGCCAGTATGCCTAATATTAAATCCGCAAAGAAAAGAGTAAAGGTTATCGAAACCAAAACTTTGCAGAACAGAATGGCAAAAGGTAAATTGAAAGCTGCTTTGAAAGCTGTTGACGTTGCTGTTGAAACAAACGCTGCTGATAAAGCTGAAGTTGCAAAGGTAGCTTGCAAGGTTATCGACCAGTCTGCTGCTAAAGGTATTATCCATAAAAACAAAGCAGCAAGAAAGAAATCTCAGGTTGTTGCAAAAGTAAAATAATTAAATGAAAATGCGATTGTCCTTCCAACCTCTAAGGACAGTCGTTTTTTATTGCCTTCTTGTACAAAATGAGTGTCAATATTTCGTTATATCGCCAATTTCTTGTCAAAAAGACTTGATTTTTGTAAAAAAGTAATATACAATTTATAGTATGTTCATGGTTTGTATACAACTGCATACTGTGGATTAAAACAAAAAAGGAGGATTTTTTTCAATGGAAAAGTTTTTCAAATTGAAAGAAAACGGAACAACTGTAAAAACTGAGTTGTTCGCAGGCTTAACCACATTTATGGCTATGGCTTATATTTTGATGGTTAATGCTGGTATGTTCGCTAATCCCTTTAGCGATGGCACTAATGTATTGGGCGTTTCTTACGGTGCAATTTATATTGCTACTGCAATTTCTGCCATCGTAGGTACAATCCTTATCGGTTTACTTGCCAACTTGCCTATGGCACAGGCTTCCGGTATGGGACTTAACGCATTCTTTGTTTACACTGCTTGTGTAGGCTTTGGTCTCAGCTATGCTAATGCGTTGGTACTTATTTTAATCGACGGTCTTGTATTTATCATTTTGACAGCAACAGGCCTCAGAAAGATCATCTTTGATGCTATTCCTAAAGCTGTTAAAGTAGCTATTCCTGCAGGTATCGGTTTGTTTATCGCATTTATCGGTTTGCAGAATGCTCAGCTCGTTGTTAACGATGATGCTACACTCGTTAACCTCGCTTCTTTCAACATCTTTAACGAAGCAGTTTCCTGGGCTTCCGTTATGCCTAAAGTAGTTACAGTATTGTCTGTAATCATTATTGCTGTATTGGCATATAAGAAAGTTCGCGGTTCTGTACTTTACGGTATCCTCGGTGGTGCTGTTTTGTACTATGCATTGGGCTTCACAATCCCAGGTTTCTACGATGGATTTGCTGCTACTTTCAGCTTCAATCCTTTGGCTGATTTCAAAGCATTCGGTACAGAAGCTTTCGGTAAAGTATTCACAGAAGGTTTTGACTTCACAAACTATATCGCTGCACACGGTTCCGCTAACCTTGTTCTGGTAATCGTTACTACTTCTCTTGCATTCTGCATGGTAGATATGTTCGATACACTCGGAACACTTTACGGTGCTTGTGCTCGTGGTAACTTGCTCGACGAAAACGGTGACGTTCCCAGAGTAAACAAAGCTATGCTTGCTGATGCTATTGCTACTACAACAGGTGCTATCTGCGGTACTTCCACAGTTACTACATTCGTTGAATCTTCTGCAGGTGTTGCTGAAGGCGGACGTACAGGTCTTACTTCTATGTTTACAGCACTCTTCTTCATTATCGCTATGTTCTTGAGCCCCGTTGCTGCTTTGATCCCCGGTTGTGCAACAGCTGCTGCTCTCATTTACGTTGGCGTATTGATGATGAACTGTGTTAAAGATATTGACTGGCTCGATGCTTCTGTTGCAGTTCCCGCATTCCTTACAATGGCAATGATGGCGCTCACATACAACATCAGCTACGGTATCGCATTTGGTATCATTTCTTACCTCTTCATCAAAGTATTTGCTGGTAAGATTAAAGAAGTTAAAGTTTCCACTTGGGTTATCGCACTCTTGTTCATTGGTATGTTCGTATTGACACACTAATCTTAACTGATTTTAAAAGCCCCGTGAGTTTCACGGGGCTTTTTTATTTTTTGAACTGTTGTCGGTATTCTGCGGGGGTTAATTCGTGCTTTTTGTGGAAGGCTCTGTAAAATCCTGATACTGAGCCGAAACCTACTTTCTGGGCAACAGACGTTATGGGAATTTCAGTTTGCATAAGAAGTTTTTCGGCAGCTGTTATCTGTCTATCAATTAAAATCTGATGCAAAGAGGTATTGTATCGTTTTTTGATAATTCTTGCAAGTTGTCGTTCACTCATAAAAAGTCTGTCCGCTACTTCTTTTACGGTGATATTATGCATAAAATCATTTTCAATAATATATTCGAGTGACAAAAGGCTACCGATATCATACTCAGACGTTTCTTTTTCTTCGTTTTTGTAATCACCGAGCTTATCGGATATTTCTGCTAAAAGCAAAGCTATATTGAGAGTTTCAAGGTAGGCATCATCTTTTCTTTTATCAGGGAGCTCTGCGATAATTTCGGATAAAGGGTGACCGGGTATAAGGGTTGCCTTTCTGTATGAAATAAGATTTGATAATTTTTTAAAAAGGTCAAAATGGTGTTTGCAGTTTCTTTTTGTAATGAGAATGGCAATGCTTTTACAATTTGTGCAGTTTTTGGGGAAACTGAGATAATGCATAAAATCGGGAGGGATAATCGCAATATCACCTGTATGGAGATTTAAAGGTCCGTTTTCAGTCTCGATAACTGCTTCTCCGGAAAAACACGAAAAAATTTCGATGTTCATATGGGTGTGAAAATTATCCCAGAGCGAACTTTTTATTTCTGTATTATCGGCATTAAACAAGATTGTTATCTTTGCGTTTTCGATATTTATACTGTAGTTATGATAATTTATTGATTCAACAGCCATTTTATCACTTCCTGAAACTTATATTTTTATTATAAAATAAAGAGTGGAGTATGTAAAGAGATATTTGCGAAAACGGACATTTATTTTTCCAAACGGCAGACATATCTATTGTTTTGCAAAAGTAGTTTTGTTATCATAGGTCCTAGAGAAAAACTTTGGAGGATATTATGGAAAAAGCTAAAAAAAGAGACTATCTGCCAATTCTGATGGCGATTACAGCTATCGGAATTACAGTAACCGCAATTGTTTTCAAACAATTATTTTTAAACATACTGCCACTTTATATTTCACTTTTTGTCTGGATGTTTCAGTCAAAACTCAGCAGATATGCATTTGTGGTAGGAGCCGTAAACGCTTTGCTTTACGCTTTTTATTATTTTCGCTCGCATCTTTACGTTTCGGCAATATATGCGGTACTTTTTTCATTTGTTATGCAGGTGATATCCTACTTTATGTGGAAACGGCGTCCGTCGGAAAACAATTCAACGGTATTCCGCTCGCTTACCAAAAAGCAGATAATTCTTGGGCTTTTGGTTATCGTGGCAGTATGGCTTGTTATTGCATTCTTTCTTTCAAAAACCGATTCAAAGCATCAGTTTTTGGATGTTTTCATTTCTATATTAGGAATATTGGGGACGTTTCTTTGTATGCTCGCATATGCCGAATATGTTCCGGTTTCAATATTGACAGGTGTTGTTGATTTGATATTATCATTTGCTTTGATGCTTGATAATAAGGCACAGAGTACATACTTTATTTTTAATATCTACTCGCTTATATGCAGATTAATAGCAATGAAAAATATGAAAATAACAATTAAAAAGCAAAGGGAGAAATTAAAATGACAGGCAAAATTATTATGGACGTAGCGCCGATTTCCGAAAATCGCCGTAATTCACCCGGTGACTTCTTTTATCTTAAAAACGGGGATCTTTTATTCGCTTATACCTCTTTTGCTTCCGGTGGGGCAGATCAGGACAGCGCTGACATTTGCGGTATGATTTCAAAAGACGATGGTGAAACTTTTGGTGAGCCTTTTACTATCATTACCTGTAAAGAACTTGGTGCCGATACCATCGGTGTGGCATCACTTATGAGAATGAAGAACGGTGATATCGGCCTTTTTATTTTCAGAAAAGACGAATATGACTGCACGATTCATATGCTCCGTTCTGATGATGAGGGAAAGACGTTTAAAAATCCTGTTTTGTGTTCACCCGAACACGGATACACAGTTATCAATAATGACAGAGTTATACGCCTTAAAAACGGACGCATCTTAGTACCTTTAGCTGTGTCTGTCAATCCCGTACATGGTGTAAGAGCGGATGGACGCGGATGTATCTGCGATGCAGGACCACAGACACTTTTCATTTATGCTTCCGATGATGACGGATATACCTTCAAACCGATTACCGAAGGTGTGACTCCTCCGTTGTCACGCGGACTCGTTGTCGGCGTTCAGGAACCGGGACTTTTGGAACTTAAAGACGGCAGACTCTGGTGCTTCATCCGTAACGATTCTGCAAGACAGTACGAATGCTTCTCAAGTGATGGTGGATACACTTGGACACCACCATTGCCATCCCCTTTTACTGCACCTCCGTCCCCACTTTCTGCAAAATATTTAAGTGACGGACGAATCTTTGTAGTATGGAATCCTATCCCTATTTATAACGGCAGACGTGAGGTAGGTTTTGTTACAGGACTCAGAACACGTTTTGCCTATGCACTCAGTTGTGATGACGGTGAAACATTCTCAGAACCTATTGTATTTGAAGACGACGAAGAAAGTGGTTTTTCTTATGCAAGTATATATGAAACCAGGGATAAGAGCGTTTTGATTGCTTACCATGCAGGAAGCGGCAAGGATGGTACTAATTTATGCCGTATGAGAATACGTAAATTTAAACTCAGCGAACTTGTAACAGACGAAGAACACTATACTCCCACCTGGTAAAGAAAAAGATATATATATAGAAAATTCCCGGCTTGAAATTTAAGGTCGGGAATTTTCTTGTATTTTACCTTAAAATGGTATATACTAAATATATAAATTATTTGATGGGGATTTTATTATGAAAAAAGTTAATTTATATACAGACGGCGCTTGTAGTGGTAATCCAGGTCCCGGTGGTTGGGGCGCTATTTTAGAATGTGAAGGTCATATAAAAGAGCTTTGTGGCGGTGAGGCAGAAACTACCAACAACCGTATGGAGCTTACTGCCGTTATCGAGGGGCTTTCTGCCTTGAAATACTCTTGTGAAGTGACCCTTATAAGTGACTCGAAATATATAATTGATGCGATAACACAAGAGTGGGTATATAAGTGGAAAGAAAACAACTGGATGCGTAACAAAAAAGATAAGGCGCTGAATCCTGATTTATGGGAAAAACTGCTTTCTGAAATCGAAAAGCACAAGATGACCTACGTGTGGGTAAAAGGCCATGCGGGACACCCTGAAAACGAGCGTTGCGACGAGATGGCAGTAAAAGAAAGTATGAAATTTAAAAATATTTAAAAAAGGTATTGCAATTTATACTGATATAGTATACAATTGAATTACAAGGAATTACATACCCACTATGGAGGTATTGAATATATGAAAGTATATCTTGATAACAGTGCGACAACTAAGATTTCAAATGAAGTTTTTGAAGCTATGGTGCCGTACCTTACAGAATATTACGGAAATCCGTCAAGTATCTATGAAATGGGCAGGGAAGCTCATATTGCCATCGACAAAGCAAGAGAAAAGGTGGCAAAAGCAATTAATGCAAATCCAAATGAAATATATTTCACAGGATGCGGAACGGAATCCGATAACTGGGCAATCAAAGGGGTTGCCAAAAGACTTTTTAAAAAAGGTAAAAAACATATTATAACTTCGGTTTTTGAACATCACGCAGTACTTCACACTTGTAAATCTCTTGAAAGAGAAGGCTTTGAAGTAACTTATATTCCGGTAGATAATAACGGGTATGTAAATCCTATTGATGTCAAAAACGCAATAAGAGATGACACAGCACTTGTGTCGATAATGTATGCAAATAACGAAATCGGCACAATTCAACCGATTTCTGAAATAGGAAAAATCTGCCGTGAAAAGGGAGTTTTGTTCCATACAGATGCCGTTCAGGCAATAGGGAACGTAAGAATTGACGTAGTAAAAGAGAATATTGACTTACTTTCTCTGTCGGGACATAAAATTCACGCACCAAAAGGTGTCGGCGCATTGTATGTAAGACGCGGTGTTGCAGTAGATAATCTTCTGGACGGTGGCGCGCAGGAAAACAATAAAAGAGGTGGAACAGAGAATTTAGCCTCAATTGTAGCTTTAGGCGTAGCTATCGAAGAAGCTCACAAAAACTTAGAAGAAAAAGCAGAAAAACTTTTGGTTTTAAGGGACAAGCTTATCGACGGACTTTTGAAAATTCCGTATACACGCTTAAACGGTGGCAGAGAAAATCGTCTTTGCACAAACGTAAATATCTCCTTTGAGGGAATTGAGGGCGAAGGTTTACTCCTGCTTCTTGATATGAATGGTATTTCGGCATCATCGGGTTCTGCTTGTACTTCGGGATCACTTGACCCGTCACACGTTTTACTGGCAATCGGTCTTGAACACGGAATTGCTCACGGGTCTTTAAGGTTAAGTCTTGGTAAATACAACACCGAAGAAGAAGTTGACTACGTTCTCAAAACAGTGCCTGAAGTAGTAGAAAGATTGAGAGCAATGTCCCCCGTATGGCAGCAGATGATGAAAGGAGAATAATTATGATGTACAGCCCCAAAGTAATGGAGCATTTTGCAAATCCTCATAATGTCGGTGAACTTGCCGATGCAAACGGCATCGGAGAAGTCGGCAACCAGAAATGTGGCGACATTATGAAAATATATATTAAGGTTGAAAACAATATTATCGTTGACGTTAAATTTTTGACTTTTGGTTGCGGTGCCGCTATTGCGACAAGCTCAATGGCAACGGATTTAATCAAAGGTCAGCCGATTGATGAGGCTTTGAAGCTTACAAATAAAGCGGTTGTGGAAGCACTCGACGGACTTCCTCCCGTTAAGCTTCATTGTTCGGTACTTGCAGAACAGGCTATAAAATCTGCAATTGCCGATTACTACCGCCGTCAGGGAATAGATCCTACTCCCATTGTCGGTGAAATTCACGAAGAATGTGACGCTTGTCACTGTCATTAAGGTGATATGATGAAGAAAGTTTTAGTTGCTTTAAGCGGTGGCGTTGACAGTTCTGTCTGTGTCCATCTTTTGAAGGAAGCAGGGTACGACGTCAGTGCCGTCGTCTTGAAAATGTCACCCGTGCACGATGAAACTGTAAGTGATGCCAGACGTGCTGCCGAGGAAATGGGTATTCCGCTTGTAGTTAAGGATATGCAAAAAGAGTTTGAAGAAATAGTAGTTTCAAACTTTGCAAAGGAATATTTAAGCGGAAGAACGCCAAACCCTTGTATTATCTGTAATCCGCTTGTGAAATTCAAGGGACTTATTGATACGGCAGACGAGCTCGGTATAGAGTGCGTTGCAACGGGGCATTATGCAAAACTTGTTAAAAAAGACGATGTGACTTATCTTTGCAAAGGCGAAGTCTTAGAAAGAGACCAGTCCTATATGCTTTACAGATTACCACAGAGCATTCTTTCAAGGCTCATCTTCCCACTTGCCGAAATTCCAAAAACAGAGGTAAGGGAAATTGCCGAAAAAATCGGATTAAGTTGTGCTAAAAAGCCTGACAGTCAGGAAATTTGCTTTATTCCCGATAATGATTATGCGGGGTATATCAAAACGAATTTTGGTTGCCCTGATGAGGGAGAGTTTATCTCACCTGAGGGTGTTCCCTGTGGAAAGCATAAGGGTATTATCCACTATACTGTAGGGCAGAGAAAACGCCTCGGTATTGCACTTGGCAGACCTGTTTTCGTAAAGAAAATCGAGCCTGAAACAGGTAGAATTTATCTTGCTGACGAAAAAGACGCCTATGAAAATGAAATCACCGTTTCCGATATCGCAATGACCTATGAAAACAGTATTAAAGACGGTATGAAGGCAACTGTTAAAATCCGTTCAAGGGCAAACGACGTTCCTTGTACAGTACATTTTGAAGAAGGCAAACTTAAGGCAATTTTTGAAACTCCGCAGAAAGCTCCTGCAAAAGGTCAGTCCGCAGTATTTTACGATAAAAACGTCACCTTAGGCGGAGGATTTATAGAATAAAATTAACCGATAAAGTTTTAAAAACTTTATCGGTTTTTTCATTATATTTTAAGCTTTTGAAGGCAAGATAATATTGAAAAGGGGGAGATTTTTTGAGAAAATATATACTTATCTTTTCTTTAGCGGGTATTCTGATTACGAGTATGATTTTAAGCCCAAAGGAAGAAAAAGTTTCGGTAGTAAATCCAAAAACTATGAAATTTACCGAAACCATTACCGTAACAGGAATTTTGGAAGAACAGAAAAAAAGAGATATTACCGTTGATTTTCCGATTATACCGAAAGAAGTAATGGTGGAAACGGGTGAAAGGGTAGACATTGGTGACGTATTGGCAACCGTTGATATAAACGCTACCAAGGATGCACTTTTGAAGCTTGCTTCAAACTACAGTGATATAATACCGAAAGAAATGCTGACCCTCATAAAAAATCTTGACCTTGAAAGTCTTTTAAACTCGGGGGTTTTTCCGACTGAGGTAGTAAGTACCGCAAGTGGTGTTGTCACAAGCGTTGCGATGACAAGCGGTAATATGACTTTGCCAAAAAGCACTGCGGCAGTGGTTTCTTCAACCGATAAATTAAGAGCGAGATTTTTTGTTTCGGAAAACGACGTGGAAAAAATTACGGAAAACGCTGAAATTTTATTTACTGCCAATGCTCTTCGTGACAAGGTTTTTTCCTGTAATGTTACTGATGTGTCACCTACTGCGTATCAACGCCTTTCGGGGATGAATTACAGTACAGTTATTGACGTTGTTGCGAATATTGATAAAAATTACAAAGGTTTAAAGGCAGGGTACACTGTAAAAGGTGAAATCCCCGTGGCTAAAGAAAGAGAAGTTACAGTTTTGCCGTATGAGGCGGTTTTCAAAAACGAAAACGGGGAAGAATACGTATTTGTGTATAACTATGGTAAGGCACACAAAAGGTTAGTTGAAACGGGTGAGGAATTTATGACCTCAGTAGAAATAACAAGCGGTATAAACGCAGACGATATGGTTATTCTTTCCGATACAGAACTCTGCGATTTACAGAAAGTGAGGCTTAAATGATAAAGAAGAAGCTTCGGAAAACTCTGACAGTTTTAGGAATTTGTATCGGGACTTTTTCAGTTGTGATAACGGGTGCTGTAAGCGATATCGGCAAGGTAGCTATAAACCGTGAGCTTGACAGTGTTGGTGTTAACGGTATTTCCGTTACGAATAAAAATGAAACGGATAAAACTCTTTCTAAAGAAGTTCTGGCAGTTTTAAAATCATCAAAAGACGTTTTGAACGTAACCCCGCTTACTTTTAGCATTACCGAAGTGAAAGCACGTGGTGAAAAAGAAAAAATTGTTATAATGGGAGTTGACTATAATGCAAATGAGGTTTTTTCACTCAAAACTTTGCACGGCAGTCTTATTGACAGAGAAGACGTAAAAAAAGAAAGTCAGGTCTGTGTTGTCGATGAAGCTTTTGCTTTAAAAAACTACAACAGAAGTAACGTGGTGGGGAGAGAGATAGACGTTATTTTAAACGGTGCTCCCGTTACCTTTGAAATAAAAGGGGTTGCGAAAACAGGGGGAAGTATCGTTCAGGGGATGATGGGGAATTATATCCCGTCGATTATCTATCTTCCCTATACCACGAAGCAAACTCTCACCATGAATGATAAGTTTGACCAGATTGCTGTAAGACTTAAACAAGGGGAAGATGAGGAGAAAGCAAAAGCCGAGATTTTAAATAATCTCGGCAATCTTAAAAAAGGCTTAAGAATTGATAATTTAAGCGGATACAAAAACGAGTTCAACGTGATTTTAGACGGCATAACGGTAATTTTAGGAGCTATTGCGGGAATAAGTCTTATCGTAGCAGGACTGCTCATAATGACTGTTATGCTTACCGCAGTAAACGAGCGCACCAAAGAAATCGGCATCAAAAAATCAATAGGTGCGTCAAATAAAAGAATAGTGAAAGAGTTTATGCTCGAAGCCTTTACTCTTTCGTTAAAGGGTGGACTTATTGGTGCTTTTTTGGGGGCATTTTTGGGGCTTATAGCTTCAATTATTGTCGGTACAGGATTTATTGTGAATTTTAAATTTATAATAATAACCATTGGCTTTTCAGTTTTTATGGGAGTGTTGTTTGGAGTGTACCCTGCAGTAAAAGCGTCAAAACTAAACCCTGCTGATGCGTTAAGGTACGAGTAACCCTGGAACTTTTGTCGGCTTTTCGTCTTTGTCAAGAGCCACCATTTTTAAATAAGCCGTGTTTATAAGAGTACGGCTACCGCTTAATTTTTCCACAAAGGTTTCAACCTTTACCTGCATTGATGTGTTACCTACGCTTACAAGCTGTCCGCAGAGCAAAATGGTATCGTTTAAATGGGCGGGAGCTTTAAAAACAAGGTTATCAACTGTTACAGTTGTAACGTTGCATCCTGAATGGCGCCTTGCCACTACACTTGCTACAATATCAATCCAGGATATAAGTGTACCTCCAAAAAGTCGTCCGTATCCGTTTGTGTGTTCGGGCAGTACTATCTGCACCTGTTCTGTATAAGAATCTGAAATTTTTTTCATAAAATCACCTCTTACTTCCTATTATACCATATAAATAGCAAAAAAGTCTTGACAATTTTTAAAAAAAGTATTATTCTATATGACATAGAATAAATGCATAGACAGGGACAAGTCTTTATTTAAGTACTTTCAGAGAGCTGTTGGCAGGTGAAAAACAGCAGTGCCATTAAAGATAAATCACCCTCGAGCAGACCGCTGAAATTTTTGAGAGTAAGCAGGTACGGTTTCCTCCGTTACGGGAAGCACATTGTTTGATGTGATTGAGTGGCCTTACGGCAACAAGAGTGGTACCATGGAAGTATAACTTTCATCTCTTATGAGATGAAAGTTTTTTTGTTTTTGAGAGGAGAATTTTAATGATACTTACAGGCGCACAGATTATTATGGAATGTCTGCTTGAGCAGAAAGTAGATACCGTTTTCGGTTATCCCGGAGGCGCAGTTTTAAACATTTATGATGCACTTTATGAGTATAGTGACAGAATTAACCATATTCTTACAGCTCACGAGCAAGGTGCGGCTCATGCAGCCGACGGCTATGCGCGTTCAAGCGGTAAGACGGGCGTATGTATCGCAACTTCGGGTCCAGGTGCAACAAACCTTGTAACGGGTATCGCAACGGCGTATATGGATTCTGTGCCAATGGTTGCTATTACGGGTAACGTAAACCGCGATTTACTCGGTCTTGACAGTTTTCAGGAAGTTGATATCACAGGTATCACGATGCCGATTACAAAACATAACTACATAGTTAAGGATATTAAGGACCTTGCCGATACTATAAGGGAAGCTTTCTTTATTGCAAATACGGGAAGAAAAGGGCCTGTTTTGATTGATATTCCTAAAGATATCACAGGTGCTAAAATCGAATACACACCAAAAGAAATCAATAACTTTAAAGAACTCCCTCTGCCACCTGAGGAATGGATGGAAAAGGCAGTAGAGCTTCTTTCGGAAAGTGAAAAACCCCTTATTTACGCAGGTGGTGGCGTGCTTTTGTCGGAAGCTTGTGAAGAACTTTCAATGTTAGCAGAAACTTTAGACGCTCCCGTTTCCTGTTCTTTGATGTGTCAGGGTGGATTTGATCAGACAAACCCCCGTTATATCGGCATGCTTGGTATGCACGGAACAAAAACTGCTTCTTTGGCTATTGCTGACTGCGATTTGCTTATTGCAGTGGGTACTCGTTTTTCCGATAGAGTTACCTGCAACACCTCACTTTTTGCAAAGCATTGTCCGATTTTGCAGATAGATATTGACCCTGCGGAATTCAATAAAAACGTTGACGTTGATATAAGACTTAAAGGTGATGCAAAAGCTATTATCAAAGAACTTTTGAAATCCCTCAAAAAGTCAAGAAACAGTGAGTGGATGGGCAATATTTACGCATGGAAGCAGGAATATCCTCTTTCACAGAAAGCAGATGCTGAGACTTCAATTACACCTCAGGAAGTGCTTGAATGTCTTGCAAAGCTCACAAACTCCGAAGCTATTATTTCAACTGAAGTAGGTCAGCATCAGATGTGGGCTGCACAGTTTTACAGCTATAAAAATCCCCGTCAGTTTGTGACTTCTGGTGGTCTTGGTACAATGGGCTTCGGACTTGGCGCATCACTCGGTGCTCAGGTTGCAAACCCCGATAAACGTGTAATCAACGTTGCAGGTGACGGCAGTTTCCATATGAATGCAAACGAGCTTTCAACTGCGGCAAAATACAATATTCCCGTTATCGAGCTTCTCTTTAATAACGAAGTTTTAGGTATGGTACGTCAGTGGCAGAAGCTTTTCTATGACGGAAGATTTTCTCAGACAACTTTAGAGAAAAAGACTGATTATGAGCGTCTTGCCGAAGCTTATGGCGTTAAAGCGCTCACAATCGCAAAAAGAGAAGATATAAAGCCTGTTCTGGAAGAAGCGTTAAGCTACAACGGCCCCGTATTTATCAACTGTAAGATAAGTAGAGATATCAACGTTTTGCCGATGGTACCTGCAGGTGCTTCGGTTGAACAGCCTATCTTGGAAATGAAATGGGAGGCAAAATAATGGAAAAGGAATATCTTTTATCGGTTACTGCACAGAATAATTCAGGCGTTCTTTTGAGAATTGCAGGACTTTTCAGCCGCCGTGGTTATAACATTTTAAGTATCGTTGCGGCACAGAGTGAAGACTCCGAAACTTCACGAGTTATCATCGTTGTAAAAGGCAATGACAAGATTGTAAGACAGGTTGAAAAACAGCTTTGCAAACTTCACGATATTATTGCCGTTGACGTTTTAAATGATGAGGATGCCGTTGTAAGGGAATATCTCCTTATCAAGGTTACGAGAACTTCCGAAACCAATGCGCATTTAGTTGCAATCGCAAACGTTTTCCACGCAGACGTTTTAAACGTTTCCGAGAACTCAATGATACTTGAACTTGCAAGTGATGCTAAAACACTTAACTCTTTTGTAGAACTTTTTAAACCTTACGGAATTGAAAAAATTCTCCGCACAGGTGCTATGGCAATGACTATTTAGGAGGAATTTTTATGTTGACTTTAGATAAAGTTTATCAGGCATCGTACGTCCTTAAAAAAGTTATAAGACCGACAGACGTTATCGCCGCTCCCATTATCAACCCCGAAAGTGAAGTTTATCTTAAAACTGAAAACCTTCAGGTTACCGGTTCATTTAAAGTGAGAGGTGCTTATTTTAAAATCTCTCAGCTTACAGACGAAGAAAAAGCTTGTGGCGTTATCGCATGTTCTGCGGGTAACCACGCTCAGGGTGTGGCACTCGCTGCTAAAGAATGCGGAATAAAGCCTCTTATCTGTATCCCTGATGGTGCTCCCATCTCAAAAGTGGAAGCTACAAAGAGCTACGGCGCTGACGTTTTGCTCGTTAAGGGCGTTTATGACGATGCTTACAACAAAGCTATCGAAATCCGTGACGAAAAGAAAATGACCTTTATTCATCCTTACGATGATCTTGACGTTATCGCAGGTCAGGGTACAATAGGTCTTGAACTTATTCAGCAGCTCCCCGACTTAGATGCAGTTATCGTACCTATCGGCGGTGGCGGACTTATCTCAGGTATCGCTTTTGCAGTTAAATCTTTGAATCCCAACATCAAGGTTTACGGTGTTCAGGCTGCAGGCGCTCCTTCAATGTATGAATCCCGCAAAAAAGGTGAACAGATTACTCTGGATGGGGTTAACACTATTGCCGATGGTATTGCTGTAAAACATCCCGGTAACAATACATTCGAACTCTGCAACAAATACGTTGACGAAATCGTTACCGTAACCGACGACGAAATTTCAACCGCAATTCTTACTCTTATCGAAAAACAGAAGATGATTGCTGAGGGTGCAGGTGCTGTTTCTGTTGCCGCTGCAATGTTCAATAAAGTTGATATCAAGGGCAAAAAGGTTGCCTGTGTTATCTCTGGCGGTAACATTGACGTTACCATCCTTTCAAGGGTAATCAGCCGTGGTCTTTTGAAATCAGGCCGTTCTTCCGATATCACAATCGCACTTGTTGATAAACCTGGTCAGCTTCAGGAAGTTTCCACAATTATCGCAAAACTCGGTGCAAACGTTGTATCTGTACGTCACGATCGTTCCGATGAAAATATGGATATCAATTCCTGCTTCTTGCGTCTGAGAATGGAAACAAGGGATCACGAACACGTTGAAATGATTAAAAAAGCATTAGCCGAAGCAGGTTATAAGATTGTAGAAAGATAAATTAAAACCTACTCACGAAAAGTGAGTAGGTTTTTTTATTTTAAAAAATGAATTTACTCCCAAACCCGTTCGAATCCCCCTAGAATCTAACAACAAAAAAATAACTACCCACAAAAGTGAGTAGTTATTTTTTGGCGGAGAAGGAGGGATTCGGTCTCGCCTGCGGGCTCGGTCAGGGTTTGGCTCTGACAGTCCACCGGACTGTCATTCACTCCCAAACCCGTTCGAATCCCTCGCAAAACATAAAAAAGCAACATACCTTACGGTACATTGCTTTTTTCTGGCGGAGAAGGAGGGATTCGAACCCTCGATGAGCTATTAACCCATACACGAGTTCCAGTCGTGCGCCATAAACCAAGCTAGGCGACTTCTCCATATAATGTCTTTTGACGACTTTTATTATTTTACACTTAAAAATATGATTTGTCAAGAGTTTTTTTAAAAAAATAAAAAAATCTGTTTGATGCTGAAAAAATACAACGGAAAAGCTATTACACTTGCCAAAATCCTTAAAATGTGATATATTAATAAAAAATGAAATTTTAAGGGTGGTTTTATGAAGAAATTCGGCGACAGACGAGATGCTTACCGTTTGCGTGATATGGACGGAATGCATTACTATATGACTTATCTTATGCCCAAGAGAACAGAGGCTGAAGTATATATAAATGAAAAAATTGACGTAACCGAGCTTTTAAAGTACGTTGCAGACAAAAATGCTTCGGGCGAAAGAAAGGTTACGGTTTTCCACTGTGTACTTGCCGCAGTTGCAAGAACTATAAAAATGCGTCCGTTGATGAACAGATATATTTCGGGCAAGAGATATTATATGCGTAAAGAGATTTCTATGGGATTCGTTGCAAAAAAACGCTTTTCCGACCATGCAGAAGAAACTCTTATGTTTTATAAACCCAAAGATCATGAGAACGTCTGCGCAATTACCGACTGGCTTACCCCTAAGGTAGTTGAAGCCAAAAGAGAAGATAAAGGCTCAGGCCCTGACGATATCTTAAACATCATCAAATATTTCCCGAAGTTTTTAATGAATATCGTTATGGGACTTTTGCGTTTCCTTGATGCTCACGGCTGGATGCCAAAGTTTATTACCGACGTTGACACCAACTACTGTACCGTTTTGCTTTCTAATTTAGGCAGTATCAAATGTAATGCGATTTATCATCATCTTAACAACATAGGCACTAACAGTATCGTTATGACAATCGGTGAGATCCATAAAGAAACCGCAGTTGACGAAAACGGTGAAATCGTTGTGCGTGACGTTATGAACTTAGGCGTTACCCTCGATGAGAGAATTGCAGACGGATTTTACTTTGCACGTTCTTTAAAACTTATCAAGCATCTTTTCAAAAATCCTGAGCTTCTCGATAAACCCCTGGGTGAAGAAATTGAATTTGAATTCTAATAAAAAAGCACGAAGTGAAAACTTCGTGCTTTAATTTATTTTACTTTGATTTCACCATTTTCTTCGATAACGTCAATAAAAAGTGCTCTTTCATCGGGATATCGTTCAGGATGGTGAATACACATTTTACGATTTCCCTCAAAGTCTGTAAAGAACATTGCGTGGCCACCGTTTTTATCAAAAATTTCCTTATCAAGATGTTTCCATTCGCCTTTGATACCGTTTTCGGAAATTGCCGCTGCTACGATATAGTTCATATCAGGAATCGGAGACCAGGTAAGGAAAAGATTTCCGTTAGAAAGCTTCTGGATAAAAGGAGCATCCGAGCCGTAGCGGGTAACGGTTTCACCTAAGTATTCGTGAACGGCGGGAGCTTTTTTAGAGCAGGGAGCTTCGTCGGATTCAAAGAGCAAAAATGCTTCACCGACAGAATCTTTAAGGTCTTTTGTAAGCTCGATTGCAGAAATTTTTCCTACGTAACAGCCTTTGTCTTTTTCAAAGTTATCGGGCCAGTCGGAGGAAAACACCATATAAGGCGTTCCGTTTTCAACGTAGAGTGTGCCGTCAATACAGCTTTTATCGTGAGGTGTCTGCGGAGCATTTTTAAGGGGGATAAATTTGCCGTCGGGAGTATCGGAAACTAAAATCTGTGTACCGCGAAGTCCGTTTTTACCTTTTATTGAGATGAACATATAAAATTTTTCTTCGTAAAGGTGTACTTCGGGCGCCCAGAGGTCAGTTTCAGCCCAGGAGTCTGGGGCAAGCGTGAAGATTACCTTGCCTTCTTCCCATTCTTCTAAGTTTTTACTGCAAAAAACGTATAAGTTTTTATCATTTTTATCTTCGTTTATGGTGCCGTACATATAATATGTGCCTTCGTGCGCTACGACGTAAGGGTCACGTATTCTTAAATTTTCTCTTTTAATCATAATATCATTCTCCTTTAAGTCAATTGTATAATAAAAATGGTTTAAAGTCAATAAACTTATTGATTTTAACGCCGCATTCTGTTAGAATTATGTCAGGTGATTAATTATGCAGAAATCTTATGAAAAAGTAAAATACGGGTGCTATTTCGTCGGTATATCAATGGCGATAATTGCAAATTTTCCGCCCCTTTTGTTTATGACGTTCCGTTCGCTTTATGGTATATCCTATTCGCATTTAGGACTACTTATCGTTATAAATTTTGTAACACAGCTTTCGATTGACCTTGTGTTTTCATTCTTTTCCCATAAATTTAATATTCCAAAAACAGTGAAAATCACTCCCGTTTTAGCAATATTGGGTCTTATTATTTATGCCGTAAGTCCGTTTTTGTTAAAAAACGTTTACGCAGGACTTTTGATTGGTACTGTGATTTTCTCGGCTTCGGGAGGACTTTCGGAAGTATTGATGAGCCCCGTGGTTGCACAAATCCCGTCGGATAATCCCGAAAGGGAGATGAGTAAGCTTCATTCTATGTACGCATGGGGTGTGGTAGGCGTAATTTTTGTTGCAACGGCATATATCCTTCTTTTCGGAGCGGAGAATTGGCAGTATCTTACCTTTATAATGCTTATAATTCCTCTTATATCCGTAATTCTTTTTGCGAAAGCTGAAATCCCCGATATAAAAACAACGGGGAAGGTATCGGGACTTAAAACCTTTATGGCAAATAAAACTTTGTGGCTTTGTGTTTTTGCAATATTTTTAGGCGGTGCTTCGGAATGCACGATGGCGCAGTGGTGCTCAAGCTATCTTGAAAAAGCACTTTTAATTCCGAAGTTTTACGGTGATATTTTCGGTGTGGCACTTTTTTCTGTTATGCTTGGCCTTGGCCGTTCTCTTTATGCAAAGTACGGAAAGGATATAGGCAAGGTTTTAGTACTCGGTGCTGTGGGTGCTTTCTTATGCTATCTTTCAGCAGCCATTTTCAACAACCCCGTTATCGGACTTTTAGCCTGTGCATTTACGGGATTTTGCGTTTCGATGATGTGGCCGGGAAGCCTTCTTATTGCTTCAGATAAATTTGCTTCAAGCGGTGTTTTTATCTATGCTATAATGGCGTCGGGAGGGGATATGGGTGCTTCTGTCGGCTCACAGTTTGTAGGAGTTATAACCGATATTATAATAGAAAATGAAAAATTCTCTGCCGTGGCAGAGAATCTTTTGCTCACACCCGAGCAACTTGGAATGAAAATGGGTATGCTTATTGGAGCTTTGTTCCCGATTATAGCAATCTTTATATTCCTTCGTATGAGAAAAATAAAAGATTAGGCATAACCGACAAATCCTAACCCGTTTTTTACTTACTGTTTTCCGTTGTTTCTTTGTCAAAATCCGCGTGAATACACAAAGTATTCACTGTGGTTTTGCCTTAAAAACACCTGAAAAACAGTGTGTAAAAAATTCGC
>JBGVGI010000062.1:0-1684 GCA_045121595.1 Oscillospiraceae bacterium | reverse complement strand
TAAATTGCACCCCGTGTCAAGGACTATTTTGAAAAAAGAAAAACCTGGCGACATCTGTATTGTTATAAACACAGATGCAGCCAGGGACTTATTGGTTTTTCAGATATTCCCAATATTCATTTGGACTCATTTTTTGCAGTTCCCAAACGTATCTTTCGTTGTTGTAATAGTCCATCCAATCGTCAATGCGCTCAATAACTTCTTCAATAGTCGAACAATCAGAAATTACTAACTCATCTTTCATGTGTCCAAAGAAGCTTTCTTGCGGTGCATTATCCCAACAGACGCCTTTATTGGACATAGATTGCCTGATTCCCTTGTTCTGTAGAAGCTCAACAAACGAACAACTGCGATATTGGACGCCTTGGTCACTATGTAAAAGTACGTCAGTATTCAATTCTGAACCATGTTTATCCATTAACTCATTAACGGTCTCTAAAACAAAGTCTACGGCCAAAGATTGGCTAACTTTATAGGCTAATACCTGTTTTGTAAAACAGTCTATAATAACAGATAAATAGCATTGACCGCCCTTATAGAACAAATAAGTTATATCAGTTAACAGAATCGTTCGAGGGCCATGTTCTTCAAATTCACGATTCAGTATATTGGGAGCTGTTCTAGCCAAATTAGAAATTTTATAAAACCTCTTATATGGGTTAGGTTTACGGATGGGACACTTGAGATCATATTTTTTCATCAAACGTCGGATTTTCTTGATGTTCATAACCACAGGAGGTGATTCATGAAGCAATCGCATATAAATACCGCGAGCTCCTTTTTTGTAACCTCTGTAATTATAAGCATTTAAAATAATCTCAAAATCAGATCTATCCTTGATTTCTCTTTGCAACCTATAGTTTTCCTGCTTTATCCAATCATAGTATCCTGATTTAGATACTCCGGCGATTTCCAACAAGTGGGTTATCTTGAGAAGATTATCATCTCTAGAAGTCATTTCTCGGATAATAGCATATTTTTCAGAAGGCTTTAGTTCGGCAGTTAATCTTGGCATTTTTCGTCTGCTTTTAAGATTTTTTTTATAAATTCCAGCTCTTGTTTAGTATAGGCAAGTTCTGTTTCAAGGCGTTCTATACGGTTTCTATTGCTTTCGTTGCTCTCAGTAAAATCTCTTGCCTTGTACTTATGGTCATAAAAGCCTTTACCAAGACGGCCTTGCTCCATTATTCTCCAATCCATAGAAACAATTCGTTTATAACCTAGAATTTTAGGATTAATGCCTAGTTCTTTAAGAATTTCTTCAGGTTTATAACCCCTTAATCTTTTTTCGAAGTATTTCTGCTTGAATTCTGCATTAAACATAACAACCTTTTCAGAGGCTCGCGTTACATAGCCAGATTCTCTAAGGGCTTTGATTTGCCAATCTTCAAATAGGTTATTACTCACAAAAATCACCCTTTCTATGTTAAAAATAACATAACCGGCTATAACTAGCAATATAAATTTTTCTCACAGTCCGCATTATGGGGTTTTAATACTTTTCCATAGTCCGAAATGTGGGGTTTTAGTACTTTTATACAGTCCGAAAAACGGGGATTATACTTTTATCTAGTCCGATTTTAGGGGCCCTCTTCTAAAAATCGTACGACTAAAGCCAGTATAGAACTGTATAATTTCCTTTTTTAAATTAGCTAATTTAGTCCGTATTATAGGGTATATTGTA
>JBGVGI010000061.1:0-1596 GCA_045121595.1 Oscillospiraceae bacterium | reverse complement strand
CAGAATAAACGCATGAACAAAAAAAGAGGATTTTAGCTCAAAGAGATTGTTTCTTTTGAATAAAAAGGATGCAATCTCTCTTTTTATGCTATATTATAGAGAAGGTTTTATACGAAAAATTGTTAAATGAGGTAATAGTCTTATGTCCAAAAAAGCTATAAAGTTAAACAAGCTATCAAAAATTGTTAGTGAAATGGCGGATGATATAAAAATAGATGGATTAGATAAAGCTTTTTTCGAAGTATTTGAAGAGAATATTGAACAGCTGACGGATACCAGACAGCAATCAAAGGTAAAACACAAGCTTGGTGATATTGTAGGAATAGTATTTTTTGCGTTGCTTGCAGACATTGACGAATGGATAGAAATGGAATTCTTTGCAATAGATCAGAGGGAAGTGCTCGGAAAATATCTCAGTCTTGAAAATGGAATTCCTTCACATGATACTATTGAAAGGGTTATGTCAATCATATCCGAGGAAGAACTGCAATCTCTCCTTGTGGAAATTCTTAAGGATATTATCATACGAGCCACTAAGGATATGGAAATGCCGCTGTATACTCATGATGAACTTGGAATCAGAGTAACTGATATAGTGGCAGTTGATGGAAAGGAAACACGTAATTCTGGAAAGAAAAATGCCGTTGATAAAGCAGATATGAGGAATCTTAATGAGCTTAATGTACAATCTACAGAGTATGGTATTACCCTGTCTTCTACAAGAATTGACGAAAAAACAAATGAAATACCAGAGGCACAGAAAGTATTAAAATCACTGGATCTAAGAGGATGTATAGTAACGGCTGATGCTCTTAATACACAGAAGGAAACAGCTCGCAGCATAGTTGAGGATGCCCATGCAGATTACTGTCTTGCCCTAAAAGCGAATCAGAAAAATACATATAATGATGTATATGACTATTTTCAGTCCGAAGATATACGAAAAGAGTTGCAAAAAGACCCCAGATGTTACAAGAGAGAAGAAGAAGTGCTTTCTAATAAAACCATAGTAAGAGAATACTATATCAGCGAAAGAATCAAATGGTTTTCAGATAAAGATTCATGGAAAAAACTTACATCAATAGGATATGAGAAAAAAACAATAAGAAAAGCAGATGGAAGTAGTGTTATAGAAGAAAGGTTTTTTCTTAACTCGTTTAAGGCTGATGCTGAATTATTATCCATTGTTGTCAGAAGACACTGGCATGTTGAGAACCTGCTTCACTGGGTTCTTGATGTGACATTTAAAGAGGATAAACTTACTACAAGAGAGAAAAAAGCACTACATAACCTAGGGTTAATAAGAAGATTTGTATTGTCTATACTAAAAATACTAAAAGAATATTACGGAAATATCAGTTATAAACATATACGAAGAAGAATTGGGAGAACATTTGAAAAGCAAATTCCAATCATATTTTCGGTTATCAAGGAACTTTATGATCAGGGAAGACTGGAAAAACAATAAGAAATACCTGTTGCTTTTCTATCAACCATATAAGTATTTTACAACTGACAATATCTAAAGTCCATTGACGAAATGATAGAATAATGCTGTCGAAAGCACATACCCAATCGTTCATGCGTTTATTCTGC
>JBGVGI010000060.1:0-10213 GCA_045121595.1 Oscillospiraceae bacterium | reverse complement strand
CGAATTTTTTACACACTGTTTTTCAGGTGTTTTTAAGGCAAAACCACAGTGAATACTTTGTGTATTCACGCGGATTTTGACAAAGAAACAACGGAAAACAGTAAGTAAAAAACGGGTTCGGATTTGTCGGTTATGCCTAAGCTCAGCCTTTATCAGCATACCGTGTATTATTTTTTAAAAAATCGTAACTCGTTTTCAAAAAACGAAAGCAAAGTTTAAAATCTGCATTAAAATAATTGAATTTACAAAAATCGTATGATATATTCTATGTAAAGTCGTATATAAGAAAGGATTTTTATTATGATTATAAATGAGCCATTGGAAATTACACTGTCGGCAGAGCAGTTAAAAGGAAAGTCCGCTTCAGGGCACGAAGCTGCATTTGTGCTTGACGATAGCTTTGATACGTATTATCAGACGCCTGAAACCAGTTCGAATTTTGACTATATGCGATTTTTGGACATTGACTTAAAAGGAGTTTATGAGATTACTTCCATTACCCTTTATATGATTGATAAAGGGTATAATCATTATGGGATTTACGCCTCAGAAACAGGAGAATTATATCAAAAAATCGCAAGTAAAAATGACGATAACTTGCCTGATATGGAAAAAGGTGATAATTTCACTTTTGAATCACCCGTCAAAGCCGCATATCTCAGAATTAATCTGTCCTATAATTCTACCGGAATGCAGGGAAATCTTGCAAAGCTTAAAATCTTCGGAAGAAAACTAAAAGATAACGAAAATATAAAACAAAAAGGAATCTGCGTACAGGATTTTTCCGAAACCAAATGGAAAGAAGAATGGGAAAAATTCGAAAACGATTCCGTCTATGCGAAAGAAAAAACAATTCGCGAAATGCATAATATGGTCGGACGTGTTTTGGGCGAATCCTATAAAGGATATTTTGATTTTGAATTTATAAAATCAGAGCACGACACCTATGAAATAGAAAATGGCAAAAACGGCAAAATTGTCATCCGCGGTACAAACGGAGTTTCAATGGCATCAGGACTTCATTATTATCTGCGCTATTTCTGTAAAACAGACTACAACCCCTTGTTTGTTTCCAACATGAATATGCCTGATGAGTTGCCGAAAGTACCCGAAAAAATTGTCAACGAAACGCTTTATGATATTCGTTACGGATTTCACGTATGTGCACATTCCTATACTATGGCGTTTTGGGAATGGGACAAATACGAAGCTTGTCTTGACTGGGCTGCTATGTGCGGTATTAATTTAATGTTACATATGGTAGGTCAGGAAGAAATTCTTCGCAGAACTTTAAGTCAGTTCGGATATTCTGATGAGGAAGTGAAAGAGTATATTCCCGCACCCACATATTACACCTGGGGATGCAGAAATATGTCAGGTTTTGGCGGTCCTCTTCCCGACAACTGGTTTGCAGATCGAGTAGAGCTTGGCAGAAAAATTCACGACCGTATGCAGACGCTTGGAATAAAGCCAGTATTACGTGGTTATTATGGTGCCGTTCCTACAGACTTCACAGAGAAAAATCCTGATGCCAAAGTTATTCATCAGGGGGAATGGTGTTGCTTCACAAGACCCGATACACTGCGTGTTTACGTTGAAGACGGAGCACATGACGTATATAAAGAAGTAGCAGATGCGTTTTATAATGCTCAAAAAGAAATCTACGGAAACGTAACGAATTATTTTTCAGCCGACCCATTTATGGAAGGCGGACGTGACAATGGCATAGATCAGGCAAGGATGTTTCAGACCATACACAGTAAAATGCTTGAACACAACCCCGACAGTGTGTGGGTTTTGCAGAAATGGTCAGAGTCCATTAACGACACAAGACTTGCAGGGCTTACCCATAAAGAAAATATGCTGATTTTGGATATTATGAGTGAGGTTAAATCCAATACAAACCTTACAGAAAAAAATGAGATCCCATGGGTCTGGGGACTGCTTCACGAATTCGGCGGAAAACTCGGTATGGAAGCCAATGTGCCCGCTGTTTCAAAAATTCCGTCTGTCCGTCAGAACAATAAGTATATGACAGGGCTCGGTATGACGTCGGAATCTCTGGGACGCTGTCCAATGATTTATGAAATGCTATGGGACACGGCATGGACAAAAGAAAACGTTGACCCTGTAAAATGGGGAACGCAGTATCTTGAAAGACGCTATGGCGATATCAACGAAGAACTCATAGACGCATGGAAGCTTTTGCTTGAATCGGTATACAGTAATGAGTCCCCCGACGTCGCAGAATCTCTCATCAATGCAAGACCCACCGAATGGTTTACGTCAACGAGTTCGTGGGGCAGAGGAAATATCACCTATGACGTAAAAACACTTGAAAAAGTATTCAAAATTTATATCGATAACTATGAAAAGTTTAAAAACAGCGATTGTTATCATTACGATATGGTCGATATTGCCCGTCAGGTCTTATCCAATTCATCTATACAGTTCCACAAAAATATGATGGATTCATATTATTCAAAGAATACGGAAGAATTCAAAATACACTCCGCACATTTTTTAAGCCTCATTAAGTTACAAAACGATATTCTCAGTACAAACGATTATTTCCAGGTTGGCAGATGGATTGAATCAGCAAGAAATATGACATCCGCACTTGACGACTGGACAAGAGATATGTTTGAATGGAATGCCCGATGTCAGATCACCACGTGGGCTGGAAAAAGAGCCGCAGATGACGGTGGACTCAGGGATTATTCCTACCGTTCCTTAGCAGGTATTACCAAAGATTATTATTTGAAACGTTGGGATATGTGGATTGAAAGCTACAAAAAAGCTCTCGAAGAAAACACACCTCCTGCACAGTTTGAATGGTTCCTTGAAGACTGGAAATGGGCAAACCAAAAATCCGATGAAGGTTTTTCATATCCAACAAAAGGTGATGCAAGCAAGGATTTATTGGCATTATGCAAGGAAGCATACGATTTATACACTGTTACCAATCTCGAAAAAACAGATAAAAAAGCGTCTGCCGATACAGGCAATCTGTTACTTGGAAAAGAGCTCCTGACACCAAACAATATAAGCAAAGAAGATCTTTACCGCCTGACAGACGGCAACACCGCCACAGGTTGGACAGGTCTGCCGACGGACTGGCCTCTTACGTTTGAATATGATTTTGGTGATAAAACGGCTTACGTCGAAGAAATCCGCATTTGTCTTAAGTTTTTAGTAGCATCAGGTATTCCCGTAACGTACAGGATGGAAACTTTCTTCAACGGAGAATGGTGTATCTGTAAAGAAGACGCTTCGGGAAATCTTCCGGGACAGATTATTATCCCCTGCACCGAAAAGATGCATAAGTTCCGACTGACAATGAACAGTACCGATAAGAACGAAAAACCCGAACTGTTGGAAATTGAACTTATTGGAACATTAAAATAAATACAAAAAAGAGTTACCTTTTCGGCGTCTTCAATTAGGGAGAAATCGGTTTTTCGCGAATATTTGCTCTGCCTTATTGTCACAAAACTGTATACACCCAAATCATTAACTTTTTTGATGAAATAAAAGGCAAAAGCCTGTGGTAATGCTGTCGCATACCACAGGCTTTTAACATATTAGTTCGCAAAACAAGTAATGATTTGGGCGAATTATGATGATTATTTGTTCCGCCCTTTGGCCTTCCCATTTCGTTCATCTCCTTTTCTTTATTGTAACATAAAAAATGATGGTAGACACTTTTTGTGTCTACCATCATTATATCACTTCATGTAGCGGCAGTTTTACTTGCAAACAGCAATATGTCTGTTTCAGAGATAATAGAGCACATTAATTTCCCATCGGAAAGCTATTTTTATTCCCGATTCAAAAAAGCATACGGCATAACCCCATTAAAATACAGAAAAGAAAACCAACCGAGGTTATAATACCTCGGTTGGTTTATTTATACCACTCGCTTCGAGTCCATAAAATCACGCCAATGCTAAGAAAGTTTTCAATACATTTTTAAATTCAAAAAATTATATAAATCTTTACCGCATAATTTAAAAAGTAAATCTGAACGTGTTTTTAAGCGTTTTGGGAATTTCATAGTATGACGGCAAATCGGGGCCGCAGGATTTTGAGCCTACTCCACGCATAGCAAGGTCGATACAAACGTTAACGAAATCATTTTCTTCAAGTTCAAAAGAATGAAGGGTTTTGCATAACTGTTCAGTGGTAAACGGATTTACGGAACAGGAAAACGGCATATCGGCAGTCACCTTGAACAAATCTTTTACCGAAAGATATTTACAGGCGTAATGGCTGCCCGATTCCTGAGGTCTTATATATTTTCTGTCATAGTTTTCCTCAGCCGTACTTACATAGTATCCGTAATCGCAAGCTATGTGCTTGTCTACGTAGCTTTCACAAGGGCCGTATCCGACGTAAGAAAAATTACCGTGTGCTTTATCAACCCCGAACTCAATGCCAAATCTCGGAAAGCTTTTGATATAATCAGATAAGGTGTATTCAACTTCAATGATAAGTTCATTTCCCGCTACTTCGTATTTAAGGTTAAATTCCACGGCTGGCATCATACAGTTAGCGGCAAGCACACCGTTTAAACTGCAAGTGTTTTCTGTTTTTTCGCAAGAAAATATATGCGTCCGGCAGGAGTTGAGACGGCATCTGTCAATCCAGTGAGGAACAAGGTCACGGTCATTGTCCGTATACCGCATTATATTGAAATGCATCGGAGTTCTCAATACCTCTTTACCGTCAGCTTTGATTGAAGTGATTTCTCCTGTATGTTCGTTCACTTCGACGTCAATGCTTGAAGAAAAACTGTAAGTGCTTTTAGGTATTTCAACCTGGCACACCTCCGACCTTGTTTTTCCACCATAAACAGCTTTCATCTCAAGAGCATTGGATTTTATTTTTCTGTCGGGAGTAAGAAGTCCGTCAGCACAGAAATTTCCGTCGTGCTCAGGTTCCTTGAAATCTCCGCCGTAAAGAAAGCCTGATTCCGTCTTGATTCCATGGTCTGCCCACTCCCAAACAAATCCGCCCATCATCTGCTCATTATTGTAAATCATTTCCCAGTATTCTGCAATATCCCCACAACTGTTACCCATTGCGTGAGTATACTCACAAAGGACAAACGGGCGTGTTTCCTTTGGATTTTCAAGGACGTCTTCACGAATTTTATTAAAACTCGGATACATCATACTTACCATATCAACAAGCTCGGTATAATAATATCTTTCGTCTGCATTCTGCAATCCTTCGTAATGTACAGGTCTTGTATTATCACGGCGTTTAATATAGTTTGCACCCGCAAAAAAAGCTTTACCGAAAGAGCTTTCGTTACCCAAAGACCAGATAATAACGCTCGGACGATTTTTGTCCCTTTCCACTAAAGCCGTATGTCTGTCGGTTATACCCGCCGAAAAGAAATCATTTTCAGCATACTCTTTCCACAAATCAATATCATATCCGCCGTCACGGCTGCAGGCACCGTGCATTTCAAGGTCCGCTTCATCCATAACGTAAATTCCGAACTTATCACAAAGCAGATAGAATTCCGGACTATTAGGATAATGCGAAGTTCTCACCGCGTTGACGTTTAATTCTTTCATAAGATGAATATCTTTTGCGAGGTCCTCAAGACTCACCGTTGCAGCGGTCTCGCAGTGAAAATCATGTCTGTTAACACCTTTAAGTTTAACTGCACTGCCATTGATTTTGAAGACGGGACCTTCAATCGTTATTTCCCTGAAACCAATGTTTTCGATTATCTTTTCCGTTCTTGTACGAAGCTCTACCGCATACAGATTAGGCTCCTCAGCGCTCCACAGCTTCACGTCCGGTACAGTGATTTTTGTTAAACTTTCTTTCGGTGCAACGGTTGATTTACTGCTGATAACTACCTTTATATCAACCTGACTTTCATTATAAAAGGTCAAAATACCGTCATCACCCGAAATAGTTGTTTCAATTTTATAATCAGTAATATGATTTTTCGGACGGGTGAGCATATATACGTTTCTGAATATACCCGAAAAGCGAAACTTATCCTGACATTCAAGATATGTGGATATACACCATTTCAACACGAGTACGTCTATCGTATTTTCGCCGTTTACCGAAAGCTCGGTAATATCAAATTCACTCGTCGCGTGGGAAATCTGCGAATACCCCTTGAACTGCCCGTTAATATACAGATAAAACGCACTGTCAACGCCTTCGAAGTTGATATAATATTTTTCATTCGCCTTTTTATTAAGGTTAAAGGTTCTGCGGTAATGCCAACAGGGATTTTCATATGGAAGGTGCGGCAGCATTACGGGAAAAGGATAACGCGTGTTAAGGTACTGGATATGGTCATATCCGTGCATTTGCACACAAGCGGGAACAGGTATTGATTCCGAGAGGCTTTCATTTACGTCAAAATCCTCGACATGGTTATGTTGTTTTATCTGCCACATACCGTCAAGCGACGTGAAACGCGAACTTGAGGTTCTGTCAGGAATACCGTGTTTCGTTCCTACTACGTCGTTTGGAGCAAAAGGAATATAATAACTTCTGTGAGGAGTAGTTCCTATTCTTTCAAACTTTTCAAACTCACGCATACTTACACCTCTCAGATATTGCCGTAAACCGTTTTAGTATTTTCAATATTTTTCTCTTTCATAAGCTCTTTGTTTGCCTTTTCAACCCTAAGCCTTGAAAGCAAGATCATAACGACAAAGCAAAGAATCGCAGGTGCCCACAGATAAAGGAACTGCAGCATACTGATTGTTGCAGAATTCTGAACTACCGCATTTTCAATATAACCCGTTGCATCAAGAAGCCAACCACATATAGCCGTACCGAGCGCACCTCCTATTTTAATTCCGAGTGACGAACAGGAATACATCATACCGTCAAGTCTGTGTCCCGTCTTCATAGTTGTATATTCAGAGCACAATGCAATAAGTGCGTTGAGGTCGCCCTGCAAGGGTGCAATACCAAGTGTAGCAAATGCGGTAAATGCAAGCATAAAGGGAATATTTCCCATATAACCCGCAACCATTACCCCAAGTCTTCCTAACGTTGCGACGATATATCCTACAACATTAAGCTTATACATTCCTCCCATTTTCTGAATAATAAGCGGAAGAACCAAAAGCATTGCTACCATAGGAATGTTAATAGCTAACCCGAAATCGCCGAATAAATCCTCATTGCCGAGAATATATTTCATATAATAAATACCCATTCCGATTACCGAAGCGTAAAGCTGGGTCATAATATAGGTAATACAGATAATTACGTAATATTTGTTTTTAAGAAGAAGTCCAAAAGATTTAAAGAAGGTAAGCTTATGCTCTTCTTTTCTTTCCTTTTCCATTCCTTCGTCTGCTTCGGGAAGTTCTTTAACCGAGAAAACGGAAATTGTATTTACAACAAGACCAATAATTGCATAAATAATTGCAACCGTTTTCCAACCCTGTGCTCCGTTGCCGAAAAACTCAACTGCATCAATCGTGAGGTACTGAATAAGCATACTCGTTCCGAAAGCAAAAATAAATCTTACAGAGCCAAGCTGAACACGTTCATTGGTATTCTTCGTTATAAGTGCAGTAAGCGATGCATACGCAATGTTGTTCGCCGTAAAGAAAACCGCATTAAGTAACGTATAAGCTATAAAAAAGAAAATATACTGTGCTGTCTGTCCCCAGCTTACGGGAATAGCAAAACACGCCACAAGCGAAACCGCACATCCGATATACGGCCATAGCATCCATGGACGAGCCTTACCCATTTTCGTATGGGTTTTATCAATCATTCTGCCAAAGAAGAAATCAGTAACACCGTCAAACACTTTTGAAAGAGCAATAAGCGTTCCGACAGCTCCCATGCTTAAACCTATCGTATCGGTAAGATAAAACATCACGAAAGAAGTTAGCAGGGCATACACTACGTTACCAGCTATATCGCCTGAGCCGTAACCTATCTTATGATACCATTTTAAATATTTTGTTTCAGTATTTTTCATAATATCGCTCCTTTACACAGTGATTTAATTCACCTCTTGTCTACATTATAAAAGACATTCACGCCATTATCAATAAATAAAATCGTCGATAATATGCACAAAATCGTTTTAAACCATTGAAAATCAGATATTTTTAGTGTATAATATGCACATAATAAATTCAAAGGAGATAAGCTATGTATATCAATGTCGCTTATATTGACGATGAAAATCCGAATATTGAAGATTTATCCGTTCCTTTAAGAATAAACAACTGCGGTTATTACAGGGTGCATACTACCCCCGTAATCGAAACCCCACACCCCGAAGGACGAAATGATTATCAGCTTTTATATATCGCCCACGGAAAAGGGCATTTTATGTTAAACGGCATCGAAACTATAGTTCCCAAAGGCAATATGATCTTGTACCGACCGGGAGAGCCGCAGGTTTACTACTATTATGCTGCCGACAAAACTGAAGTCTACTGGGTGCATTTCACGGGTTATCAGGTAGAAGAATTCTTAGACCATTACGAGCTTCCTAAAAACGAAAACGTATTTTATACAGGAGTTTCACCCGACTATCCCTGGATATACAATCAGATGATACAGGAGCTTCAGCTTCAGCGTGCCAATCACGAAGAACTTTTAAGAATTCTCCTTCGCCACGTCCTTCTTATTATCAACCGTTACCTCAAAGAAGGTCAGCGTGCCGACAGCGATATGATAAATGAAATTGAACGTGCTTCGCACTATTTCAAAGAAAATTTCAACAAGCCAATATCAATAGAACAGTATGCTTCCGAACATTTAATGACTGCAAACTGGTTCATAAAGTGCTTTAAAAACATAATGAAGGTTACACCAATGAGATATATTTTGTCTCTTCGTATTGCAGCTGCTAAAGGTTATCTTGAGGGCTCCAATAAAAATATTTCAGAAATATCAGCGTCAGTCGGTTATGATAACGCCTTGTATTTTAGCAGAGTATTCAAAAAATACACAGGCTTCTCTCCCTCTGAATACAAAAAGAAAAACAAAACCTGATTAAAGCAAAAACAGTTACCTTTAAAGGTAACTGTTTTTTATACCACTCGCTTCGAGTCCTTTTTAAATCAATGCGTAGCATTGTATGTAATCATTTCGAAGAAATGTATGTAATCCACCATAGGTGGTATGTAATCAAGTCGAAGGAATACACCTCACGGTGATGACATACACGCTCACGCGTGATTACATTCCGCTGTCGCGGATAACATACCAAGCCTTCGGCTTGAATAAAAAAAGACACGCTCAAAAGCGTGTCTTTTTTGGCAGGGGCAGAAGGACTCCTTTTCTGCGGAAAAGCCGGCTCGTGGCTCTGACATTCCACCGGACTGTCATTAACTACCACTCGCTTCGAGTCCTTTTTAAATCAATGCGTAGCATTGTATGTAATCATTTCGAAGAAATGTATGTAATCCACCATAGGTGGTATGTAATTAAGCCGAAGAAATACACCTCACGGTGATGACATACACGCTCACGCGTGATTACATTCCGCTGTCGCGGATAACATACCAAGCCTTCGACTTGGATAAAAAAAGACACGCTTAAAAGCGTGTCTTTTTTGGCAGGGGCAGAAGGACTCGAACCCTCAAGAACGGTTTTGGAGACCGGAATGTTACCATTACATCATGCCCCTATGTAACATTGGTGGGCCATCGGGGACTCGAACCCAGGACCGACCGGTTATGAGCCGGTTGCTCTAACCAACTGAGCTAATGGCCCATTTGTGCTGGCATCGTTCTATCTTCCCGGGCCGTCTCCAGCCAAGTATTGTCGACGCGGGTGAGCTTAACTTCTGTGTTCGGGATGGGAACAGGTGTGACCTCACCGCCATAAACACCAGCAAAATGTTACATTGTAAAGATACCTGTTGAATCAGGTTGGTGACCCGTACGAGAATCGAACTCGTGTTTCCGGCGTGAGAGGCCGGCGTCTTGACCGCTTGACCAACAGGCCATTAGATGGTGCGCCATCAGGGATTCGAACCCGGGACCCACTGATTAAGAGTCAGTTGCTCTACCAACTGAGCTAATGGCGCATTTGTCTGCGGAATGGTATCCTCAAAATTGAACAAAGAAACTTTTGGAAGTTCTGTTTTGTATCCACATAATATGGTCAAGCCCTCGACCGATTAGTACTCGCTAGCTTAACGCCTCACGACGCTTACACTTTGAGCCTATCAACCTTGTAGTCT
>JBGVGI010000059.1:0-1691 GCA_045121595.1 Oscillospiraceae bacterium | reverse complement strand
TTCGTGTCAATTTGGAATTTATTAGTCCAATACTACGGATTTTTTCTTTCCGTTCTTATTTTTTGGATACTCTCTGATACGGATAACAAAGTCAAGGTTGATAGCTTCAATCTTGCCGTCCTTTTCCACAAGAATTGCTCCATCAGTAACTTCTTTTATTACGCCCTCATACTGATGGCTTCCGTCAAAAGAAGAGATAATGCACTCTTTTTCAATAAATTTTGCTGCAAGCTCTTTCATTTCTATATTTCCTCCTGTTTTTCTTTTTTCTATTATTTTTCTTACAATTACAGCTTTCCGTCGATTGCGGAACAGAATAAATATGATAATCCATAGGAAGATTATCGGTATGTATGTTGATGGATTCAATCTATCACCTCCGAAAATATAGGTCAATTGTTTATATACTGAACACCAACATTGTCCGTTGTTGTAAATCCTGCATTTTTGAAAGTCTTTTTATCGCTAACACAATAAACATAGTTTCCGTTTTGAGCAAGAATGTAATAGTCGTCGGAATATAGTTCACAGTACAGTTCAAAAATTTTCGCAGAATCTTCAGCAGATAGTCCATATACTATATCAATAAATTTGCTTTCTTTTTGTGCTATAACGCGGTCAACAACCAAATCAGAGCCTTCAACGGTAGTTTGCGTTTTAATTTGATAGCCCTTATCTTCTAAATTTTCTATGAGAATTTCTCGTTTTGGAACGATTTTGTCGGGATCGGGGACGCCGTTTGTATTCGTAGAATCACCACAACCAACAAAGCACACGAGTAATAGTGCTGATATAATTATTGCGATAAGCCTTTTCATTTTTCGCCTCACTGTTTGCAATACCACTCCATAAAAGCGGATGTGTTATCTTCGCTGACATAGTTTTTGTCGTTCTTCAAAAGATAAAGCATTCGCTCATCTTCTTCCGTCCTATCTTTTTTGGAATCTATTCCTTTTGTCAGCATATTTATCATAAACTTATTGATTCCACGGAGCTTGGTCTTATCCATACCGCCCTGCATAGTGAAAAGCGGAATTTCTTCGGAAAGAGCGTTTGCCTTACGAACTTCATCAAGGGCAGTTCCGGTATCGCAAAGACCGACGGCACAAATGGCAGAAATCTTGTATTTCTTCGCCGCCTTTTTGTATCCCTTGATTCCGTTGGCAAATAGCCAACCAAGATATATAATCTCCGTTCCGCTTGACAACTGTTTTTGGGCTCCGCTCAAAGCATATACGGGCAATCCCGTTTTTTCACCAAGTATTTTCGCATACTCAGCGGTATGTCCTGTATTAGATGTATAAACAATAGCTTTCATTTTCCCTCCAAATTAAAAAGTGCGTGACCGAAGCCACGCACAAAAAACGCAAACTCCGAGTCGCTAAACCAACTTGAATACGACAGAGCTAATCTGCTTTCTACAAGTGGAATTTGCATTTTTATCAAATCCATTATGTAGAAAGCCGAAAAAAGGGCATAGTACCCCCTTGGAAACAAATAAGCTCGTTTTTTAACATATTAAGTTGGTTTAGCGTTATTATTATATCACTTTTTTATGAATAAATCAAGGCATTTTGACGGATTTGTACCTGTTGATTTAATAAAAACTACCCTCGCTCCGTTTTAGAACGAGGGCTTGTGCGTTACTTATTCTTCCTTCTGATATTCAAGAATATCTCCGGCTTCGCAAT
>JBGVGI010000058.1:0-2474 GCA_045121595.1 Oscillospiraceae bacterium | reverse complement strand
AATTTGCACTTCCATAAGGTGAAATGTATTGACACAAAAAATACAGTATGATAGTATTGCCATTAGAAGAAAGAAAGGCACATTTTGTGTAAGGTGAGGAAATGATTAATAGATAATTTGATTTAAGTAAGACACATATAGTTATTGAGCCTGTAGAGAATAGGTTTGTTTTGTGTACGCTTAAGTTGGATTATCGCAAGAGGCATTTCCTTTGTTTTCCTTTTGGAAAAGAAATAAGGGTCTATTTAGCGAGTCTATTTTTGCGTATGCAAAAAAGACTCGTTTTTGTGTGTTCAAAATAATAATTGGCTCAGACTTCGAAAAGGAGAAACTTTAATGTTGCAGATAAAAAAATTAAATTTAACACATAAAAAAGACCTGAGAATAATTCTTAATGATTTCAACCTTGTGCTAAATGATGGAGATAAGGCAGTTATTATTGGAGAAGAGGGAAATGGGAAATCGACATTAATGAAGTGGATATACAATCCGTCGCTTGTAGAAAACTATATAGAAGCAGATGGGGAAAGGATAATGGGACACGAACGTCTTGGTTATCTTCCGCAGGAGATGCTCGATGAAGATAAGGAAAAAACAATATACGAATATTTTTCTGAAGAGGAAATATTCTGGGAGAAAACGCCTAAAGAATTGTCTGTTATTGCGGGAAAATTTGGAATGAAAAATGATTTTTTCTACAGTAACCAGACAATGGGTAGTCTTTCAGGAGGCGAAAAAGTCAAGACACAACTTATGAGGCTTTTCATTCGCGATGTTTCTGTGCTGTTGTTGGACGAACCTTCCAATGACATCGACATTGCGACGCTTACATTACTGGAAAAAATCATAAATGACTGGAAGCACATTGTGCTTTTTATTTCACACGATGAAACGCTGATAGAGCGTACTGCCAACATGGTGATACATATCGAGCAGATTATACGAAAAACAAAGGCGAGATATACCGTGGCAAAGCTTCCCTATAGACGCTATGTGGAAGAACGGCTTCATAAATTTGAAATCCAAAAACAGCGGGCACTGAGTGACCGTAGGGAGAAAAAGATTCGCGATGAAAAATATCAAAGAGTTATGCAGAGTGTACAAGGTGCATTAAGAAGTTGTACCAGACAAGCACCGTCTGTTGCCAAAAACTTAAAGGACAAAATGCATACGGTTAAGGCAATGGAACGAAGATTTGAAAAAGAAGATGAAAATATGACTCAGATGCCGGAACAGGAAGAAGCAATCTTTGTCAAATTAGGGGATGAAAACTCACACATTCCCGCAGGAAAAACGGTCATAGAATATGAACTTTCAAAGCTTGTGACTCCGGATGGCAAAAGAATTTTAGCAGAAGGAATTCATTTAAAAATAAAAGGTTCAGAAAAAATCTGTATGATAGGAGCCAACGGGGCAGGAAAAACGACTCTTCTAAAAAAGATAGCGGAAGAACTCCTAAATCGGAATGACATTAAAGCAGAATATATGCCTCAAACTTATGAAGACCTGCTGGATTTGGATGTTACACCGGTTGATTACCTTGATAAAACAGGAGATAAAGAAGAGCGTACAAGAATTAGAACATACCTTGGTTCACTTAAATACACACCAGATGAAATGGAGCATCCGATTCGGGAGTTATCAGGCGGACAAAAGGCGAAAGTGCTTCTCTTGAGGATGAGCTTAAGTGGTGCAAATGTTCTTATTCTGGATGAACCGACAAGAAATTTTTCACCATTGTCCGGTCCGGTAATAAGAAAAATGCTCCGAGAATTTCCGGGGGCTGTCATTAGCATTTCTCACGATAGAAAGTATATTGAAGAGGTGTGCGATAAAATATATCAGCTAAATCCTAATGGATTACAGCTAATTGGTGATTGATAACAAAAAGGATGAAAGACTGACAAATTTCAGGCTTTTAGTGAGTTGGAAAGCATACAAAGATTTGAATTTGGAGGATAGATTATGGTACGTACAGAAGATGCATGTGAAATTATAAAATATGCTTTGCAAAACGAAATTAAAGTATATTTAGATGGCGGATGGGGTGTTGATGCACTTCTTAAAAGAGAATCAAGAATACACAATGATATTGATTTGTTTGTTGAACTGAAACATTATCATGATTATATTTATGTGATTAAGCAGCATGGATTTGAGGAAGTAAATACTGATTATACAACGGATGGTCATACTGTCTGGAAAGATGATAAACAAAGAATCATTGATTTACATTGTTTTGAATTTACAGATGACGGAATTGTTTATGAGGGAGATATATTTCCATCAAAAACTTTTTCCGGTATTGGAAAAGTTGGAGATATAACTGTTTCTTGTATTGAACCATTGAGTCAGGTAATGCTTCATTTGGGATATGAACACGATAAAAATGATGTGCATGATGTGATGCTGTTGTGTGAAACATTTCAAATAGCAATACCAGATGAATATAAGGAAAAGTAAAATTTCAGTTT
>JBGVGI010000057.1:0-1898 GCA_045121595.1 Oscillospiraceae bacterium | reverse complement strand
CGCTTTTTTGCACCATAGAAGCCGTACTCTCCCATTCTACGATATGAGAATGAGAGTCAAAATATTCAAAGAGAAAAGAGATGAAAAACATCTACGCGGTCATCTTCCAGAATACCACCTTGGACGAGCCGCGCCAATTCTAAAATCAAGGAGGTATTTTATTATGCGTTGGGGTAACTGCGCATCACTACTCGTTATGAGTAGTGATTATGAATTTATGGCTTAACCGCTGCTCTACATAATGATAAACTGAATAGCATTAGAAAGGCACTTGTTGAATGGTACGCAAATTTAAGCGTATCACGCAATAAGTGCCTTTTTGTTTGTGCTTGCGAAAAATATCGTTTTATGCCGATACGCGCTCCTCCTGTCGGATTTTGAAAAATAAACCTTTCAAAATCAAAAACGACAGGAGGATACACGCATGAAATATGCACCCAAAAAGGTTTTTATAAAAGAAAATGAAATTTTTATTGAGATTACAAATGAAGAACACGAGAGCCGCAAAGCAACGGACGAGCAGTATGCAAAGAGATGGTTTATTCCTCTGCAGGGATGCCTTCTTGAAGTAGACGAGCAGTTCTACATCGAATACTACAAGGAGTATGAGAGAAACAGATATCTTGCAACTCTGGACCGCAAAAACAAAGTGCTTTCAATCGAAGCCTTTGATAGCGAGGATGATAACGGTGTTGACTTCATCGTCGATGAGGATGAGGATGTTGAAAGACATGTAACGGACAAGCTCATGATTGAAAAGCTCCGTTCTGTCCTTCCTCTGCTGTCTGATGATGAGCAGCTTCTCATTAAAAGACATTATTATGAGAACATTTCCGAAACCGAACTTGCCAAGATTTATGGCATTACACAGCAGGCAATCAGCAAGAAAATGGTTAAAATCAGGACGAAATTAAAAAATCTTATAGAAAATTAAAAAAATTGGTTGTAGCCCCCTCACTTTTTTCCTTTGGACAAGTGAGGGGGCTTTTTCTGTAGGTCTCCTATTGATCCTTGACAACTGAATATCAGCACACTTTTTACTTTCCTTCTGTTGTTCTGTGAGGAACGAGCCACTATAGCGAACGCACAGCAATGTGCCTTCAAGACTATGACGTTGCGACGGCAATTCGCAACGAAGGCCACGACAGGCAGAAGGGATAATGATACTTATGTTCAGCTACAGGTCGAGCGTTGAAGCCACAGCAGAATGGTGAGCCGTCGCAACCGATAGGAGCATCTGTGTGAGATCCACACGGGGGTGAGAGTCCCATGAGTCCAAATGCATGGACGGAAGGTGTGTTCCCATTGTTCAGGGGTGTTGAGGACAAATATGAACAGCAAACAAAACGATTGATACTGAAAACTTCCAAGCGGTCGTTGATTTTTTATCAGCGACCGCTTTTTTACTTATTAATTCAAAAGGAGATCAACATATGAACCACACCATCAAACGCAATGAAATATACTATGCAGATTTAAGCCCCGTGCAAGGAAGCGAACAGGACGGTATCCGTCCTGTTTTAATTATTCAGAACGATATCGGAAACAAGCATAGCCCCACAACCATCATCGCTCCGATCACGAGCATACAAAAGAAAACCTACCTGCCAACGCACGTATTTATGGGAACAGATATACTGCCGAAGGACTCCTACATTCTTCTCGAACATATTCGTGCCATCGACAAAACCCGGCTTCGCAATTTTATAGGAAGAATCGAAGCATCAACCATCAAAAAAGTCAACCAAGCAATATGCATCAGCTTGGACATAAAAAAGGAGGAAACATAAGATGACCGAAAGAAATTGCCTTTCCATGTTAAAGAATGAACCCGAAGTAATGACCGTTATCGAAGCAGCTAAAGTCCTTCGCCTCGGCAAAAATAAAACCTACGACCT
>JBGVGI010000056.1:0-48663 GCA_045121595.1 Oscillospiraceae bacterium | reverse complement strand
CTTTTTTCTCTTTCTGATTACACCTCATCATCACACACGCCTACCTGGCGGGTTGGTAACGTTTCCAGTTTTCCAGGTCTTCCCTTCACGTTTTCTTAACGATTCGTTATCACGCGGACAAATGTTGTCTTCTTGTGTTTCATTGTTTGATTTTTAATAAAATCACTATATATTATCCACAACTAACCTACCTTGTTGTGCAAAAAGCCGACAAAATTTTGTTCTTAAGTCATTTATTGATTGACTTTCCCGGAGCCATCCCAAATAATAATAGTATGTAATAGTCGCGAGGCTAATACGATCCGTATAATCATCAACAGAACATCAAGGAGGATGCTATGGCAAAGAAATTTGACAAAATCACATCTGTCGAATCCCTGGAAGCAAAGCTTGTGGAAATGCGCGCCGCACAAGCCGTATACGCCACGTTCACCCAGGCCCAAGTAGACGAGATCTGCAAACAGGCCGCCATGGCGGCCGACAAGGCCCGGATCCCTCTGGCCAAAATGGCCAATGCGGAGACGGGCATGGGCGTGGTGGAAGACAAGGTCATCAAGAACAACTACGCTTCCGAGCACGTCTTCAACTATTTCCGGGACATGAAGACCTGCGGCGTCATCGCCGAGAACAAGGCCGCCGGCACCAAGCGCATCGCTGAGCCCATGGGCATCGTGGGCGCCGTCACCCCCACCACCAACCCCACTTCTACCTGTATCTATAAGATCCTTATCTGCCTCAAGACCCGCAACGCCATCCTCATCTCCCCCCACCCCACCGCCAAGCGCTGCACCATCGAGGCCGCCCGCATCATGAAGGAGGCCGCCGAGAAGGCAGGCCTGCCCGAGAACATCATCTGCTGGATGGACGAGGGCTCCATTGAGATGACCCAGGTGATGATGAAGGAAGTGGACCTCATCATGGCCACCGGCGGCGCCGGCATGGTGAAGGCCGCCTACTCCTCCGGCACCCCTGCCATCGGCGTGGGCCCCGGCAACTGCAACGTCATCTTCGATGACACCTGCGACATCAAGAACGCCGTCGCCTCCACCATCCACTCCAAGACCTTTGATAACGGCATGATCTGCGCCGCCGAGCAGCATGTCACCGTGCTGGACAGCATCTATGACCAGGTGAAGCAGGAATTTGCCAACAACCGTTGCTACTTCCTCAATCAGGAGGAGGCCGTCCGCGTGGGCGAGGTATTCTTTAATCCCGCCACCCACGGTGTCAAGGCCACCGCCGTGGGCCGTCCCGCTGTAAAGCTGGCGGAGATGGCCGGCGTGAACGTCCCGCCCGACACCAAGGTCCTCATTGCCGAGACGGACGATTCCAGCCATGATAACCCCTGGGCCAACGAAAAACTCTGCCCCGTGCTGGGCATGTACCGGGCCAAGAACTTTGATGAGGCCCTGACCCTCTGCGCAAAGCTCGTCAGTGAGGGCGGCGCCGGCCACAGCGGTGCGCTGTACGTGGACCCCAACGAGCGGGAGAAGATCGACGCCTTCGGCCTGAAAATGAAGGCCGGCCGCATCCTCATCAACACCCCCACCACCTTTGGCGGCCTGGGCGACCTCTACAACTTTGATACGCCGCCTTCCCTGACCCTGGGCCCCGGCACCTTCGGCGGCAGCTCCTTCATGGGTCAGACCAACGTGGAGCAGCTGCTGAACATCAAGACCGTGGCAGAGAGGAGAGAGAATATGCTGTGGCTGCGCGTGCCTGAGAAGGTCTATTTCAAGAAGGGCTGCACCTCCGTCGCCCTCCGGGAGCTGAAGGACGAATACCACTGCAAGAAGGCCTTTGTGGTCACGGACGCCAACCTCTTTGAGATCGGCATGTGCCAGCCCATCCTGGACCAGCTGACCGACATGGGCATCGCCACCAGTATTTTCTATGACATCCGTGTGGACCCCCAGATCCAGGACGCCATGAAGGGCCTGCCTGCCATGCACGAGTTCAAGCCCGATGTCATCATCGCCATCGGCGGCGGCTCCGCCATCGACACCGCCAAGATCATGTGGCTGATGTATGAGCATCCCGAGGAGGACTTCCTGGACCTGGCCACCGTCTTCATCGATATCCGCAAGCGCGTTTACAAGTTCCCCAAGATGGGCCAGAAGGCCAAGCTGGTCTGCATCCCCACCACCGCCGGCACCGGCTCCGAGGTCACCCCCTTCACCATCATCTCCGACGGCAACACCGGCGCCAAGTGGCCTCTGGCGGACTATGAACTGCTGCCCACCATGGCCATCGTGGACGCGGACAACATGATGCACATGCCCAAGGGCGTTACCCGGGCCTCCGGTTATGACGTGCTGACCCACGCCGTGGAGGCCTATGTCTCCATCATGGCCAGCGACTATACCGACGGCTTCGCCCTGACGGCCATCAAGAACGTCTTCAAGTACCTGCCCCGGGCTTACAAATACGGCGCCAAGGACGTGGAGGCCCGCATCAAGATGGCCGACGCCTCCTGCCTGGCCGGCATCGCCTTCGCCAACGCCTTCCTGGGCGTGAACCACTCCCTGGCCCACAAGCTGGGCGGCTGGCACCACATCCCCCACGGCACCGCCAATGCCCTGCTCTTCACCGAGATCTGCAAGTACAACGCCCAGAAGACCCCCACCAAGATGGGCACCTTCTCCCAGTACCAGTATCCCCACGCCTTTGAGCGCTACGTGGAGATCGCGGAATACTGCGGCATGAAGGGCAAGACGGACCAGGAGAGCTTCGACAACTTCATTCAGGCCTCCGAGGACCTGAAGGCCGCCATCGACATCCCCGCCAGCATCCACGATTACGGCATCGACGAGGCCAAGTTCATGGCCGGCCTTGACGAGATGAGCGAGAACGCCTTCAACGACGAGTGCACCGGCGCCAACCCCGTCTATCCTCTCATCTCCGAGATCCGGGAGATCTACCTCAAGGCCTACTGGGGCAAGGAATACGAGGCCAAGAAGGATTCCATCGCCCCCGCTGTTCCCCAGATGTTCCCTAATGCCTTCGGCGATACTTACACCGTCAACATGGGCGACGTGGTCCTGCCCGGCACCGCCCAGGAGGACAAGACGTAATTCCACTGCATGCAAACTGGGGGCTTCGGCGCTGCCGAAGCCCCTTCCTTATTATTTTTCTTCCTATTCACTCCTATTTTTGCTATCGCAAGAATTGCAGGCTGGAGTGCACACAGACTTGAAGAACTTGTGAATAAGGGCAAAATCATTCGTCCGGCATATAAATATGTTGGAAAACATAGAGATTACGCTGATTTGGACGAGAGGTAAAATATTATTGGAATATTCTGTTGACATTTTTGCAAATCGTAATTAAAATAGTCTCTGTAAACGGCGTGTGGCTCAGCTTGGTAGAGCGCTTCGTTCGGGACGAAGAGGTCGCAGGTTCGAATCCTGTTATCCCGACCAATAACAAAGGGTACCCATTCGGGTACCCTTTGTTATTTATCTGAATTACATAATTTGTATCTGTTACTTTCGTTCCGAACGAAGTGAGGGACGAAGGGGAACGCTTACGAGCGCCTCCTGTGGAGGATACAGCGAGTAAGGGTTCGCGTAGCGGTCGATTTGTGTCATCACAAATCGGGCACCGCAAGTGGGCAACGCAGGAGTCAGTTTTATCTGTTACCCCGTCCCGAACGAAGTGAGGGACGAAGGGGAACGCTTACGAGTGCCTCCTGTGGAGGATACAGCGAGTAAGGGTTCGCGTAGCGGTCGATTTGTGTCATCACAAATCGGGCACCGCAGAAGTTGAACAAAAGCATAAACTATGATATAATTATTTTAGAGGTGAAGTTATGAAGATAGCAATTATCGGTTACAGTGGTTCGGGTAAGTCCACGTTAGCTATTAAGTTAGCTGAAAAATTTGACCTCCCCACCTTGCATTTTGACAAAGTTCAGTTTCTGCCAAATTGGGAAATAAGAAGTGACGAAGAAAAATTAAAACTTACAGAAGAATTCCTTAACAATAATGATTCCTGGGTTATTGACGGCAACTATACCCGTTTTTTCTTTGAACGCCGTATGGAAGAAGCGGATAAAATTATATTCCTTTCTTTCAACCGATTTTCCTGTCTTTACCGCACCTACAAAAGATACTTAAAATACAAAAACACCACCCGTCCAGATATGTCTGAGGGTTGTAATGAAAAATTTGATTTTGAGTTTGCTAAATGGGTATTTTACAAAGGCAGAACAAAGAAAATCAAAAAATATTACGAAAGTATTGTTAATCAATACCGTAACAAGGTAACCGTTATCAAAAACCAAAAACAACTCGATAAATACA
Source organism: Oscillospiraceae bacterium (assembly GCA_045121595.1). Lineage (GTDB taxonomy): Bacteria > Bacillota > Clostridia > Oscillospirales > Ruminococcaceae > Fumia. The sequence goes on along the minus strand of JBGVGI010000056.1, from coordinate 44,359 downwards.
TAAAAACGAGCCTGAAATAATCAGGCTCGTTTACTTATTTCTCAACGCAGTGTATTTCGGTATTCAGAAGGAGAAACTCCCATAATTTTTTTAAACTGTTTGCTGAAATGGTACTCATCATAAAACCCGAGATTTAAAGCGGTTTCTTTAACTGTTATATTTGGAAATCTGTTAAAAAATGAAATGGCTTCGCTAATTTTAAAATTCAGAATGTATTGGTGTATAGTTGTTTTAAATTGTTCTTTGAAATGGTTTTCCGCAGTTTTAACCGATACGTTGAATTTCTCAGCAAGTATTTTATTGCTGAAAAACTTTTCAGGATTGTTGTGAATAGTATTCTTTATATTCTGCGGCAACGAAGACGATATAAATTGATTATCACACAGTTCCTCAAGCAATAACTGAAAAAACAAATCGCTTTTTCGTGGCTTTTGTGCAAGCTTACAACTTACAACCTCATAAAAATATTTTCTGATATTCGAATTTAAAGAAGTACTGATATGATTTTTGATACATTTTTCGCCTGAAAGCGTATCCGCTGTATAATCATTTTCGCAGGTTACGTGAAAATACATCGTCTTTGTATTGGGCGAACACGGTGACAATCCAAAGTGTGTATTATTTGCAGACAATATAAGCAAATCGTCTTTTTTAACCTTATATGTTTCGTTATTTTGTCCGAATTCCCATTCTCCCTGAAGTATGTAAATAAAATCGTGCTCGTTCATTTTTCTTTTAGGATGAACAAAGGGTTTGGCGTAAAAATTGATGTTTGCTTCAGTTATTCTATGATTCACACTGTCAGAAAACGTTATGTACACAATATCACTCCTTTTCGTTATTTTACATCTTTTTTTCTTTGTTGTCAATTCTGTATAAAGCAATATGTGTTTATACTGAAAAAGAGGTGAGAACGTGAAAATTTATCAAAAAGGATTTAACTATTCACAAGACGGGCCGGGAAACCGACTTGTCTATCATTTACAAGGCTGCAATATGAAATGTATATGGTGTTCAAACCCAGAGGGAATGCTGTTTAAAGGTGGAACTGAGTACGATATACAAAGTATTCTTAAAGAGTGTATCGACGCAAGAAAGATGTTCTTTTCGGGTGGCGGTGTCACTTTTACGGGCGGCGAAGCAACGATGCAGTATGATGAACTTTTTAAGCTTCTGAAGCTACTCAGAAGCAAAAATATCAATACCTGCATTGAAACAAACGCAACTCATCCTGAGCTTTTGAAGATAGCAAAATACATTGATTATCTTATAATGGATTTTAAACATTTTGACAACGAGCTTCATAAGAAATATACGGGAACCGATAATAAAACAGTAAAAGAAAATTTTGAAAAACTCTGTAAAAGCAAAAGGCAGGTACATATACGAATTCCGCTTATAAACGGCATAAACACTCAAAGTCCTGAGGGATTTGCAGAGTACTTTTCTGAATTTAATACAGAAAATGCAGTTTTTGAATTCTTAACCTATCACGAACTGGGAAAAGATAAATGGACAGAGGAATACAAGGTTAAAGACGGATTTGTGTCAAAAGGCACCTTAAACAAATTTGAGGAAGTTTTTAAAGAATATAACTTAAAGCTCACAAGAACATAAGGAGGTATAAGTATGTTTACTATATACAAGAAAGGTCAGCTCACCAATATGGCAAAAGCCCTTTACAAAGAAGAAAGAGAAATCAAAAGACTTGACGGATGGTTCATAGCAAAAGAAATAGAAATGCAAGCAGAAAGCAAGTATTCTGACTATTCACCTGAAGTCAAAAAGGCAAATCTTTTGTGCGAAGTTCTTAGTAAAATGCCGTTATTTATAAGCGATAATGCAATTTTTGTCGGAACGCAAAGAGATGCCTTTGCAAAAAGTTACGCATTGATTAACCCCTCGTTTACGGTAGAGGGTTTTTCAGGATATTGTGACCCGATGGCAATATATAACGATATTGAGCCGAACGATGAATTCACAGAAAAACGCATTGAAAAAGTGCGTTCATTTACCGCCAAATCAAATATGGTTAAAATGCTAAACAAAACTTACTGCGACGCAGAAAATTACACAAAGGAAGTTATTTTCTTTGTTGAACAGGTAACGGGACACATTATCCCCGATTTCAGATATGCGCTTAAATACGGCGTTGACGCTATGATTTACCGTGCGAAATCAGAAAAGGGCGAATTCTATGAAGCTGCGGCAATTGCCCTTGGCGGAGTAAAAATCCTTGCAGACAGATACATTGAAATTATAATAGAGCAAAAAAAGACCTGCTCAAAAGAAAGATTTGCCCAGCTTGATTTTATGGAAAAATCACTTGCCAACGTTTCAACAAAAGGTGCTGAAAACCTTTACGAAGCACTTCAGCTTTATATCCTTTTATGGACTGTTATGTGCATTGAACAAGCTCCAAACCCTTATGCTTTTTCAGTTGGTAATGCTGACAGAATTTTTGAACCGTACAGAAAAGAGCTTTCAAGAGAAGAAGCAAGCGAGCTTTTTAAACATTTCCTCGTGTTCTATAACGTCGGAGACAGAAGCTGGGCGATTTCTCAAAACGTCCTTTTAGGCGGCAGAGACGAAAACGGCAACGACCTTACCAATACGATGACCTACGCCATTATGGACGCATATTACGATATGAATCTTCCCCAGCCAATCTTATCCGTAAAATTACATAAAAACACCCCCGAAAAGCTTTATGAAGAAATGGGTAAATTCTTCTTTTCCGCAGGAGTTCTCACCCCCTCCCTTTTTAACGACGATGCTTTGTTTGAAGTCCTCAGAAGAAACGGCGTTGATGATAAAGACATTCCCGATTATTCGGTTGCGGGATGTCAGGAACCGCTCATTATGGGCAAAGACAACGCCAATACAACTAACAGTTGGCTCAATCTGCCAAAGGTTCTGGAGATGGTATTAAACAACGGCGTGTCAGCGATAACCGGTGAAAAACTTATGGACACCAAAGAATATACCCTCAAAAGTATACGAGAAGTCTTTTATAAAACCTTGGACAAAGTGTTGGATGAAATGGTCAAAGCCGCAAACGGTGCGTCTTGTGCCCTTTCCGAGCTTAAAGTTCCATTTTTAAGTTGCTTTATGGGCGGTCTTGAATACGGCGTAGATATGCGTGATACAAAAACTCAGGGCACAAAATATAACGGAAGCGGATGCCTTGTTCACGGGCTCACTGTCCTTGCAGACTCATTTATTGCAATTGATGAATTCGCAAAGAAGTATACCGATAACAAGGAATTGCTTGTAAATGCGTTGAATAGTAATTTTGAGGGTTATAAAGGAATAAGAGAGTTTCTTATGTCCTGCCACAAATTCGGCAATAATACAGAAGACGTTGACAACGAAGCAAGAAAAATCGCAATCAGGGTATCAGATATGATACGCTCAAAGAAGAATTACCTTGGCAATCCTTTCAGGCCTGATTTTTCAAGTCCGTCTACCCACCTTACCTACGGATATTGGGTAGGAGCAACACCTGACGGAAGAAAAAGCAGAGATATGCTCGGCTACGGCGTAGACCCTCTTTATGGAGAGGCGTCAAACGGACTTGGATTCAGAATGCTTTCAAACATGAAACTTCCGTTCGAAGAATTTAACGGAGGATATGCATCGCATTTAGGTGTTGACCCCAAATATTTCAAAGGAAATGATTATAACGAAAAAGGCATTGAGTTTTATAATAACATAGTAAAACCTTTATTCTTCAATGAACTTGCTGAAGGGGTGTCTCCGTTTTATCTGTACGTAAACGTTACCACACCCGAAACGCTCAGAGCAGTTCTTGCAAATCCCAAAAAGTATGCACCGGGCGGTGTTTATATTATGAGAATACACGGGACGTTTGTTAATTTTCTTGATTTATCGCCTGAAATTCAAAAGGACATAATAACAAGGCTTGACCCGAAATCCACAATGATGGAGGCATAAAATGTATACAATCGGACTTGATATAGGTACAACGAGCATCTGCGGAATACTCATAAACAGTGATAACGGCGAAGTTTGTAAGGTTGTCAACAAAAGTAACGATACCTGGTTAAAGGGTAAAAGCTGGGAAAAGATACAAAACCCTGAGCTTATAATATCAAAAATCGGCAGTATCCTTGAAGAGCTTTCGACAGATAGTGTTGATGCTATTGGCGTTACGGGTCAGATGCACGGAATTTTGTATTATGACAAAAACGGAAAAGCGGTAAGTCCGTTATATACCTGGCAGGACGGCAGAGGAAATCTCAAACTTGGTAACAAGACCTATGCCCAGCATATTAATTCCCATTCAGGATATGGAAACACAACTCATTTTTACAACAAAATAAACGGACTCGTGCCCGATAATGCAGTGGGCTTTTGCACAATTCACGATTACGCGGTAATGCATCTTACTGGCAGAAAAACCGCTGTCGTTCACACATCCGACGCGGCAAGTTTTGGAAACTTTGATTTAAAAACGAAAACCTTTAGTTTAAAAGACGATATGCAGCCTGAAATAACTGATAAAGCGGATATAGCGGGATATTATAAAAATATCCCCGTTTGCGTGGCAATCGGAGACAATCAGGCAAGCTTTGTCGGTGGAGGATGCGATAAGAATACAGTGCTTTGCAACGTAGGTACGGGAAGCCAGATTTCGTTTATGTCGGATAAAGATGAAGAAAGTCTTGAAACACGTCCTCTTAACGAAGGGGGAAATATTCTCGTAGGTAGTTCCCTTTGCGGTGGAAGAGCCTATGCGATACTCGAAAACTTCTTTTTACAAACTGCAAAAATGCTTGGTGTAGACAAAGAAAATCTCTATGAAGAAATGGCAGATGAAATCCAAAAAGCCGACAGTATCGATATTAAATTTGACACACTTTTCTGTGGCACAAGACAAAACCCCGAAAAAAAGGCGTCAATTACAAATATCTCAGCTAAAAACTTTACACCCGCAAACCTTATATACAGTTGCCTTTGCGGAATTTGTGATGAGCTTTACGAAATGTATGCAACGTCGGGTAAAAAATGCACAAGGCTTGTCGGAACGGGCAACGGAATAAGGAAAAACCCCGCTCTTAAAAAAATATTTGAAGAAAAGTTCAATATGAAAATGGAAATACCGAAAGCCTCGGAGGAAGCTGCAGTTGGGGCGGCAATTTTCGCTTTGGTATCATGTAATAAATACGAAAGCTTACAAAAAGCAACAAAGATAATTAAAACCGATAAAAGCTAAAAAAGGAGCGTTATTATGAAAATATATGAAAAACCACTGTTCTTTTTTAAAAACAGAGTTTACCGCGTTTACAAGGGCGGAAAACTGTTAGGCAAATTTTTAAATGACGATTCCAAAGACTCCTTTTACCCCGAAGAATGGATTGCCTCTGCGGTTAAAGCCATTGATATCGACAGCAAAGATAAAAAGGCTGGCGTATCGGTAATTAAAGATACAAATCAGTACCTTGATGACCTAATAAAGGAGTTTCCCAAAGAAATACTCGGAGATAAAAAAGAAATCGGAATACTTGTAAAGTATCTTGACAGTGCAATTAGGCTCCCCGTTCAGGCGCACCCCGATAAAGAATTTTCAAAACAGTACTTTAACAGTGAACACGGAAAAGAAGAGTGCTGGATTGTTCTTGACAAAAGAAAAAACGCCTGCGTTTATTTCGGATTTAAAGAAGGTGTAACAAAAGAGAAGTTTTCAAAAGCAATAGAAGAAAGCAAGGATAATAAGGATATTATGGAAACTCTCCTTGTAAAACACGAAGTAAACCCGGGTGATATTATCCTCGTTCCCGCAAAAACCGTTCATGCCATAGGTGCGGGTTGCCTTATACTTGAAATTCAGGAGCCTACCGACTTTACAATTCAACCTGAATACCATTGCGGAGACATAAAGCTCACTCACGATGATATGTATATCGGTCTTGATAAAAAAACCGCTCTTGAATGTTTTGATTTTAAACCGGTTAACAACGTTAAAATTGAAGCGCAATGTATAACAAACGATAAAGGGATGAAAATTGAAAAACTAATAGGCAAAAAGCATACGGACAATTTCGGTATAAATAAAATCACTCTGACAAACGGAGAATTTGTGCTTACTAAAAGTGCAGGAATATACATAATTATAGACGGCAACGGCGAAATCACGGGCAAAGATTATAATAAAAAGTTAAAAAAAGGTGATTACTTCCTGTTACCGCATATAGCAAGAAACAAATATAAAATAACGGGAAAAATAACCATAATAGAATGCTTTTCTTAAAAAATCAAAACGAGCCTACAACAGTAGGCTCGTTTTATTATATACCCAACAATTTTTCGGCGTTTTGCCTTGAGATTTTAAGGTATGCTTCTTCGGAAATTTTCCCGTTCAAATAAGCGTTATCAAGATATTCGGGGAATTTTGCATGTTTATCTTTAAGATTTAACGTGGTACACATATCGGCACCATAAAAAATTCTGTCTTTAAATTCTTCCATAAACTTATAGCCGAATTCAGGGTCACGGGTAATGGCATTATAACCGCTTCCTGCCGACAAATCACAGTTAAGATTAGGATATTTTCGCATAAGCTCAACTATTCTTCCACCCTCTGTAACTTTACCATCAGGCCAACCGTGACGGGTTTCTTCGGTAACGTCACCGCTTATATGCGACCAGAAACGCTGAGAGTGTCCTAAGAATTTAAGCTTCGGGAAGGTCTGTAATGCTTTTTCGAGTCTTGGCAATCCTAAGTCATCAATGAGACCATATTCCCCGTCTGTATGTCCAATATGGAAAGTTACTGGCATATCAAGCTTTTCACAAGCTTCAAAGAGCTTGAAAGTTCTTGGGTCATCAAAGAATACGTTAGATGTAATCTCCCCTACCCCTTTTGCACCAAGGTTTTTATAATGCATTAAAACATGCTCAAAATCGGCATCCTTACCGCCGTTGTTACATCTCGGGTCAACGTTACAAAACCAAACAAAACGTTCGGGATTCTGTGATACAATTTCGTACACGTCTTCATTGGTAGACAGTGAGTAAGCGCAGGATTCAGGAGAGATAAGTGGCAGTAAAACCGCCTTTTCAATTCCCAATAAATCGTGCATTTCACAAAGTCCTGAAACAGTAACCCAGTTAGTACCGTTATTTCTTATAGGACCTAAAGCGCGAAACGCGTGTGAATGAATATCAATTTTCTTTACTAAATTCATATTATATCTCCAATCTTTCTTTAACAGCTTTAAATAAAATGTCATTTCCTTTGCGGTTAAGGTGAATATTATCAACTCGCCATTCAGAAATTTCCATATTGGCAAAAACGTCCCTCATTGAAAGAAGATCTATCCTGTCGTTGCCTAATTCCCCGCATACCTGTTTTATTATGTTATCGTACGCTTCAATGGTATGTAAACTCGAATAACATTCATAATCCATTTCGGGATTTTCAGGATCACAAGATGAAGGAGGCAATAAATAAAGCATCTTACAAGCAGGACACGATTCAAACACCATTTGTAAAAGCATTGAAAGATCCTTGCGGAAAACCAACGGAGGATTAAGATCTCTGTCATTCGCTCCGAGATTGAAAATAAAAAGATCCGGATTAAATTTTTCAATGCGTTCTTTGAAGTTTTCTATGAAAAATCGTGCGGTTTGGGCTCCGCGTCCACTCATATTGATTTCAATATTTTTAGCGCCTGCGCCAACCACTGTAATCTTGTTGCCTTTTATGTTCTTAAACTTTATCGTATGCCCTTTTTTATCTTTGTTACACGGAAGAACTATCCGCATAAGCCCATATCCCGCAAAGTTCTTTTCATCACCCAAAGTACTGATATCGGTATCTACTATTTTCCCATCAACTTCGATATCAAAAGTTGCAAAGGAATCAATTCTTCTTTGCAGATAAAGAATAATTTCATCGTTTTGCACAGGTACTGAAAATTCTACGTCACCACAAGGTAAGAGAGTTTTTACATTACCCTCAAACATCGCAGTATTCGGAACATCCGATACGTTATCAAGTCCATACACAAACTCACATGGAAAATCAATGTCCACACCATATACAAACTGAGGGTCAGAGGTTATCAGATAGTCACGTAGCCTGAAAGACCAGCTCCCCATTCCTACCCCGCAATCAGTCGCATTACTACGTGGCATATCGTCGTAAGGATGTCTGTTATACGACGTACTGCATCCAGAGATAAGAACCTTGCATCCTTTTTTACTTAGTAAGTTTTTATACTCCATAGTCATTAACCTACTTTAAATTAATTTTTTCTCCGGTTTCAAAAGATTTTACAATGGCGTTCATAACCCGTACGGGAACAATATACTCTTCATAAGAACGTGTCATTTTTCCATTATGAATCATATCGATAAACTCGTCACATTCCTTTTTACTCATCATAGAAGTATCTACAATCTTCTGATGGGTTTCATGCTCTAAATAAACGCTCACAGCGTAGCTGTAACATTCATTATTAAAGTGATTTGTGACTGTAAAACCATCATACTCAATTATCGCACAAACGTTATTACTATTTCTTGATGCAATAACACTCTTGGGATTATAACCGAAGATTTCAAGAGTCATTTCAGTAAGATGTGAAGCATAAAAATAAAAGCCACTGTATTCGCTTTCTATCTGCAAGGGTGCGGAAACAGTACCGCCAAAAATCTTTTTGTCGGTATTTTTAAGTAACTCCTTAAACTCCTCAACGGTATCTGAAAATTTTAAAGAAGAGCCACCGCAGATTGGCACATTATTCTCTTTTGCTATTGCAATAAGCTCTTTAGCTTCGCCTATATCCACTGTAAAAGGCTTGTCAATAAATGCAGGGATACCTACCTCTAAAAAAGGCTTTGCAAATTCATTATGGTATTTTCCATCACGCGCAGTTACCATTACGGCATCTACTTTTCCAACCATATCCTCAACGCTCTTGGCAATCTCAATGCCATATTCATTTGCAAGTTTTTCAGAAGCATCACGATAATTGCCATAAAGAATTGTTACTTTACAGTCAGGATATCTCATATTCCCATTTTCGTCAGGCTTGTTAATAAGTTCTAAAAAGCCATCAGCGTGTGAGTTTTCCGTTCCTAAAATTCCAATTCTGTATTTAATCATATTTTCACCTTAAAATAGTATATCTTTATGACATTTTATTGTGTCAACTGTTTTTGAAACAGTTCTGCCGTTTCTTTGCAAATTCGCATTGTTTTTAACAATATCATCACAATAATCATTTCTGTATAGAGTCAAAGAAATATCAGCAGGGGTTTCAATCTTATAAGGCTTTATTTCCTTGTATCTCCTCACACCATCAGCTGCCGCATCGGAAATTTTCTTTAAAGCTTCCTCTAAAGGCAAACATTCTGCCTTGTTTCTTATCTTAGCACTTTTTACTGAGGCTGTAGCAATATTGGGTATAAGGCTTTTCGCCTCATTACAAGCGGCTAAATCACCGCTCACCATAACAAGCGGAACAGAATGTGCTCCAAAAGTTATGGCCTGTTGACCGATTTCGCCATAACTTTTGCCGTTGACTTTATAATCAAACCAACTGGCAGAACTCTGGGTATGGTCAAGAAAAGCTTCGGTTGTTCCTGCCATCGCGTGGCATCCCATAGTAATTGCTGCGTCATATTCGTCACACTCAAACCTATTAAAATCGGCGAATTTAATCTGTTTAGCTCTTTTGTCAAGAAGTTCGGGTATGAAATTATTTCCGCCGCCATGGCCATCAATTACATGAACTTCATCAGCACCGCCTTCAAATGCACCTGAAATAGTAGCATTGACGTCTTCCATAAGTAATTTTCTGGCTTTTTGGTATTCTTCATCGACAAATATCATATCTATATCGTCAACACAAGATATCCCCTCTAAGTCACTTATTATAATAACTTTCATATTTTATCTCCTAAACATTATTTTATTATAACAATTATACGCAAAAAAATATTAAAAAGCAATTAACCGTATTGTCTACTATTTTAACTGTATTGCCCTAAAAAGAAAAACTCTGTATTACTCAAAGCAATACAGAGCATTTTTATCTTCTTTCGCTTGGTTTAATACCATATAATTTTTTATAACTTCTGCAAAAATAACTCATTGACTGAAAGCCACATTTTTCAGCAATACCTGAAATGGTAATATCGGTGTTTCTGAGCATTGAATCGGCAATTTTAAGTCGATAATCCATAAGATATTCCATAACGGTTTTACCGGTTATATTTTTAAACGATCTGCAAAAATAGCTCTTACTTAAGGTGCATATTTCAGCAAGTGCATCTACGGTAATATCATCAGAATAATAGTCCCTGATGTGCCTTATAGAAGGTTCAATAAGCTTATATAAACGTAAATTTCCTTTTTTATATCCGAACATATTGCTTTTGCAAAGTCCTTTTCGAATTAACATTGCAAAAAGTTCCATCGCAAGCCCGGTTATCGCTGTCTCGTATACGTCTTTCTTTTCCGAATACTCTTTCACGATGCGTGTAAGGATTTTTCCAAGACGTTTGTCACTGTGATATAAATTTTTAAAAACATTACCATTTTCCAAAAGCAATGCACGAAGATTAAGTACGTCAACACCAGAGTCCGAGAAAAAGTCAAGCGGAATTATAAAGAGATGATATTTACCATTATCAACATTTATAGTTGTATGAAACTCATAAGGATTAACAACAACTGTATCACCCGCTTCAACGTTGATAATTTTATCGCCGATCATTAAAATGGTGGTGCCTGAATAAAAATATTTAATCTCTATTGCTTCATGAAAAGCTACTTTTTCAACCTGAAGATCAGTAACATAAGATGAAATATCAGGACGAATAACAAATAAACTCATATTATCACACCTAAAAAATTTTTATTCTCATTATATCATACAAAATTTCCTATATCAAGTTTGCCATAACCCCTTATTTGTGGTATACTGAAAAAAGAGGTGATGCGAGTGCTTAACTACGAAAGATTATCAAAAGAAATAACAGAAAAAATTGAATACGACAGACAGAATAACTCTCTCCCGCAGATGGCATTTGATGACTCTGAAGCTCTGCGCAGAAATATGGACCGCGATAAACCGAGTATCATAAGACCGCCATTTATCAGGGATATAGATAAAATTATCCACTGCCCCTATTACAACAGATACGCCGATAAAACTCAGGTTTTCTCTTTTTACAAAAACGATGATATTACAAGACGAGCTTTACACGTTCAGCTTGTTTCAAGGATTGCCAGAACGATAGGACGCGTACTTAACTTAAACCTCGATTTAATTGAAGCTATTTCATTGGGACACGATATAGGTCATACACCTTTCGGCCATGCGGGAGAAGATTTCCTCGACAAACTTTATAACGCCCATACAGGCAGACGTTTTTCCCACAATATACATTCAGTAAGAGTTCTTGATAAGATTTTCCCATATAACGTAAGTTTGCAAACCTTAAACGGTATTGCTTCCCACGATGGTGAAATGGAGCTTTGCGAGTATCACCCGAAACCAATTACAAACTTTGAAGATTTTGATAACCAAATCGAAAGTTGTTACCTTGATAAAGCTCAGGTTAAAAAACTCATTCCAGGCACTTTAGAAGGTTGTGTAATGAGGATTTCGGATATTATAGCATACCTTGGTAAAGACCGTCAGGATGCAGAAAAAGCTCATATCAATAACGATTATGTGACGGGTAGTATTGGTAGCCGTAATGCTGAAATAATAAACAATATGATGGTAAATATCATAGAAAACAGTTACGGTATGCCCTATATCAAAATGGATGAAGAACACTTTGAAGACCTTAAAAAAGCAAAAGCCGATAACTATCAACAGATTTATAAGATTGACAGTATTTCCGATGAACTCAATACTGTTATAATGCCGATGATGGAAAAAGTTTATGAAAAACTTTTAAATGATTTAAAAGAAGGCAATAAGCCCTCCCCCGTTTTCACTCATCATATTGCATACGTAAACAAAGCTCATTACACCCGCGAAATTCCCTATGAAGAAACAGAACCAAACCAGATTATAGTTGATTATATTGCAAGTATGACTGACGATTACTTTGTTGATTTATATTCACATCTTTTTCCCGACAGCAACTTAAAAATCACCTATAAGGGTTACTTCGATTAAAATAAGCCTATGCTTCTGCATAGGCTTATTTTCTTAACTTTCTGCAATATTGGGTACAAAGCTTGTCGGTACATTCGGAGCATCTGAGTGCCATATTGCTGTCTTCCCAGAATCTTTCAGGATAAGTAAAAAAGCATATTTCCCAGATAATCCATATAGCAAGTGAAAACAAAAATAACGACCACGAATAAAAACTGTTAAGAGTTATTAGTGGCGAAAACATCATAAGATGGTCCCAGTTGAAAATTCTACAGGTAGTACAGCACTTATTTTTCATAATAAGCCTGAACGGACACCATATCAACACACAGATAAGGTCACAGACGTAGAAAAATACCGAGATGAGTAAAACTACTCCTTCATCAATAATTCCCTTAAGATACAAAATGCCGATTACAAGGTTTAACAAAACCCATATAATCATAACTTTGTAAGCAGAAGCAGTAGTATCAAGGATAAACTTTTTGAGATTTTTATAACTTATTTTCTCTTTGATGGGTTTGAAAAGTGAACGGAACACTTTCTGTGAACCTATTGAAATATGAGCTTTGACCGGTATGAGTTGCATTATCATATCGACAATCCATATACCCCATAATATATGAAAAAACGAAAACCTTTTAAAAAAGTTAAGTCCGTAAACTACGTCAAAACAGTCTTTTTCAAAAAAGTAAATCAAAACACAAGTTATAAAAATTATAATTCTTGCTACCAGTCTTAAAAAATAAATTTTTCGGGTTTTTGAAATGTTTTGCATCGATTTTTCCTTAAACTTCAGTCAATTCGTTATAAACTCTGAAATGCTTATCATCAAGTGTTTCAATAGTATGTGTATGACCTGAATACCATTTCTTAAAATCAACGTTATCATCTATATATTTAACAAGTGCATCAATTTCATCAAGAGGATTAATTACTTCCTGATATCTGTGAGTGAGTACAAAATCCACTTTATTATCGTTTTCTTTTAAAGTCTTGTACGCTATGGCAAATTCTTCCTCATTAGGCCATTCACGTTCATACCAAAGACCTAAATCCTTCCATCTCTGTGAACTTTTATATCCACCGAAAACGAAAAAGCTCTTACCGTTTATATTAAAAATATGACCTCTCTTGAGGTGGAAAATATTATCAGTGAGCTTACCTGCTTTACCACCGCAAAAATCAATTTCAGGCAAAGAATCAAGGTAATCCATATTATCGTGATTTCCGTCGATGAAAGCAATATTCTTTTTAGCACTCAAAAAATTCTGAGTAAAAATATCGTTATCTTCTCTTTCTTTGTAAAAAAGTCCGACATCTCCTAAAATTATCACTAAATCATCGTCATTTGCTATCTCAAGATATTCATTAAATCCTTTAAAATTAATTTCTCCGTGAAAATCACTCAAAAGAAAAATTCTACCCATTTAAAATCACTGCCTTTCCTGATTTTACAGCGTCAATATAGTCTTTAACAGTTTTAATTTCATTTTCTGTTTCAATACCGCCAAGTCCCAAATCTTCAGGTCTGTGACAATCAGAACCACCTGTCATATAAAGATTATGTTCTTTTGCAACAGCAATTGCTTTGTCATCAAAATCATCGTGTCGTGGGCTTGTATTATGCACTTCAAACGCGTCTACGTACTCGGGGGTAGGATAACAAGCACCGTCCCTGAAAGGATGCGCCTGTACTACAAAAATATCGTTTTCCTTTGCAATTTTTGAAAACTCTTCAATTCCTATTTTGTAGACATCGGGATATTTAAGCAAAAACTCTTTAATATCACCATATAAAAGGTAATGGTTGGGATTACCGTTGAATTCAGCATCCATAAAATCAATTTCAACAGAAGGCAAAACGTTAACACCGACAGATTTTCCATAATTTTCTGCCTTTTTGAAACCTGAAAAAAATACAGTAATTTTATCTTCCCAACTCATATCTCCAAGCTGATTAAAATAAAAGGCATCAAAATGATCGGAGATAAAAATTGTTTTATACCCTTTTTCTTTATACGCGTCAACTATATGTATTGCTCTCATTTTACCGCAAGAGCTTATTTCCGTTGTATGGATATGAGTTTCTGTTTTAAACATAAAATCACCTCTGTAAAACTAATTATACCATACAGATTACTTGAATGCAACAAAAAGCGAAGATGCATTAAACATCTTCGTCTATCAGTTCTCCTATAAGTATATATCTTTTGTTTTTAACTTCGTTTATACAAGTTGAAAGAGTAATGTATTTACTGTTTTGGTCCATAAATTCAAAGTTTTTGAAATTATAAACTTCATCGGTATTCTCAATGGTTAACCCTTTCAAAAACCTTATTTCAAAGGTTTTGTCTGGTGTAAACAAAAAAGCTTTACAGTGACTTTCGCAATCAAAATCCAAAAGACTTCCGAACATTGAACCATTTTTCATATTATGGCCGTAGATTATAGTATTGTTATCAGAAAAATCAGAAGAATTTCTATAATCTGCAAATATACTACCACACTGATTATAATAACCATTCACCATTTTATTCAAGTAATACATATTATCATTTGACTGCAACACGGGATAATTAATCGGAGTATTTTCAATATAAATCCAAGCTATTACATCGTTATTTTCTTTAAGAAGTTTATCAAAATCAATCTTATTATTAACCACTACCTTTTCTGCCAAAGCTTCAGAAAAGCTGTTCTGAGTTTTAGTATCAATTAAATATATAAATAGTTTAAACATAGAAACACACAAAACAACCCAAAGAATCAAAGCGCCTATAATTTTAAATTTATTCGACCGTAACATTTTCTGCGACTGTTTCATTTCTTTCAAAAACCTCATTCTTTTCCGTAACACTGTCCTGTAAGTCATTTTCCCTTTCAAAGTTAAAATCTTCAAAAGTTTCTTTTGTTTCATTTTCAGTTATAATGTCATTATCGGTTGTATCCTCATTTTCTGTTACAACTTCATCTTTTAACGTATCTTTATTTTCTGTAACACTTTTCTCATCAACTATAATTTCTTCCTGTGAAACAGTTTCCTCATCTGCTTTATCAGCAATATCATTATCGTTATCACTATAAGTTGAGGGGGCGTTTGATTTTTCACTCAAAACCTCTTGTTTTTCAGGCTCATCAACCGTCTTAATCTCAAAAGGAATTATCGTATCTCCGTCAGATAAAACTGCACCTGAATAACTTTCACCCCAACAAGCTGAGATTTTTACTTCGCCTTCATTTTGGAAATACAATTGCATTTCGGTTACTGTGTCATCAAACAGACACGTTTTTTCACCTTCCGAATCCTCAATAATGCAGTAACCCTTTACGCCGTTACTATAAAATATAAGCTCGCCTGCAGGTAAAACCAGATATTCTTCTTCCCCGCCCGTTATACTTTCATAGCCATCAATTTCTACAGTAAAAACAGCAGACTTCACCGTAGTGTTACCCGTTGCGATATCAAGTTTAAAAAAGGCAAGTGTCATTGAACACAATAATACTACAGAAATAATCATACTAATAACGGAAAGAATCATTCTTGTATTAAATGTTTTATCAGAGATTTTTTCGTATTTTGGAACATATAGTAAGTCTTTTATAAATCTTTTCAAGAATGAACCTCCTTATTAATTATCGGTAATCAAAGAGCATAACTTTTAATTTGGCACAATAAATTATATCGAAAGCAAGGTTTTATGCGGTAAATGTATGTAAAGTTATGCTCTTTGATTACCGCCCCGACTTTTTTTAAAGGTCGGGGCGGTAATAAATTTATGAAAGGAACTATTTGTTAATCCTTAATTACTGAACGATATTACCGTCAGCATCGTAGAAAACACTTTCGTTAAATCCATAACGGATAGGAGATTTCGCAGAACCTGTGATAGTGAAGGTATTGTTGTTACCATAGATATCAAGATTAAGACGAGCATCAACTACAGCCTTATCATAAGCAGTGGAAGCACCGGAGTACACCTTACCACCGAAATCAGAAGAAGCATAATTATGTACCCAGAATGCTCGTGTACCACCGATTATTGTACTGTTTGTGATTTTTACGTTATTCATATCAGGACCTGAGTTGAATACACGAACTCCACAGTAAGGTGCGTCAAATACGCAATCATCAGCAATCAAAGTAGCATTGCCCCAGTTATTGAGATGAACAGCAAAGTTCATATCTGTGCCACCTTCATTTTTAACTGTAACACCTTTAAGATTAAGAACACCACCTGATGTTACGTCGAAAATAGTTGCTGCACCATTCCAACCCATATTGTTACCCGTATGTTCCATAGTAACAGTACCGTTTGTAACGTTCAAGGTACCGCCTTTAACGTCAAATATGAAATTGTTTGTAGCAGTTCTTGTATTTTTTACAGACAAAGTACTACCGTTCAAATCCAAAGTAGAGTTAACACCGCTTGTCAAAACGATATTTGTATCTGCAGCAAGTTCAATATCGTTAGCAAGAGTAACGTTTGCACCTGCTGTCAAAGCATTTACAAGCTCTTCAGCTGTAGCAACGGGATATTCAGCAGCGGCGTCATACTGATCGCCGAAGCTATCGCTTTCGTAAGTCTGCTGAGTAGCATATACGTTTATAGCGATACCTGTTAAAGTGAGATTCTGGTATTCGTTACCTGCGTTTTCGTCCATATGGCCTGACAATACGATAGCATCTGTTGTAGCACCTGCAAGTAATTCGCCTTTAAGGTCAGCAAGAGCAGTTGCTGTACCGCCTACTGTAACTGTCCAGTCGATAGCTTCCAAAAGCTTATTATCGCCTTCGATACCATTGATGGAAATCTCATATTTGAGTGCGAGATTACCTTTGTTGATGAGTTTGAATTCTTTTGTGTTGTAAGTACAACCAGGCTCCCAGAGATTGTTGCTGTCAAGGTCTGCAAAAGTAAGAGTCTGACCGTTCAGGGAAACAGTTGTGTCGTTTGCATCAACGATGTCGATGTCAAGTGTACCTGACTGGATTGTGTTAACTGCTGTTGTTGCTGTGTCAGTAAACCACGCAAAAGTTGTGCCTAAAAGCATAACACAACAAAGTGCGAGTGCCAGAACACTAGCCAAAAGTTGTTTGGATGTTTTGTTCTGCATTGATAATTCCTCCTAAAACTTTATTACTAAGCCACAATTATCGTGAGGCCCTGTAAACTGGGTTGTGCTACACGGAGTCTGTCAGCAACTGTATCATTTTCTACGTATACAGTAATACCTGTTGCATCACCTGTGTCAGCATGGGTGAATACCTGACCGTCTCCTGCAAAGGTAACATCGTCACCTTTGAGATATACTGTTTCCAGGGAAACACACTTACGGAAAGCAAAGTTTCCGATTTCTGTGTTACCCTCTATAGTAACAGTCTTAAGGTTAGGCATATCACGGAACGCACCTTCATAAATGGTCTCAACGTTCGCAGGAATAGTCAATTCTTCCATAGCAGTGCTACGGAAAGCCTGTTTACCTATAGTTTTCAAAGTAGAGGGGAAAACTACTTCCCTGAGATTCGTAGCAGCTGAAAATGCTCTGTCGGGAACTGAAAGATCAACAAGACCTTCATTAAGCACTATCTTCTCAACAGAAGAATTCTTAAAGGCATTCGTTCTTACGTTTCTCACTGAAGAAGCAAAAACTACTTCCTTGATGTTTGAATTGTAAGAGAATGAACTTCCACCAATTGTTGTTACACCCTCGGGTACATTAACTGTAGCCTCCGCATATTCGGGGGTAACGTAGTAGAGCCAATGGGAACTATCAGTTCTGTAGAGGTACTGAATTCCGTTCTTTTCAACGAGCATATCGCCGTCTGCATCGGGCACAGGAAGATCCTTATCATAGTCAGGACCATAAGAGTCGGATTCATAATTAAGCTGTGTTGCGTAGATATTGATACCAATACCTGTAATACTTAAGTTCTGATATTCATTACCTGCTTCTTCTTTCATATGTCCGGACAAAACGATAGCATCTGTTGCTGTTGCGGGAAGCAAAGTGCCTTTCAAATCGGCAACATCAGTTGTTGCACCGCCAACTGTTACTGTCCAGTCAATTGCTTCAAGAAGTTTTGTATCACCGGTAATGCCATTAATAGAAATCTCATATTTCAACGCGAGGTTACCTTTGTTGATAACTTTGAATTCCTTGGTATTATATGTACAACCGGGTTCCCAGAGATTATTGTTATCCTGGTCTACAAATTCAAGTGTAAGACCATTGAGAGAAGTATTGGTTTGAGCGTCAATGATATCAATGTCAAGTGTACCTGACTGGATTGTGTTAACTGCTGTTGTTGCTGTGTCAGTAAACCACGCAAAGGTTGTGCCCAAGAGCATTACAAGACAAAGCATCAACGACAAAACACTGGCAAGAAGTTGTTTTGATGTTTTTTTCATTGTTTTTTCCTCCTGATTAATTAAATATAATGTAGATCTCTTTCGAGACGAACATCAAATTAGTAGTAAATTTAAAATTGTTATTTATTAAAAATTATAAGTATATTTGCCGATAGACAAATATTCGCCTGTTTCGCTACCGAGTGTTGCATCTGTTGCTTCATAAAGACGAAGTTCAACAGTAAATACTGTGCCTGCAGGGATCAAATCATCTAATTCCTTAACACCACAAAGGAATCCAATACCATCATTACCATAATCAGACAAGTCTTTTAAACTTACACTGTTGGAATCACCCAAAAGGTATTCAATAAGACGGATTTCATAATCTGCATCTACTGCAAGACCGTCATTCACAAGTGCAACCCAATTATCGTTATTGAAGCTGCACCATGCATCGTAGTAACCTACAAGAGCGATACTGTTTGCCGGGATTGCCTTATCTACAGAAACAACGAAATCGGCATGCCAGGTCTTATATTCGGAGTTAACAACTTCTGCAGCAGTCATTGTGGGTTCAAACTGATATGCTGAATCGAGTTTGATTTTACCTAATCTTGCACCCCAACTGCTGTCGGTTGTATCAATTTCCAAATCCTTATCCAAAACTACAGTTCCCTCGGGATTTTTGATAACGCTTGTGGATGTAAGAGCTTCTGTTTTTGCAACGGGATTAGCTTCGTCATATTCAGCGTTTGCATCGTACTGAGTGCCAAAACTATCAGCTTCAACAGTATCCTGTGTAGCAGAAACAGTAATACCGATACCAAGGATGCTGAGTCCCTGATATTCGTTACCTGCATTTTCGTCCATATGACCTGTGAGTGTGAGAACGCCTGATTTTTCTTCGGGAGCAAGTTTACCTTCAAAAGTATCAATATCGATTTCATTACCGTCAAGTGTAATTGTCCAGTCGATAGCTTCTAAAAGCTTTGCATCGCCTTCTATACCACTTACCTGAACTTTGTACTTCAAAGCAAGATTTCCGTCGTTTTTGATGTAAACGTTTTCGAGGTTGTAAGTACAACCGGGTTCCCAGAGGATATCTGCCTTTTCTACACCATTAGACAAGAAATTCAATGTTTCGCCTACCAAAGATGTGTCATTTTCATCAACAAGATCAACGTCGAGTGTACCTGACTGAATCGTGTTGACTGCGGTTGTTGCAGTGTCCGTGAACCATGCAAAAGTTGTACCGATAAGCATTGTACAACAAAGCATAAGTGAAATCACACTGCCCAAAAGTTGTTTAGATGTTTTGCTTTTCATTTTGTTTTCTCCTTTTTTATTTATTTAATCGTCAATAATATCATCAACGATTTCTTCTGATTTTATATTTGCTTCAAGTTTAGCTTTGAGCTCTTCAAGTTCTTTAAGCATTTTTGTAGCTTCCGCCCTGTCTTTTTCTATCTTAGCTTTTTCCTCATTAAGTGCATCAAGTTGTTCACGCTTATAACGTTTGAAAAGTTTCACACAGTTTAAACCCTGATATAAAATAAGGATAAAGAAAGGAATAAAAATAAAAATAATGTATCCTGCGGGTTCTCTCAAGAACATAAAGAAAGTACCAACGTTTGGTATCTTGCCTACATATTTACCCAAAACGCTTTCATAGTTAACGGGAGTTTCATCGTTTGTATCGGTAGTAGTACCGTATGTAATGAAAGCATTTTCTCCTTTTTCATCCACGGTCAATTCCCTGATTTTATGGGTTATAGTTTCACCATAGTTTTCGGGATTTTTAGATAAAAACGCGATGATATCCCCTGCCACTAAGGTTTCAGGGGGTACGTTTTTTGTGAAAATCACGTCACCTGCATCGAAGTCTGTAGCTTTCATTGAGTCTGTTCTTACGGTAAATGCCTTAAATCCGAAAAGATTTCTGTCATTGCGGTCAAAGGTATTAACGGATATGATGGTAAAAATCATCATCGCAACTGCCAGCAAAGTTATACCCCATACAAAAATACCTTTAATAACGTTAAATACTTTTTTCATTTTTTTACTCCTTAAAACTCTTGATTTGGATTATTTGACTTCTGTGAAGCCACTGCACACATATCAAACGAAAGTAACGTGTTCTGAGTTGAGTTATTACTGTTTTCGGGGTAATGGAATATTGCTGTGAGTGTACGTTTTTCGTTAGGTAAAAGATCAGACGGCATACTGTTTTCTCTTGTCAGGTCTTCCGCTTTACCATCAAAGAGGACGGCGTTACTGCTGTTTTCTATAATTTTTACATCCATAACGGATGCGAGTGCACCTTTTGTGTTATCGAAATAGATTTTATACCATACGCCGTTTCGGTCACGGCTTTTATTTTCTACAAAGAATTCTTTTTTCACCGTCATACCGGGTTCAAAGACAAATTCTCCTGCTTCAATAATAGGTTTTTCATTATTTAAATTCAGTTCGACAGTTCCCGTCCTGAATATATTCTCTTCAACCACTACGCTTGAATAAACAAGTGCAAAGGTTGTAACACAAAGACATATTCCCAGAATAATGATAGCAATTATGCAAATTGTAAGTTTTTTATGAGAATTTGACTTTTTTTCATCCTCATCTGTTTCCTCTCGTCCTCCGATAAGAAAAAGTAAAAGTCCTACAAGTGATACAATTATCAGAATGCACCATAAGAACGGCTTTGCCATATCTCCCGTCTGCGGTGATTCAATAAGTGTACCAGTTTCTTTTGTTTCTTCACTTTCTTCGGTAAAATCAAGTTCCGGTATACTTGCTGTATCACTTACAATACTGCTTTCCTCCCGTGGCGATGAGCTTTCGGAAGTTTCCGTACTTTCGGCACTGCTTTCAGGTCTTGAAGGGTTCACACTACCTCCTCCTGAATCACCACCTGTGTATGCATACCATACAAAGTCAGCAACAAGTCCTAAGTCCTGATACTCATTACCAACTGATGTATCAAGATACACCAAAACGGAATAGTCAAGTGTTTCAGTTGTCTTTTTGGTAGAAACTACCTGGCGTACAATTTCAGGAACATCTGAAATATATCCGTCGTATAAAAGTCTTTCGTTTGGAATGGATATTCTGCATTTTAAAACTTCGGCAAGTTTTTCGTAACCATCTTTTACGTCAACTGTAAAGTATACGTCAACAACACCGACGTAAGATACAGCTACGCTATAATTTTCAACCTTCACGTCACCCGGCATCATATCGTATACCGTAAAAGCTTTATTGACCTCAGGATGATTTTTGTCAATCGAAAGAATATTACCGGCTAAAGCAGAAACTGTAAAGATTTGTAGTGAGATGATAAACGTGATTAGAAATGATAAAAATCTGCTCTTAGTTTTCATAATCTGCCCTTTCATAAAAATAAATAAAAATGCCCACCACATAATCGGTATTATGTGGCGAGCAATTCACAACATTATCGGTATTATGTGGTAGACATTATAATCATTTACATCTTTGATACAAAAACAAAAATTTTTAGGATCAGGCTAATGTATCAAAGGAGTACATTGGCCTAATAATCTTGTCAATAATTTGTCAATTAATAGTTAAAATAAAAAACTATATCCAAAACGCTTGACAACACCAAAACCGCGTGATATTATGGTCACACAGCTTTATGTATTTTACTCATTCAATTCAATAAATTCTGTACTATTACACCACATAATACCGATTATGTGGTTATTTTATTTCTTAGTAAGATGAATCCTGATTGTTCTATCTGTTTACGGTGCATTTCGCCCGTTTCCATAGTGTAAATTCTAGTGGTATTGATACTTGAGTGTCCGAGTACGTCAGCAAGACGTACAATATCTTTTTGCAAACTGTAAAACGTTCTTGCAAAGAGATGCCTTAAATTATGCGGAAAAACCTTTTTTCGATCTACTTTTGCATCGTCGCATAGTTTTTTCATATCCGACCATATATTGCTTCTGTCAAGTGGTTTTCCGTTTCTACTAACAAATACGGGACCGCTTTTTATTTTATTTTCTTTTATATAGGAAATAAGCATTTTGCAAAGAGTTTTCGAAAGCATTATGACTCTTATCTTTCCTTTACAGTTTATCCTTGCTCCCCTTGCCCTCACAGCCTCAACGGTTATATATTTCAGCTCTGATATTCTTATTCCCGTTGAGCATACAGTTTGCATTATAAGAGAAAGTCTTTGATTTTTCTTTTTTTCGGCGGCAATGATAAGTCTTTCATATTCTTTTCTCGTAAGGCTTTTGCTTTCTTCTGAGAATATCTTCTTTTGAACCTTCAGGGATTTTATACGAAGACCATACCATTCCATAAACTCAAAAAAACTATTGAGGGAAGATATAATAGAGTTGACACTTGCTGGCGCAAATTTTACTATCAGCTCTTGTTTATACCTCAACACTTCTTCTTTGGTAATCGATTTATCACCGGTAATGTTTTTGAAGCAAGTGATATCTCTGATATATTTTTCAATCGTTGCTTCACTTTTTTCTTCATTTTGCAGATGTTTTTTAAATTGTTTTACTGAATTGTCTGTTATATATTGCATATCATCATCTCCTTTGCAATTATATTTTACCACTAAACTTTAAAAAATGCCAAAAATAGACCGTTTTAAAACGGTCTTTTCTTATTATTTTTCTTTAATTTCTATTTCTTTCATAATAAATGGCAAAACCTGATCAGGATTTATATTTAAAACCAGAGCAAACTCATTATAAAGAAGTTTTTCTGCATCTTTTAAAAACCTTTCATCCGCAATATGTAGCTTTTTGCCTGATTTAGTTACCTCTTTCCAATGAAGGTATACAGATTTTATACCTTTAATCAAAGTTACTCTGTCACCACTTGCCATCCATTCTCTGTACATTTCCTTACGCTTATTCTCGTCATCTTCCCAAATAGTTTCATATTCGGGCATATTTTTTATAAGCTCACAAATTTCTTCATATGAGGAAATTTGCCTCATTTTAGACATCAGATTTTCATTATCTGTGGGAATAAAAACAAAAGAATTTTTAGCGTAAACAGGCTCTAAAACAAGATATTCTTTTAGTTCACCGCAAAAATCCTTTTTTTCACTTCTTAAAATCTTACAAACTCCCTGTGTGCCGTAAATAATAGTGTCGCCGATAGAAAATTTCATACTGTTTCTCCTGTTGGTTTTTATATTATAATTGTACCATAATAATTTCTGAATTTCTAATGTAAAAAATAAAATTCGGCGTTTTAACAATAGTAGCGAACACTATTTTTAGATACTTTGACGGACATTTTTGCAGAAAATGTAGTCAGTTTTTAACATAAAGATTTTTAATGATGACATTTTTCTTTATTTGTGTTATCATATAAAATAAGGAAGGGGTGCGATTTATGAAAATTGCTAAACCAAAGCAAAAACCTTTGTCTTTCGTAGTTAAAGAAAAGGATACACTTTTGGCTTTTTTACTTGCAAACATCAAAAATATGTCAAGAAACAGTATTAAAAATCTCTTGTCCAAAAAGCAGATTTCAGTTGACGGAAAAATTGTCACAAAATTCGACTACCCTCTTCACACGGGACAAACAGTGGCTTTAGCGCCTGTAAAGCAAAACACTTTACCCCCACTTCCGTTTGATATTATCTATGAAGACGACGAAATTATTGTTATAGATAAACCCGCAGGACTTTTATCAATTGCAACCGAAAAAGAAAAGCTTCACACCGCCTATCATATAGTAAATGAATATGTTAAAGAAAAGAATAAACGCGGAAGAATTTTCATAGTTCACCGTCTTGACAAGGATACTTCAGGCGTTTTACTTTTTGCAAAAACTGATGAAGCAAAGCGTCTTTTTCAGGACAACTGGGAAGATATCTCAAAGTTAAGGCGTTACCTTGCAATCGTAGAAGGGCGCCCCGAAAAAGATTCGGACACCATAATTTCCACTTTGCTTGAAACCGAAACTCACTTAGTATATTCGGGAAAAGGCGGAAAGAAAGCTGTCACCCATTACTCGGTACTTAAAAGCTCCGATGAGTATTCTTTACTTGACGTAAATATAGAAACGGGAAGAAAAAATCAGATTCGTGTTCATATGAAAGATATCGGCACACCCGTTATCGGTGACAAAAAATACGGAGCTTCATGCAATCCCATAAAACGTCTGGGACTTCACGCCTGTGAACTTCAGCTTACCCATCCAAAAACAGGAAAAGAGCTTTGTTTTAAAGCGAAAACCCCTAAAGAATTTAAAAAAGTTTTAAAGGAGAATTAAAATGATACCAAACGACCCCTTTATTCTTTTAAGTTTTGTTAACACAAAACTGCGTGATTTTTACAAAGATCTTGATACGTTTTGTGATATGGAAGACGTTAACATCAACGAAATTGTAGAAAAACTTGATTCTGCAGGTTTTGTTTACAACCGCGAAAAAAATCAGTTCATAGGAAAGTAGGTAACGTTATGATTAAACCATTAGCATTCAGACAATTTACTCCTCAGGAATTGAAGCCGAAAGGATGGCTTCATACTCAGCTTAAAATTCAGGCTGCAGGTCTCGCAGGAAACTTAGACAAATTCTGGCCCGATATCAAAGAAAGCAGTTGGATTGGTGGAGATAAAGAAGGCTGGGAACGTGTTCCCTACTGGCTTGACGGTTTTATCCCTCTTGCATATCTTTTAGATGACGAGGATATGAAGCAAAGGGCACAGAAATACATAGACTCTATTCTTGAACGTCAATGTGAAGATGGTTGGCTCTGCCCCGGTGAACGCGAAGTTCGCTATGAGTACGACGTATGGGCATATTTTTTAATCTGTAAAGTGCTTACCGTTTATCATCAGTGCACAGGTGACGATAGAATTGAAGAGGTTATGTATAACGCATTCAAAGCTCTCAGACACTTTGTTCACAGAGCAACTCTCAAAAACTGGGGTGCAACAAGGTGGTACGAATGTCTTATTCCAATTTTCTGGCTTTATGAAAGAAGACCTGAAAGTTGGCTCCTTGAACTTGTAGAGCTTCTTGCAGAACAAGGTATTAACCACAAAAGAATATTTGAACGTTGGCGTTACACCGAAATAATTCACGAGTGGAACTTTATTACCCACGTTGTAAATATTGCAATGTGTATCAAAGCTGAAGCGCTTACAAGCCGTCTTTACGGTCACGACCCCGACGAAACGCCTGAACTTATCTTTAAAACTCTCGAAAGAGACCATGGTACTGCTTTCGGCCACTTCACGGGTGACGAGTGTCTTGGCGGTCACGTTCCCACAAGAGGAAGTGAGCTTTGTTCCGTTGTTGAAGCTATGTACTCTTACGAACAGATTTTATCCGTAAGCGGCAGCAGCAGATGGGCTGACAGACTTGAGTATCTTACCTTCAACGGACTCCCCGCAACAATCAGTCCTGATATGTGGACACATCAGTATAACCAGATGGTAAATCAGATTCAATGTACTCCCGTTCCCTTGGAGGAATGTCCTTTTGATACCACAAACGGCGAATCACATCTGTTCGGACTCGAGCCTAACTTTGGTTGCTGTACTGCAAATATGGGACAGGGATTCCCGAAATTTGCTCTTTCCACCTTTATGAGAACGGAAAAAGGAATCGTTGCGGCAGTTCTTTCACCCTGTGAGCTGAATACTGAAATTAACGGTAGCAAGGTTAACTGCAAAATGGATACAAAATATCCTTTCAGGGATTCCGTTCGTTTTGAGATTACTGCCGAAAATGACGTTGAATTTGAGTTCAAAGTAAGAATTCCATCTTTTGCAAAATCCGTTAAAATCAACGGCAAAGAAATCGAAAAAACCGATTACTACACCGTTTCCAAAAACTTTAAAGGTACTACCGAAATCATTATGGAAATGGAATTTGACGTTGAAATCGTAGAAAGACCTCTCGATATGGTAGTGGTACGCCGTGGTCCGTTGCTCTTCTCCCTTCCACTTGATGCAAACTGGGAAAAATGGGAATACGAGAAAAACGGAGTTGAAAGAAAGTTCCCCTATTGCGACTACAAAATCACTCCCAACGACCCCTGGAACTATGCTTACTGTTCCGATGAGTTTAAAGTTGAGTTCAATGACGATTTTGATGCGGCATTTACTCCCGAAAACCCACCTATTACCTTAACAACAAAAATGGTTAAAATCCCCTGGGGTGAGAAAAACGGAGTTTTAAACACTCTTCCAGACTCCCGTACACCTATCGGCGAGCCCGAAGTTAAAAAGCTTATTCCTTATGGTTCAACTACACTCCGTGTAACAGAAATTCCTTTTATAAAATAAAAAAGTGAGGTGATTTTCACCTCACTTTTTTCTATATTCAGTAGGAGTAATTCCCGTATATTTTTTAAACTGCCTGCAAAAGTATGAAGTATCCTTAAATCCTGAAAGTTCTGCTATTTCAAAGATACTGAATTCATCGTATTCTATATGTTTTTTGGCTATCTCAATTCTTGATTTCATTCTGTATTCCATCGGTGAAAATCCTGAATACTCCTTAAACAAACGCCTGAAATATATTTCACTGATATTGCACATTTTAGCAATATCCGATATCGTCAAATCACTCATAATGTCTTTTTCCAAAGCGTCAATTCCATCTTTGATAATTCTGTATTTTTCAGGGATTTTTCTGTCCTCGCTTATTTTAGCTAAAATATTATAGATATCAGACTTAATTCTTGCATAGAAAAAATTGCTTCCCTTAATTGCAGACTCAATGCTGTAAACATAATCTTTGAAATCTTCCTTATCAAATACTTTTATCTTATCCGACAGTATAAACTTTTCTCCCTTTTCATCAACCATTGAAAATTTTATTCCAATGGTTGTCCCCGCACCATAAGGAGTAAGTTTAATTTTGTATCCATATCCGTCGGGAATATAAATCAGACTTTTGCTTTTTGCAAAGAACACGTTGCCGAAGTTATCGGTATATTCCGCTTCACAATTATCAAGGTACATAAAAAGGTTTGCATTTTTGGGATTGTTAAGACAAGAATAAATATGCTCATCATTCCAGACCTGTTTTAAAACGTGCAGTACTTCTACCGAAAAATTATATTCTGACAACTCAAAATAAGGTATAACTTTCACAAAATCACCTCATTATTCAATTATAGTATTAGTTTTCGAAAAAAGCAATAGTATCGAAAAGTTATATTATTATATCATTTTGTGTATTGAAGTGCTTCCCTCATGCTGATACAATGTAACCGAGGTGAAAGTTATGAAAAAATTTACAGTTGCAATACTCGGTTGCGGAAGTCGTGGACTTGTTTACAGTGAACTTCTGAATATGAAAGAGGAATTTGAAATTAATGCACTATGTGATACAAACGAGGCACAGATTGCCAAAATCAAAAATATACTTAATATTGACGTTCCCGAATTTACCGATGTCAAAGAGTTTTTTAAAGAAAAACGTGCAGACGTTATTATAATATCCACACCCGACAGAGAGCACGTACCACAAGTTATAAAAGCCTTGAATATGGGTTATGACGTACTGGTTGAAAAACCTTTGACGGACAGTTTAAAGGAAATAAAAGCACTAAAAAAAGCACAGAAGAAAACGGGTAAGAAAGTTATGGTGTGCCACGTTTTACGCTATGGTCCGGGATTTGTAAAATGCGCAGAGCTTTTAAAATCAGGAGTAATTGGTAAGTTATATTCTATTGATGCCTCCGAGAGAGTAGTTTACTGGCATTGGGCGCAGGCTTACGTCAGGGGAATAGGAGCATATTTAAAAGACTCCCATCCTGCAATTTTAGCAAAATGTTGCCATGATTTAGACCTTTTGCAGTACTACGCCGACTCAAAATGCAAAAGCGTTTCGTCGGTTGGTGATTTACTTTTCTTCACTCCCGATAATGCGCCTGAAGGCTCTGCTGACAGATGTACCGACTGCAAATATATTGACAGTTGTACGTACAGTGCAAAGAAAATTTATGTTGATAACTGGCACAAAGATAATAAACCCTCTTTCATCTGGCCATACAATAAAATAACTTTGCAGAACCCTCTCACCGAAGATGCAATTTATGAGGGAATCAGAACTTCCGAATACGGAAGATGTGCTTTTAAATGTAACACAGAAAAAGTCGATCATCAGTTAGTACAGATGGATTTTGAAAACGGTGTAAAAGCATCTCTTAAAATGATTTATGCAGCAGAACCGGGACGTTATATCGTGTTCTATGGCACTGAAGGAGAAATCATATTTGACGAACGGGATGCTACTATAACGGTAATGCCATACGGGAAAGAAAAGTATATCATCGACGTGGGTATTTTAAATGGTATCGGGCAGAGTCACGGTGGCGGTGACGCAGGTCTTATAAATGACCTTTACGATATGCTTACAGGGGAAAAAGAATGTAAAACATCACTCGAGAAATCTCTCGAAAGCCACCTTATGGGTGTTGCCGCAGAAAAATCAAGACTTAAAGGCGGTAAACTTATAAAATTACATTAATAGCAGTAAATTAAGGGACAGAGAATGATTTTACATTCCCTGCCCCTTTTTTCTTGAAGTATTATTTTTCAGCGTATGCCATTGTCATCATATGAGTAAGTGCTTTCGCCTCTTTCAAACCACAACCATCAAGAACATTACCTGTTAAGAACTGTACTATCGGTGAGGGTTTATCGGCTTCTACCAAAACTTCAACCTCAACACCTTTGGTTTCTACTGTACACTTCACAACATGGTTTTCCACCATACGTACATATCCCCGTTCTCCGAACACCTCAAGAGTAATCGGAGAATACTCCGATACAAATCCGGTTTCATTTACCGCAATAGCACCGTTTTTAAAACTCATAACTGTAACAGCGTTGTCTTCCACACAGTCAGAGTTTTTATCCTTTACCGATTCAACATCGCAACTCACTGTAAATGACGAACTTGCTTTTTCAGGAACACCAAGTATCCATTCAGTCAGATACATCCCATGAGCACCGAGGTCTATCATTGCTCCGCCACCACATTCACTGGCATTATAGAAATGTTTCGGCAACCAATCCTTAATACTTCCTGAATGGCAATTGCGAAAGCGCATATAGTTGAGTTTCCCGAGTTCTCCGCTTGAAGCCACTTCTTTTACCGCTATGCGGGATCCGAGATATTTTTGAAAAAGCGAAATCACAAAGTGAACACCACATTCATTTACCACTTTTTCGATTCTGTCGCAGTCAGCATCGGTTAAAGCAAGAACCTTTTCAGTAAAGATATGTTTGCCTGCTTTTGCAATTTTAATTATATCTTCCGTATGATCAGAGGTTGCAGAGCATACGATAACACCATCTGCATCACTTTCAAGAAGTTCTTCAGCGGTGCTGAAACGATGAACGTTGAATTTTTTAGAAAAATCTTCCGCTAAAGCATCGTTTTTTTCATAAAACCCTACTACTTCTCCAAGTTCCAGTGCAATCTTTGTATAGTCTGAAGCGTGGACATGCCATACTCCAAATACTGCTATTTTCATTCGAAATACACCGGCTTTCCTGTTTTAGAGGATTCATATATAGCTTCAAGTATCTCAGAAACCACAAGTGCCTGCTCTGGCAGAACTACAGGGTCAGTATCATTCACAATAGCTTTTATCCAGTTAGCTGCTTCAACTTCCTGAGGAGCTCCTGATGCTCCACTATAAAACGCTACCCCACCCATTCTTGTGTTTACGGTAGTTTCCGTCTGTCGGTCAAACTCAATCTTGTTGACTTTAAGAATGTTATTTTTGATTTGAAGACCCTCACGACTTCCGCAAAGCACACAACTTCCTTCTTCTACAGGTTCGCAGGTATTAAGCGCCCAGCTTGTTTCAAGCATAATTGTAGCACCGTTTTTCATACGGATAAATGCACATGCCGATTCTTCAAGAGGTGTAGTGCTGACGCCGTTATCACCCCAGATATTTCCTGCTTCCGGATGTTCTAACTTTTTATGAGTTCTTCCGACAACCATTTCAGGCTCGTAATTATTCATAAGATAAAGAGTTAAATCAAGGCTATGAGTAGCAATATCAATGATAGGACCACCGCCCTGTGCTTCCTCATCAAGGAATACACCCCAATTAGGTGTTCCTCTGCGACGTATAGCAAGGCAGTTAGCATAATAAACCTCACCAAGTGCTCCGGAATCTATGTATTGCTTTGCATACATACTTTCAGCCTTCTGTCTGTGCTGATATCCGATAGTCAGTTTCTTTCCGGTAGCCTTAGCAGCTTCACACATTCTTTTTGCATCTGCTGCTGTTTTCGCCATAGGTTTTTCACACATAACGTGTTTGTCAGCATAAAGGGCATCAATAGTAATATCCGCATGCTCGCGATTAGGCGTAAGCACGTGAACAACTTCTATATCCTTATCCGCCAAAAGCTCTTTATAGTTGGTGTATACCTTAGCATCCTCAGTACCGTACTTTTCTTTTGCTTTCTCTGCACGTTCTTTAATGATATCACAAAAAGCTACCATTCTTACATTTGGCAACTTGGAAAGCGATGGCATATGCTTACCATTTGCGATACCACCGCATCCGATTATACCTACCTTTACTATTCTGTCCATTACTATCATACCTCCGTTTTTTATACGTTAAAGTTTTGGCATAAAACTTTAATTTCATTATAGACAAATAACGAAACAATTGGTATAATTAAATTGTCAAAAAATATAACAAATTTGTTCATTGAGGTTTTTATGAAGAAAAGTGATATAATGATTGAGGCACCGAGGTCGGTGGGTGATGAAATAGAATTTTTCCTACAAAGCGATTCAAAAAACTCGTTCGCCTGCCTTGCGCATATACATAAAGCTGTTGAACTTCTCTATGTTATGAAAGGTAGCTATACGGTAACTTTAGACGATATAAGCTACGAGATAGGCGAAGGAGATCTTACTCTTTTTTGCTCAGGTTCTATTCATCAGGTTGTAACGGGAGAAAGCGCACAGAACACCTATTACGTTATAAAAATACCTCCATCCTTTTTTCTGGACTTCGCAGGGCGTGGTTCGGGAGCGGAATATGCTATGCGATTTGCACTCAATCTGCGTGAAAACAAATATGTATGGTATAAAGAAGAACTTGAAAAAACCGATATCAAGCGTATTCTTGATACTCTTATAAACGAGTCAATACAGAAAAAATATGCTTCGGAAGTGGCAATAAAACTGAAGGTAATGGAACTTATGCTGACCATACTCAGATATGACACCACAAGTAAACCCTTAGCAAACGACCAGACTACACATCAGATCTACAAAGTGATGAATTATGTTCAGGAAAGATATGCAGAGGATATAGACGAAAAAGAACTTGCCGCCATATACGGAATGAGTTATAGCCATTTTTCGAGAAGTTTCAAAAAAGTGACAAGTATGACGTTTAAGAATTATTTAAACCGCACGAGAATCCGCAAAGCCCAGCAGTTGCTTTACTTGAAAGACTGCTCAATAACAGAAGCTGCTATCTCCTGCGGTTATAACAGCATATCGTATTTTATAAAAGTATATCGTTTGTTTACGGGTACAACTCCGTACAAATCCACGAAATCTCATACATCGAAAAATTAAAAAGATGCACGAAAAATCCGTGCATCTTTTTTTAAAGTACTTTACTTAAAATTCCTTCGTAAATTTCAACTGAGTTTTTCTTGAAGTTTTCTTCGATAGTTTCTGCAGTTTCGATATCGGGAGCATATATTTTAAGTTTTAAATACTCCACTCCCCCATCCTCAACGATACAGATAACGTCAAAGCCTTTATCTTTTTTTACGATATCGGTTTTAATCTCATTTTCGCGGCGAAGTTCTGCCAAAAGCTTAAGGCCTCTTTTAGTTACTTTTTCTCTTAAGGAAGAAGGTAATGCCTGTTGCAGACTTACAGCAGTTTCAATACCGAGTTCAGCAAGAGAGTAATATAAAACACCATCCGACTCAATTTCCTTGAGATGTCCCGAATTTTTAAGTTCGGCAAAAGCGGTAGTAAAGGTAAAATAATCGACTGCGTCGTCTTTACTGAAAATCTCGTTTATATTGTCAACAGAAAGCGGTTTTTCAACCGAATAAAGAAGATAACATATCAAAATTTTCACTTCATAAACTTCTTTAAGCCCACCGGGAGCAATTCCTGCAATAAAATTATCCGCCATTAAAATATTCTCCTTTTATTTTCTCTGTAACCATTTTATCACAAATTTAAAAATAATGAAAGACTTTTTGAAAAAATCTTCGAAAAGGTCTTTACATTCTTTTAAAAATGTAGTAAAATATATGTAGTTAAATCCGACAACCTTTAAGTTGGTCCCGTGAGGCTGACAAGGCGGTCTGCTTTATAGTACCCGAAGGTATAAATTACCTTTGGATTGTTTTGAGAGCAACCAAACTGTCAGTTCGCGACAGTTTGGTTTTTTAATTTCAGGAGAGTTTTTATGGAACAGAAAGCGTTAATTCTTGATGATAAGGCTATGAGCCGTGCAATCGCCAGAATTTCATTTGAAATTATCGAAAAAAACAAAGGTGTTGAAGACTTGTGTATAATCGGTATACTGACCCGTGGCGGTCAACTTGCATACCGCATTGCCGAAAAAGTCAAATCTGTTGAAGGCAAAGACGTCGACGTTGGTTTTCTTGATATTACGCCTTTCAGAGACGATATCGTAAAAGATGCTGCAAGCCGTGATAATTCAAAAATTGATTTTGATTTAAGCGGTAAAAAAGTAATTCTTGTTGACGATGTAATCTACACAGGCAGAACTGCAAGGGCTGCTATTGATGCTATTATGGCAAGAGGCAGACCTGAGCTTATTCAACTTGCCGCGCTCATTGACCGCGGTCACAGAGAGTTACCCATCAGAGCAGATTTCATCGGCAAGAACGTTCCCACTTCAAAAGAAGAACAAGTAAAAGTTTTCGTTTCAGAGCGTGACGGAGAAGATAAAGTTGTCATACTCGGATAGGAGGAAATATGCTTCTTATAAAAAACGGACACATTGTAAGTCCTGAAAATAGTTTAGATGGTGTTTTTGATATTCTTATTGAAAATGATAAAATCTCAAGAATTGCCGAAAGTATTACCGCAAACTGTGAAACCATAGATGCAAAAGGCAAATACGTTTTCCCCGGATTTGTTGATATGCACGTACATCTCAGAGACCCGGGATTTACCCACAAAGAGGATATTTTCACAGGATGTGAAGCGGCAGTTGCAGGTGGTGTTACCTCAGTTTTAGCTATGCCTAACACCTCCCCTTCAGTCGATTCACCCGAAACTGTAAAATACATCCTTGACAAAGCAAAAGATGCAAAAGCGAAAGTTTACACTGTAGGTTGCATTACAAAAGGTATGCAAGGTGACGAGCTTACCGATATGAAAGCTTTGAAAGAAGCAGGGATAATTGCTGTGTCCGATGACGGAAGACCTGTTAAAAACGCAAAAACAATGGCACTCGGTATGCATCTTGCAGATGAAAATGATTTACTTACCATTTCCCACTGTGAAGACCTCGATTTAATCGACGGTGGTATCATCCATAAAGGTTCAGTCAGTGAAGCCTTGGGAGTCAAGGGTATGACAAGAGCATCCGAAGACAGTATTACGGCAAGAGAAATCTGTATCGCTGACGCTGAAAATCTTCCCATTCATATTGCACACGTAAGCACTGAAGGCTCTGTGGCAATCATAAGAGATGCTAAAAAAAGAGGAATTAAGGTAACTTGTGAAACCTGTCCTCATTACTTTATATTAGACCACGAAAATCTTTTAAAACGCGATGCCGATTACAGAATGAATCCCCCACTCCGTGAAAAGACGGATATAAATGCCGTAACCGAAGGCATTATCGACGGCACTATCGACTGCATCGTAACAGACCATGCTCCTCACTCAGCTGACGAAAAGAGTGATTTTCTCAAAGCGCCTAACGGAGTTGTAGGACTTGAAACAAGTTTTGCAGCTTCCTACACATACCTTGTTGATACAAAACGCATTACACTCAAAAGACTTGTTGAACTTATGAGTTTAAACCCTTCAAAACTTTTGAAAATTGAAGGTGGATCTGTTAAAGAAGGAGCTAAAGCTGACCTTTGTATCGCAGACCTCAGCAAAGAATGGGAAGTTGACCCTCAAAAGCTTCATTCCAAATCCAAAAACTCTGTTTTCAAAGGTATGAAATTAAAAGGTAAAATAATCTGCACTGTTGTAAACGGTGAAGTTAAATTCAAGGAGGAATAAAAAATGTCATTTGATTTACTCATTGACCGCATCAAAAGCTTAAGAAACCCCACTGTAGCAGGACTTGATCCTCAGTACTCTTACGTACCTCAGTACATCAAGGACAAATACGCTGATGAAGAACCTTTGGTAGGTGCTGCAAAAGCAGTTCTTGAATACAACAAAGGTCTTATCGACGCACTTTGCGATATCGTACCTGCAATTAAACCTCAGGCTGCTTATTACGAGCTTTACGGCTGGGCAGGTATGAAAACTTTAAAAGAAACTATCGACTACGCTCACGAAAAAGGTATGTACGTAATCACAGACGGTAAACGTAACGATATTGGTACTACAATGGAAGCTTACGCTGCTGCACATCTCGGTAAAATCGAAGTAAACGGCAAAAAAGTTGCTCCCTTTGACGGCGATGCACTCACAGTAAACGGCTACCTCGGAACTGACGGTATTTCTCCTCTTGTTAAAATCTGCAAAGAAGAAGATAAAGGTATCTTCGTACTTGTTAAAACTTCAAACCCCTCTTCGGGCGAACTTCAGGACAAGAAAATTGGCGATAAGACAGTTTTCGAAGTTATGGGTGAAATGTGCGAAAAATGGGGCGAAGAGCTTACTGGCAAATATATGTACTCAGGTGTTGGCGCCGTTGTAGGTGCAACATACCCCGAACAGCTTGCTGAACTCAGAGAAAAAATGCCTCATACTTTCTTCTTAGTACCCGGATATGGTGCTCAGGGCGGTGGTGCAAAAGACGTTGCAGGTGGTTTTGACAAAGATGGTCTTGGTGCTATCATCAACTCTTCAAGAGGAATTATCTGTGCATATAAAAAAGAAGGTTGCGACGAAAAAGATTACGCAGCAGCTGCACGCAGAGAAGCAATCCGTATGCGTGACGACATTTTGCAGTATATTAACCTTTAATTTTGGAGGATAAAATGAATAATACAAAAAAAGCTTATCTTCTTTTGGAAGACGGTACTCTTTTTGAGGGAAAGAGCTTTGGTTGTGAAGGCAAATCTATCGGTGAGGTAGTTTTCTCCACCTCAATGGTAGGATATGAAGAAGCTATCACAGACCCTTGCTATTATGGTCAGGTTTTAGTTCAGACCTTCCCTCTTATCGGAAACTATGGTACAAACAGTTACGATATGACGTCTGATAAAGCATATCTTAAAGGATACGTTGTAAGAGAATGGTGTGAAAAGCCTTCCAACTACCGTATGGAAGAGGATATTGATACTTTTCTTAAAAAAATGGGAGTAATCGGTATTTATGATATTGATACCCGTCACCTTACAAGAATCTTAAGAACAAAAGGCAGTATGAAAGGTATGATTTCAACCGAGGAAATTCCTGACTCTGCTATAAAAGAAATTAAAGAATTCAAAATCGAAAATCCCGTAAATGAGGTAACAGACTGTACCGCCAAAAAGGTTTCAGACGGGGATAAAAAGGTAGCTATTTTAAACTTCGGTAACTATGATTATCTTTTAAACAACTTAAAAGATTGCGAAGTTACAGTGTTCCCTGCTGACACCGATGCAAAAGAGCTTGAGTCCTTTGACGGCATTGTTCTCACAGAAGGTCCCGGTGACCCCTGCGATAATAAAAAAGCTATTGAAACTGTAAAAGCACTTCTCAAAAAACCTATGCTCGGTATAGGTCTTGGTCATCAGATTTTAGCTATTGCAAATGGATTTAAATGTGAAAAGATGGCTCATGGTCATCGTGGTGCTTCTCAGCCCGTTGTTGATAAAAAGATGGGTAAAACCTACATCACTTCACAAAACCACGGCTACGTTGTTACAGACGTTGATGAAGCTAAAGCAGAAATCCGTTTCAAAAACGCAAACGATTTGAGTGTTGAAGGTCTTACTTACAAAAATATTCCTGCAATTTCCGTTCAGTTCAGACCTTCATGCGACCGCTCAAGACAAGACACCGCATTTTTGTACACAGAATTTTTAAACGCCCTGAAAGGAAGATAAACTATGCCACTTAGAAACGATATAAAAAAAGTCCTTGTTATCGGTTCAGGTCCCATTATTATCGGACAGGCTGCTGAGTTTGACTACGCAGGAACTCAGGCGTGCAGGGCTTTGAAAGAAGAAGGACTTGAAGTTGTTTTAATCAACTCAAACCCCGCTACAATTATGACTGATAAGGCTATGGCTGATAAAATTTACATTGAGCCTCTCACCTTAGACGTTATCAAAAGGGTAATTGAAATTGAAAAACCTGACAGCGTTTTGTCTACTCTTGGTGGACAGACAGGTCTTACCCTTTCTATGCAACTTGCAAAAGAAGGTTTTTTAGACGCTCACAACGTAAAGCTTTTGGGTGCTGACCCTGAAACTATCGACAAAGCTGAAGACCGCCAGAGCTTTAAAGACACAATGGAAGCTATCGGTGAACCCTGTATCCCCTCTAAAGTTGTTACAACCGTTGAAGATGCAGTGGATTTTGCAAAAGAGATAAACTACCCCGTTATCGTACGCCCTGCTTTCACTTTGGGTGGTACAGGTGGCGGTATAGCTAACAACGAGGCTGAACTTCGCGATATCTCCATCAACGGTTTACGTCTCTCCCCCATTACACAGATTCTTATCGAAAAATGTATTTCAGGCTGGAAAGAAATTGAGTTTGAAGTAATAAGAGACTCCCATGACAACTGCATTACAGTATGTTCTATGGAAAACTTTGACCCCGTTGGTGTTCATACAGGTGACTCTATCGTTGTGGCACCTGCCGTTACTCTCTCCCCTAAAGAATACAATATGTTAAGAGCAGCAGCTTTAAACATCGTATCTGAGCTTAAGGTTGAAGGTGGCTGTAACTGTCAGTTTGCACTCTACCCTGAAAGTGACGAATACGCAGTAATTGAAGTAAACCCCCGTGTTTCCCGTTCTTCTGCACTTGCTTCCAAGGCAACGGGTTATCCTATTGCAAAAGTTGCTACTAAAATCGCAATCGGTTACACTTTGGACGAAATCGTAAACGCAGTTACAGGAAACACTTACGCTTGTTTTGAACCCGCTATTGACTACCTTGTTGTTAAGTTCCCGAAATGGCCTTTTGATAAGTTCGTTTATGCAAAACGTACACTCGGTACCCAGATGAAGGCTACGGGCGAAGTAATGAGTATCGGTACTTCCTTCGAGCAAGGCATTATGAAAGCAGTAAGAGGAATTGAACTCGGTCTTGATACACTTACACTCCCCGATTTCGAAGAGCTTTCCGATAACGAAGTTAAAGAATCTCTTTCCATCGTTGACGACCGCCGTATCTTTATGGTATACGAAGCTTTAAAACGTGGTATTTCTCCCGAAGAAGTACACTCTGTCACAATGATTGACGAATGGTTCCTTTACAAGATGTTAAATCTTATTGACCTTGAAAACGAACTCAAAAAAGGAAACCTTACAGATGACCTTTACCTTAAAGCTAAAAAGATGGGTTACCTTGACTCCACCATCAAACGTCTTTCAGGTTGTGAGGTAACACCTAAGTTCTCCTCTTATAAACTCGTTGACACCTGCGCTGCTGAGTTTGAAGCTAAAACTCCTTACTTCTATTCTACCTACGATGAAGAAAATGAAGCAAAAGAGTTTATCGAAAAGCAGAATAGTGATAAAAAGAAAGTTATCGTTTTTGGTTCAGGTCCTATCCGTATCGGTCAGGGTATCGAGTTTGACTACTGCTGTGTTCACTGCGTATGGGCACTTAAAAAAGCAGGTTATGAAGCAATTATCGCAAACAACAACCCCGAAACTGTTTCTACAGACTTTGACACTGGTGACCGTCTTTACTTTGACCCCCTTACCAAGGAAGACGTAAGAAACCTTATTGAAACTGAAAAGCCTTACGGCGTTGTGGTACAGTTCGGCGGACAGACTGCTATCAAGCTTACTAAGTTCCTTGACGAGCTCGGTGTGAATATTCTCGGTACTTCCTGCGACAGTATCGACGAAGCAGAAGACAGAGAACGTTTTGATGCTTTGCTTGAGCGTTGCGGTATTCCGAGACCTCAGGGTCACACAATCTTTACAACCGAAGAAGCTTTAAAGGCAGCAAACGAACTCGGTTATCCCGTATTGCTCCGTCCTTCCTACGTTTTGGGCGGTCAGAATATGATTATTGCTCACTCCGATAAAGACGTTACTGAGTATATGACAATCATCACTTCTCACGAGCTTGAAAACCCAGTTTTAATCGACAAATACCTTATGGGCACCGAAGTTGAGGTTGATGCTATCGCCGATGGTGAAGATTTCCTTATCCCCGGTATTATGGAGCACGTTGAAAGAGCGGGTGTGCATTCTGGTGACTCAATTTCCGTTTACCCTGCACAGAACCTTTCTCACCACACAAGACGTACTCTTATTGAGTATACAGCACGCTTAGCACGTGAACTTAAAGTAAAAGGTCTTATCAACATTCAGTACGTTGTATATAACCACGAGGTTTACGTAATTGAAGTTAATCCCCGTTCTTCAAGAACAGTTCCCTACATCAGTAAGGTAACTGGTGTTCCGATGGTTTCCCTTGCTACTGAAATCGTACTCGGCAAAAAACTTAAAGACTTAGGCTACGGCACAGGTCTTTACCCCGAAGCAGACTACGTTGCAGTAAAAGTTCCCGTATTCAGCTTTGCAAAACTTATAAACGTTGACACCCACTTAGGCCCCGAAATGAAGTCTACAGGTGAAGTTTTGGGTATTGCAAAAAGCTTCGATGAAGCTTTGCTCAAAGGTCTTGTAGCTTCAGGAAACACTATGAAGAAATCAGGCGGCGTTCTTATCACTGTGCGTGACTCCGACAAACAGGAAGTTTTGGAAGTTGCAGATAAGTTTGAGTCCTTAGGCTTTGACCTTTATGCTACAAGCGGTACTGCAACTCTCTTAAACCGCAATATGATCGCTACAAACGTTGTTAAGAAAATAAGCGACGACCCCGATAACAACGTTCTCACCCTCCTCGACAGCGGTAAGATTGATTACGTTATCTCTACTTCCGAAAAAGGCCGTCAGCCCGCACGTGACAGCGTTAAGATAAGAAGAAAGGCTGTTGAACGTTCTATCTGCTGTCTTACTTCTATCGACACTGCAAACGCTATTGCAGACGTTCTCGCACTCGATAAGACCATCGACGATATTGACCTTGTCGATATCACAAAAATCTAAATTTTAAGGCTCAACTTTAAGTTGAGCCTTTTATCTTTACAAATTTATAAAAAGCGAGTACAATAAATAAAAAGGAGTTGATTTTATGAAAAAAGCATTCATTGTAGTAGACTTCCAGAACGATTTTGTTTCAGGCTCTTTGGGATTTCCCGAAGCTGTTACCTTAGACGAAAAGATTTCAGGCAAAATTGAAAAATACTTAAAAGAAGATTACGATCTTATCTATACTTTTGATACACATTATGAAAACTACTCAGAAACTCAGGAAGGCAAAAAACTCCCCGTTCCCCATTGTATCAAAGGAACAGAGGGTTATAATATTTATGGCAAAACCGCATCCTTCCTTGATTTGGCTAAAATTAAAATCTACAAAAACGTTTTCGGCAGTTTAGAGCTTGGAGAATTTCTGAAAAAAGAAGGCTACGATGTTGTAGAGCTTTGCGGACTCGTTTCAAATATATGTGTTATTTCAAATGCAGTTATTGCAAAAGCTGCACTTCCCGAAGCTAAAATAATCGTAGATGCATCCCTTACAGCATCTGCAGATTTGTCTATGCACCAAAAAGCACTCGACGTTATGGAAGGCTTACAGATTGAGGTAATAAGATGATAAAACAAAACTACACCCTACTTTGTGACTTTTATGAGCTCACAATGGCAAACGGATATTTCAAAAATAAAATGAGTAACGAAATTGCATATTTTGACCTCTTTTTCAGGCAGGTCCCCGATAAAGGCGGTTTTGCAATTGCAGCAGGACTTGAACAGGTTGTGGAATATATAAAATCCCTGAAATTCACCGATGAGGATATTGAGTTTTTAAAAAGCAAAAACCTTTTTGACGAAGAGTTTTTAAACTATCTTAAAAACTTTAAATTCACGGGTGACATCTGGGCAGTTCCCGAAGGCACACCAGTATTTCCCGGGGAACCTCTATTAACTGTAAAAGCACCTGCCATTGAAGCACAGTTTATTGAAACCTATCTTTTACTTGCTATAAACCATCAGTCTTTAATTGCCACAAAGGCAAACAGAATTGTAAGAGCTGCCAAAGGCAGAGCTGTTGCAGAATTCGGTTCCCGTCGTGCTCAAGGAGCTGACGGTGCCGTATTAGGTGCCAGAGCTTCCTATATAGGTGGTTGTGTTGGTACTGCATGTACAATCTCCGACAGAGATTACAACGTCCCCGCAACGGGAACTATGGCGCATTCCTGGGTGCAGATGTTTGACACAGAATACG
The DNA here is from genome assembly GCA_045121595.1 of Oscillospiraceae bacterium. Taxonomy (GTDB): domain Bacteria; phylum Bacillota; class Clostridia; order Oscillospirales; family Ruminococcaceae; genus Fumia. The sequence goes on along the minus strand of JBGVGI010000056.1, from coordinate 3,173 downwards.
AGGCATTCAAAACTTACTGTGAAACCTACCCCAATAACACCACCCTTTTAGTTGACACCTATAACGTTTTGGAAAGTGGTGTTCCCAACGCAATAAAGGCATTTAAAGAGGTTTTAGTACCCAAAGGCATCACAAACTTCGGCATCCGCCTTGACTCGGGTGACATCACCTATCTTTCCAAAAAAGCAAGAAAGATGCTTGATGATGCAGGACTTAACACCTGTAAAATCGTTGCTTCCAACTCGCTTGATGAATTTATCATAAGAGACCTTATTTTACAGGGTGCCGAAATTGATATATTCGGTGTGGGTGAACGCCTTGTTACTGCCAAAAGCGATCCCGTTTTCGGCGGTGTTTATAAGCTTGTTGCCAAAGAAAAAGACGGAGAAATTACACCTAAAATCAAAATCAGCGAAAATGCAGGAAAAGTCACCACTCCCCACTTTAAAAAGGTTTATCGTCTTACCGAAAAAGCAACGGGTAAAGCAATTGCCGATCTAATTTGTGTTCACGATGAAACCATTGACGACACAAAACCTTTGGAACTTTTTGATCCCAACTATACCTGGAAACGCAAAACTATTACCGATTTTGAAGCAAGAGAATTACTCGTTCCTATCTTTAAAAATGGTGAACTTGTGTATAACCTCCCCACTATCAATGAAATAAGAGATTATTGCAAAGAACAGATTGATACCCTTTGGGATGAGGTAAAACGTTTTGAAAATCCTCACACCTACTACGTTGACCTCTCGCAAAAGCTATGGGACATTAAGTATAATCTTTTAAACCAAAACAAGGCTCAGGATTAATCCTGAGCCTTATCGCTTAGTTAAAATTATTCAATACCAAGTTCTGTTTTTGTGTTAGCAATCCATTCTTCAACGTCACCATACCAGGCAATCATTTCGTTCAAAGCTTCTTCGGTAAGCTTTTCTTTACCTTCGAGAGTTGCTTTGTGTGTTGCCAAAACTCCGGCAATCTGTGTGAAAGAATTGATAACGTCTTCAGTATAATCATCGGGGTTTGCATTAATTACAGCAACAACCTCGTTGAATGCCGTATTCACCTGATTGAAAGCATCGATAGCAGGCTGTTTGTCAGCGCCACCTGAACATGCAACCAAGGAAAATGCTGTAATAACCGCAATCATAAGCGCAATAATTTTTTTCATTTTATATTCCTCCTAAAATATGTAGCATAATGACATTATACTACTTTAGCTTTAAAAAGTAAAGTTTTTTATTAAAAAGTATCCTATTACCAGTATACCAAGAACTATTCTGTACCAACCGAACACTTTAAAATCGTGTTTTTTAACGTAATTGGTAAGGAATTTTACTGCGATCATCGAAACAACGTAAGCAACTACCATCGCCAGAATCAAAATAACCCATTCAGAACTTGTCATAACATAATCGTTTGTAACAAGTTTTAAGAAACTTACTCCAAACATAACGGGGATTGCAAGGAAAAATGAAAATTCAGCAGCTAAAGTTCTTGAGCATCCAAGTAACATAGCACCAAGAATTGTAGAACCGGAACGAGAAGTACCTGGAATAATCGAAAGAACCTGGAAAAGTCCGATAAGTATTGCTGTTTTATAGGTCAAATCATTTAATTCTTCTACCTTTGTGGATTTATTCTTACGTTCGATTAGAATAAATAAAATACCATAAAGTATAAGAGTGATGCTTATAACGTACCAATTTTCAAATTTCTCCATAAAGTCGTTAAGCAAAAGTCCTATAACCGCAGCAGGAAGACAGGCAACAATTACCTTAAACCACATATTCCATGTGTTACTTTTCTCAATTTTTGATTTTGACGGGGAAAAAGGATTAAGCTTTTTAAAATAAAGAGTTGCTATCGCCAAAATCGCACCAAGCTGAATGACGTATAAAAAAACGTCGGTTGTGAAAAATCCGCTTTTTGTGTTTGTAATCTCGTTAAACAGAATCATATGCCCCGTACTGCTTATCGGAAGCCATTCTGTAATACCTTCAATAATACCTAAAATTATCGCCTTGATTGCTTCTAAAATCTGCAAAAAAATCATTCCTTTCATATAAACAGGTTATGTGCCAATTATATCACTTTATCCCTTGTTTTTCAAGTATTTTCCTTGACAAAACACCGATTTTGTGATAAAATTTCACCTATGCGGGTGTGGCGGAATTGGCAGACGCGCCAGACTTAGGATCTGGTGTCCCCGACGTGCAGGTTCAAGTCCTGTCACCCGCACCAGATTAAAGAAACCACAAAGCCTTAAATTACGGGCTTTGTGGTTTTTCCTTTATTTCCAGCAACCAATTTTTCCATTACTTTTTCCATTATTTCGAAAAAATTATTAAAATACAGTAAATTCATTTTGAGATCTTCTTTTATAATAATTATGTACAGCGTTATTCAAACGGAGAAATGAGGTTAGGAAACGTTGGATAAACAGCCTTTTCATATCTCTATATTCCTTCATAAACCTCAATAAATCCCATATTTTCGTACTTTTCCGTTATATAAATCCATGTACTTACATATAGTTTCATGGGCATTTGGTGCGGAATTGGTGCGGTCTATGGGAATCGATATTCGGGAAACGGGTTCATCACGACAGATTATTCATTTTGAAAATTAGAATCTGTAAGGAGATTACCACTGTGAACCGATTATTATCTTGTGAGTTTAATATCGACAATGCTTGTGTCGAGCTGAAATATGCAGACGGCAGCATGGTTTCCATTGACTGCACCGCCGTGGAGAACGAGGTGGCAGACAATATGTACCAGAGGTCAGAGCTGGACTGGCTGATTTACAACGATCCGGCAGCCTATGCGGATTTGATCCTCAACGGCGATACGGAAACCTACTTGAAAACTGTAACAGAATATAAACCTTTGGATTGATTGCCAAAGATAAAGCAAGCCGCCTGTGCGGGCATGAGAAATGCTCGTACAGGCGTTTTTTTGTAGTGGATGTTGGCATAGAATTAGATTTCTAATCGCTTGACAGAATCGGTTATCGGTGCTATACTGTGAATAACCGAATCGGTCACTTGAAAGGAGAAATTAAATGGACAAATTTTTTGCACTAAGCGAGGAAAAGCAAATTACCATCATCAATGCGGCACTCCAGTGCTTTGGTAAGTTTGGATATGATAAGGCTTCTGTCAACGA
>JBGVGI010000055.1:0-4324 GCA_045121595.1 Oscillospiraceae bacterium | reverse complement strand
TTCCTATAGGGGGAAGTATACCCTTTTACAGGACAAATCTTTCATTTTGACAAGCAAGATAGACATATTAAAAAAATATATGCCGATTCGAAGAAATTAATCGTATCGGCATAAAAAGATATTCAGTTTCACGGATTCAGGTTATTGTGAACTTCGACACTATCGTTCATGTAGAATTTTAATATATCATAAAAAATTTTTCAAGTAGTTTTATTCTATCCAGCAAAAAAAATTTAAACATTCTGTAAATTTGGTACCCCAGGAGTATTCATCGTGCTGCCCTTCATCCAGCTCATAATGTATATTTTCTAAGCTATTTTCCTTGGCAATTTCATAAGCAGACTTTGTCGAAGTATAGGCAAAATCGTATTTTCCAGTGTAAAAATAAATTCTGTTATCCGTTAAAATTTCCGGCGTCATATGCTCTTTTATATATTCAGTCATTTTTTCCGGATTTTGATTGTCACAATAGGAAAACATGCCGGTATATCCATACAGTTCCGGATATTGTGTACTGGCACATATGGCTGCCACGGCTCCATAGGATGCACCAATAATCGCTGTATGCTCTCTGTCTGTTTGTGTGCGATAATTTTTATCAATATAAGGTTTCAACGTGTTAGCATAAAAATCACACGTTTTTAGAACATCTCCGGCACCACCTCCATCGTATTCCCTCAGATAAAGATTATATTCTTTGTTTCTCCTGCTGCTGACGGAGTCCACCCCTACCACAATTATGCCTTTGGTGCGCTTTTCGTCATATAAAGTATCAAGGCTTTCATCGATATGCCATTCCTTTTGATAAGTTGCCGTGGAGCAGTCAAACAAATTCTGTCCATCAAACATATAAATTACAGGATATCTTTCTTCACTGTTTTCATATTCCGGTGGAAGATATATTCTTACTGTATTCTCCGTCCCCAGTTCCTCACTGTAGAATCCTTCTAGCACCTGTATGGTTCCCTTTTCTTTTTCCGGTTTTGGTGTGACCGTTTCTTTGCCACATCCACTGTTAATAACCAACAAACACATCAATCCCAAACATTGTATTATTTTTCTTTTCATAAGCCATCCTCCTTTGCTTTCTAGCCTAATTATAAAATATTCCAAAGAAAAGACCATGAAGAATTGGCAGAAAGGATTGTCGGATTATCAATTTCGATATAAAATAGCATCAGAAACTTATATTAGGAAAAGTTAGGAGAATACTTATGGAAATTTGCACGAAAGAACATCACGGATACTTTACTTTAGATATGGGATATTATGAAGGTTTGGGATTTGACTCTTCCGCTTTACAAAACAGCCGTCTTTCTTTGGTTTTTATCGAATCCGGCAGCGGAATATTTCTTTTCAATCACCAAGCCATCTCTTTTGATGCTCCTGTTTTGGTTTGCGCAAACGAAACGGAACTTCTGTCTATTGAAAAAGACATTTCTGTAAAAGCCATCCTGTTTCATCCTTCCATTATAAATAGTGCATTAAATTTCCAAAATATCAGAACAACTTCTTCTACCTTAAGCACTACTGAAATGCAAGATTGTTTTTATCTGGATTCCTTCGTCAAGCGAATTTCTCCTTCTTATGGGGTTTTGTTTCCAAATCCGGATAATTCTCTTCGAATTACAAAGCTTTTTCAGGATTTTTATGCCCAAATCACATTGCAGGATACAGACTTTTGGGCATGCAGAAGCCGTACTTACTTAATTGAACTATTAGCTTTGGCAAATACGTTATCCCATGAGAAGGCTACGCTTATCCATACTGAAAAACAGAAAAAAGATGATGAAATTCTTGCGGTAATTACTTATCTGAAAAGTAATCTATACAAGAAAATCACCATCTTAGATTTAACAAAACAATTTTCAATGAATCGAACCGATTTATCCAAACGGTTCCTTTCCTATACCGGCGAAACTATCTTTCAATTTCTAAATCGAAACAGAATAGAGATAGCCGCTGCCATGTTAAGGGACACCCTGATTCCCATTTCCGAAGTCACAGAACGGGCAGGATTTCAGGACTATTCCTATTTTTCCCGCACCTTCAAAAAGGAAAAAGGGATTTCTCCGAAACATTACAGAGAACAATATTGCTGGATGTCCAAGGAAAACTAAACTCCTTCGTTACACTTTTTCATCCAGACAATAAACTCATCCAATGCTACCGGCTTACTATACAAATAGCCCTGATACCAGAAACGCCTAATTCTTTTAGTTTATCTCGCTGTTCTTCGGTTTCCACATATTCAGCAATTACTTTTACGCCTAATTTCTCTCCCAATTCAACCACAGAAGCCACAATCTTCTGGTCTGTGGAATTCTCCAGTATGTTTTTTACCAAAGAACCATCCAGTTTTACTACATCAAAATAATTCGATTGTAAATAAACAATAGACGTGTGACCCATACCAAAATCATCAATCAATAATGTATGGCCCACCTGCTTTAGATGTTCCAGCTTTTGAATTACAGCATCTGTATTGGAAAGCATATCCTGCTCTGTCATCTCGATCCACATTTTATCTGCCGTCTTCTATTTTAAAGTCTAATTTCTCCCGTTTATTGGAACGTTCCGCAGAAGTTCTTGCATTAAATTCCGTTTTCCATTCCGCACTGTCACGAGGCGGTATGTTAATTAATCTTGCCTTAATCCGTGAAACTCATATACCAACATAATTCTCGAAACACCAAAATACAAGCATTTTTCATTGTTTTTTGTATAATTCAAAATTCACCCATTCGGTGATGGTTTATTCTGCTATAATAGTCTTGTCAGAAAACTATTTTAGGGAGCGGATTTTATGAGTAATATAAAAATTGAATTTACAAATGAACGTATCATTCCGGCGAGTGGTCTTGCCGTAGTCGGTGCTATTCTTGGAAAAAGCGATTTTGTGAAACGTTGTAATAGAATGGATGTTACCAAAAACAGGTCACAACATCAGATAAAAAACGGGGACATTCTACTTACTTATATCGGAATGCTATGCATGGGAAAACCACAGTACGGAGCTGTTCACGAGATGGATGATGATATTGAATTTTACAAGTATGCACTAGGCATCACAAGGGCAATACCTTCCGAAGAAACACTTCGGCAGAGAATGGATGACATCGGTAATACTATGCGTGAAAAAATCCTGTCTGAAAATGTGGAAATGTTGCGTTCTAATGGAATAGTTCCCGGCAGACTTCCAAGCGGATATGTTCCAGTAGACATTGATGTCACTCCGTTTGATAATTCAAAAACTAAGAAAGAAGGAGTATCACGTACCTATAAAGGATACGACGGATACGCTCCAATCATGGCATATATAGGAACAGAAGGCTATTTGATCAATGCAGAACTGAGGGAAGGAAAACAGCACTGTCAGAAAAATACACCAGAATTCCTGCGAGAAACAATTCGCCTGTGTAAACAGATTACAAATGAACCTCTTCTGGTACGTTTGGATTCTGGAAATGATGCAGCTGAAAATATTGGGATCCTTTTGGAAGAGGGTTGCAAATTTATCATAAAAAGAAACCTGCGTCGTGAAAGTAAGGAAGAATGGCTTTCCATGGCACAAAAACACTGTCAAAATATCACACAGCCACGTGAGGGAAAAACTGTCTACACGGGAAGTGATTGGAAAGATATTTCCTATACAACAGAAGACGGAATCCAAAAGACAGTTACGCTCCGTATCGGATACGAAATCACAGAACGAACCATAGATAAAAAAGGCCAGTTTCTTTTTCCGTCAGATGTGGAGGTGGAAACATGGTGGGAAAATACAGGAATGAGTGATGATGAAGTGATCAGACATTACCATGCCCACGGAGAATGTGAACAATTCCATAGTGAGATCAAAACAGACATGGATGTGGAACGTCTTCCTTCTGGAAAGTTTGACACAAACGAGCTGGTATTGGAGTTAACGATTCTGGCATACAACATTCTACGCATGATCGGACAGGAAACCATTGGAATACGCAAAACACGACATAAAGTAAAACGCCGTAGACTGAGAACTGTCATAAGCAATCTGGTCATGATGGCAAGTCATGTAACATCACATGCAAGGCAACTGATTATCGGACTTGGGAAAAGTAATGTATGGCGACATACGTTTTCTGAAGTTTATACTGCATTTGCGGATTTCAGTCTATAAAAAGAAAAAGTCAAAGTGCAATTTTTCCTATAGGGGGAAGTATACCCTTTTACAGGACAAATCTTTCATTTTGACAAGCAAGATAGACATATTAAAAAAATATATGCCGATTCGAAGAAATTAATCGTATCGGCATAAAAAGATATTCAGTTTCACGGATTCAGG